>CAZSYU010000001.1:0-129894 GCA_964611345.1 uncultured Pseudomonadales bacterium
TGTTCACCGGCACCGGCACCGCCGAGCAGCCGATCACGCTGCGGGCAGAAACACCAGGTCAGGTTATTATCAGCGGCACCTCTAATCTGCAGCTTGCGGGTGATCATCTGGTCGTTAGCGGGCTGGTGTTTCGCGATGGTGCCAGTCCAACCCGTGACGTTATTGCCTTCCGCCGTGAACCTGGTGCGCTAGCCAATCACAGCCGACTGACGCAAACCGTCATAGAAAACTTCAGCAAGCGCGAGCGCACAACAGAAGACCGATGGATTGCGCTGTACGGTAAAAACAATCGTGTGGATCACTCCTATTTTGCGGGCAAAACCAATAAGGGTCCAACCCTTGTGGTGCGTCTCGATGAACCCGAGAGCCGCGAAAATAATCACGTTGTTGAGCACAATTTTTTTGGCCGCCGGCCTTCGATTGGCGGTAACGGTGGCGAGACGTTGCGCATTGGCGTGAGCGACTACTCGCGTACGCGTTCTAATACGCGCGTAGTGCGCAACTTCTTCGAGCACTGCGATGGCGAAGTGGAAATAATCTCGATTAAGGCGGAAGGGAACCTGGTTGCTCGCAACCTGTTCTACGAGTCGCGCGGCGCGGTGGTGTTTCGCCATGGCGGCAACAATGAGATTTCCAGAAACGTATTTTTCGGCAATGGCGTGTCTGATACCGGTGGCGTGCGTGTCATCAACGATCGGCAGACGGTCAAAGAAAACTATTTTGAGGGTTTGCGTGGCGAGAAGTTCTTAAGTGCGCTGACCATCATGAACGGTGTGCCGAACTCGCCGATCAACCGCTATCACCAGGTTACCGACGCCTTGGTTGCCAATAACTCGTTTCTGGGGTTTGACGCCATTGGTCTCGCCGTGGGTAGTGACGAGGAGCGCAGTGCGGCGCCCAAAGACAGCGTGGTGCAGCGCAATCTGTTTGTAACCGATGCAACTGCACCGGTGTCGGTGTTTGATGACATTTCGGGCATCAAGTTTGCGCAGAACGCCTCCAATAATCAGGGCATGAGGCCATACGGAGCCTCAGTGCAGGCAGAGATTGAGCTTGCGCGAGCAGACAATGGCTTGCTGTACCCAACCGATCCAGCGCTCGCCGCGCTCGGTGCACCGCGCGACCTCGAGCCACTAAGGCGTGCTGACACCGGGCCTGACTGGTTCGACAAGCCACCGCAAGCGCCGCGCCAAGGTCGCGAAACGCGAGTGGGTAAGGGCGCGAAGGCGTTGCTGCGGGCCGTTGCAAACTCACAACCCGGCGATGTGCTCAAGTTGCGCGACAAGCGCTACACGGTAGATGCCCCCATCGTTATCCCGCATGCGTTAACCATCGACGGGCGCTCGCGCAACGGGGTGCAAACCCAACTGCAGAGCACCGGTTCTGCCCTGTTTCATATCCCTGCCGGGGGCGCACTCACGCTCAGCGATGTTGACGTGCAGGCCAAAGAAGAGAACAAGTCGGTGATCAAGGCCACAGGCAGCTACTACCAGGGCACCTATGAACTTGCGTTGCAGGACGTTGGGCTGGCTGCCGATTCTGGAGTGAAAGACCTGCCGTTTTTGGTGGCAGACGCGACAACCTTTGCAACCAGAATTGACTTTGCTGAGGTGGCTGCCCAGGGCTGGCCAGGTGCTGTTATTTCGTTATCAGGTGCGGCGCTCGAAGGCTGGTATCTGGCGGAAGACATCAAGGTCAGTGCATCGAACTTCACCAATGTTGCGGGTCCACTCATAAGCTTTGGCCGTGAAGGGCGCGATGAAAGTACCTTTGGTCCGCGTTTTGTGCTGCAAGACTCAACGATTACCGGTGTGAATGCCGGCGAGCTGGCTATCGATTTGCACGGCATTGACGGTGTAGTAATCGAGCGCAACACCTTTAAGGCCTCCGGCGGTGTGCGAATCAAAAAGCGTGTGCTGGGGAATACGTTTGACATAGAAGCCGCCCAGTTTGAATCGCCACCCCAGGTGCTGGGAGTGAACGATGAGCCGCTGATACCCAAAAGGGCGATCGACACCTTATGACGCCCAGGGTTTTCTCAACATTGCTAGGTTGTGCCCGTGCGTTCTGGGTAGTTGTATTTTTGGCCGGGTCTGCGGTGGCATGTGCTGCCGAGCGCGCGTCGGATCGCGCGTCGGCTAGTGCTGCAGGCATTGAACGCCCGTCGTTGATTCTCACCGCTGCCGGGGTGCGTGACATACGCGCAGCTAATGAAACCTATCCGCTGTTCGAGGCAGCACTTTCCGAAGCGCGGCAACGTGTGAGCACCAGCATCAAAGAAGGCCTCAAGGTGCCGGCGCCAAAAGACCCTGGCGGTGGTTATACGCACGAGCGCCACAAGGAAAACTACAAGGTTATTCATGACGCGGGTTTGCTTTACCAAATTACGGGCGAGCAGGGCTATGCCGATCATGCGAGGGCCATGCTGCTGGCTTACGCCGACATGTACAAAACGCTGGGCTTGCACCCCGCCAAGAAAGAACAGTCGCCTGGGCGCCTGTTCTGGCAAAATCTCAACGAGTCGGTATGGCTGGTCTATACCATTCAAGGCTTCGACGCCGTTAGTGACGCACTTAGTCCGGCCGATCGCGAACGCATCGAAACTGACCTGCTACGACCCGTTGCCGACTTTCTGTCGCTTGAGAGTCCAGAGACTTTTCGCAAGATACACAACCACGGCACCTGGGCTGCCGCAGCAGTGGGAATGACGGGTTATGCGTTGCGTGATGAGGCACTGGTGCAACGGGCATTGTTGGGATTGGATGGTGACGGCTCCAGTGGCTTTTTGGCCCAGCTAACGGAGTTGTTTTCGCCGGATGGCTACTACACCGAGGGCCCTTATTATCAGCGCTATGCACTGATGCCCTTTGTGCTGCTTGCCCAGTCCATTGCCAACAACGACCCAGAACGAGAAATATTTGCCTACCGTGACGGGATACTGCTGAAGGCGATTGATGCTACTGTGCAACAAAGCTATGCGGGCAAGTTCTTCCCGATCAACGATGCCATCAAGTCAAAGGGGCTCGACACCCAGGAACTGGTGTATGGCGTAGCCGCGGCACACGGTCTTACCGGGCGCGACGATTTGCTGTCTATCGCGCGTTACCAGGGCAAGACCGTACTCAGCGGTGAGGGGCTGGCGTTAGCACAGGCAGCCAGTGCAAGCGCAAGTGTCGATTTCAACTTTCGGTCATTGCTGCTGCGCGACGGACCAAAGGGTGATCGCGGTGGTTTTGCAATTATGCGCATGGGCGAAGGCGAACTAGCGCACACAGTGATCGCCAAAAACACCTCGCAAGGTTTTGGCCACGGTCACTTCGACAAGCTCGCCATCGGTCTGTTTGATGCCGGTAATGAAATACTAAACGATTACGGAGCAGCCCGCTTCCTGAATGTGTCGACCAAAAATGGCGGTCACTATCTGCGCGAAAACAACAGCTGGGCCAAACAAACCATTGCGCACAATACGCTGGTGTTGAATGGTGAATCGCAGTTTGCCGGTGATTGGCGGGAAGCACAGAAATACTGGCCGCAAACCAACTATTTTAGTGCTAGCGAAAACCTCAATGCAGTCTCGGCGACACTCACCGATGCTTATCCAGACTCATCTATTACCCGCACCGTTGTGCAACTTTCGCATCCAGCGCTTGCGGCACCCGTTGTGGTCGATCTGTTGCGTGGCAGCTCACAAAAAGCCGTGACTTTTGATTTGCCGTTTTATGTGCAGGCCCAGTTGGTGGATTTTCGGGGTTCCCTGCGCAAGAACACCGCCGTGATGAAGCCGCTAGGCAAAGCCAACGGTTACCAGCATTTGTGGTTGGAAGGTGAAGGCAAACCAGAAGGCGCACACATTCAGTTGTCGTGGCTGCAGGATAAACGGTTTTACACCCTGCACTCGGTGGCGCCTGAGCGCACCGTACCGACAATGGTTCGCGTTGGGGCAAATGACCCGGACTTTAGTCTGCTGCCGTTACAGGGCGTTGTGCTGCGTGCGCCTAAGGCGAAAAATGCCACCTTTGTGAATGTGTTTGAAACCCACGGCACCTACGATGCGGCCCAGGAGTTTACGGTAGGCAGTGAACCCCAGGTGGCCGCAGTTGAGTACGTTGTCGAAGATGCAGCCGCAGGTCAGGCTGAACTGGTGGTGTTGACGTTGCGCAATGGGGGCACGCTTGTAGTGGCTGTATCGAACGATGGAGATGCGGAGGCGACGCACGTGCTCTCGGACGGCGAGCGCAAGTGGCGTTGGCAAGGCTTTGTTGATGTTCTCTATGAGGGGGAAAGCTAATGACGCAGGGACGATTGCGTTGGTTCATTGTGAGCCTGATTGCGCTGGCCACCATCATCAACTACATCGATCGCGGTGCGCTCGGTTTCTTGTGGCCAGAAATCTCTGCCGATCTGGGACTGACCAAAACTGATTACGCGATTATTCTGAACGTGTTCACGTTTGCCTATGCGTTTGGACAGACGCTGTTTGGCAAAATCTTCGACTGGATTGGCACGCGGCTCGGGTTCATTTTATCTATTACAGTGTGGTCTGCGGCCACCATGCTGCATGCCATGGCAACGGGCATTGGCAGTTTTGCCTTGTTCCGCGGTTTGCTGGGTGTGTCGGAAGCAGGGAACTGGCCGGGTGCCACGAAGGCCAATGCGGAATGGTTCCCGATTAATGAACGGGCATTGGCACAAGGCATTTTTAATTCAGGCGCGGCCATCGGCGGTATCGTTTCCGCACCCATCATTGCCTATCTGTTTGTGTTTTTTGATAGCTGGCAGGCGACGTTCATCGCTGTGGGTGCGCTGGGTTTTTTGTGGCTGATTCCCTGGCTCATACTCTACAAGTCAGGGCCCGATTCGCACCCGTGGCTAACAAGTGAAGAACGCGATTACATTCTTACCGGGCAGAGAAATAATGAAACCAACGAGGTAGCAGACTACGCGCCTACCTCGTACGAAATACTGGATCGTAAAGAAAGCTGGGGCGTTATTCTGGCCTCCTTTTTCCTTGATCCTATTTGGTGGTTGTTTGTTGGCTGGTTGCCGCTGTACCTGTCTGAGACCTACGGGTTTGGCGTTAAAGAAATTGGACTGTATGCATGGGTACCTTATGTGGGTGCTATGTTCGGGGCCTGGTTTGGTGGTCTGCTTGCACAAAACCGTATCAAGGCTGGTTGGTCAGTAAACAAGACTCGCAAGGCTGTTATTGGCCTTGGCGGGCTGATCATGCTTGTTTCCTTGTTGCTGACCATCAAGGCGGCGAGCCCACTGATTGCTGTGCTGCTAATGGCGGCAATACTGTTTGGCTTTCAAACCGCTGTGGGCAATATTCAAACCCTCCCGAGTGATTTCTACAGTGGTAAGTCGGTGGCATCGCTCGCAGGTTTTGCGGGAACGGCCGCAAAACTTGCCGTGGTTGGTCTCAATTTTCTGATACCGGTGATTACCGTTAACAGCTACGCGCCAGCGTTTGTGGTTGGTGCAGCACTGGCAATACTTAGTGTGCTGTCGGTGTGGATTCTGTGCGGCAACATTCAACCGCTAAAACCAAAAACTTAACAAACCTTCGACCATAGACTTAAAAGGGCTATCAGTATGAATTTGGAAAACAAGATTGCGATCGTTGCGGGTGGTGCAAGAGACATCGGCCGGGCGGTTTCTGAGAAACTGGCGGCGTGTGGTGCCAAGGTTGTCGTCAATTATTGCAATAACGAAACTAATGGCGCTGAAACGGTTAAGGCGATTGAGGCGAATGGTGGCACTGCTATTGCTGTAAAAGGTGACATGACTGTTCAGGCGGACGTGGACAAGCTGCTGGCGGCTTCTGAAGAGGCGTACGGCGGCACTGTTGATATTCTGGTGAACGTTGTTGGTGGGCTGGTCGCTCGCAAGCCCTTGGCCGAAATGGATGAAGCTTTCTTTGAACACGTTATGAAACTCAATGTGACCAGCACCTTTTTAACCACCAAGGCAGTAGCGCCAAAGATGCCAAAGGGTGGGGCGATTGTGAATCTGGCCTCGCAAGCGGGCCGAGACGGTGGTGGTCCTGGGGCTGCAGCCTACGCCACCTCTAAAGGTGCCGTTATGACCTTTACCCGTGCCATGGCGAAAGAGTTTGGTCCAAACAACATACGGGTTAACTGTGTGTGCCCAGGCATGATCGATACCGCCTTCCATGACACTTTTACCAAACCGGAGGTGCGCACCAACGTGGCCGCTGGCACTACGCTGCGGCGTGAGGGTGAGGCTTCGGAGGTTGCTGATCTGGTGGCGTATCTGGCGTCATCCGAAGCCAGCTTCCTGAATGGCGCAAGCATTGATATCAATGGTGGAACCATCTTCTCCTAGCGCCTCGGCCCAAGTTATGAGCGGGAACAAGCGCTTGTGTGTGCTCGGTGAATGCATGCTGGAAGTGAGCGCTGAAAGCCTCGTTGATGCCCGCGGGCCGGCGACGCTCGGTTATGGCGGCGATACTCTGAATACGGCGCTGTACTTTGCTCGCCTGGGCGGAGCCGTCGACTATTTGACTGCGCTGGGCGATGACGCGCTAAGTGCCTGGATGCTTGACTGCTGGGCGGCCGAGGGCATTAATTGTGAGCATGTCGCACAACGGCCCGGCGGCGCTCCGGGGCTGTATCTTATTCAGGTTGATGAGCATGGCGAGCGGTCGTTTGTGTATTGGCGTGATCAGTCGCCGGCACGCGGCCTGTTGCAAAGTGTTGACCAGCTAACGGCGCTGTTGGACAAAGCATCTCCCCGAGCTGATCTCTTTTATCTCTCTGGAATAACGCTTGCGCTAATGACCGCGCAAACCAGAGAGACCTTCTATGACTTTGCCCGCAACTTTCGTAACCAGGGTGGGCTGATCGCTTTTGACAGCAATCATCGCCCGCTCTTGTGGAGCGATGCTGATCTGGCCCGGCACAGTTACCAAACGATGTACGCCAATACCGACATCGCTTTATCCACCGCTGATGACGAGTACGCGCTGTTTGGTGGGCACTCGGCAGCAGATGTTGTTGAACGCTTGAGTTCACTGGGCGTTAGCGAAATTGTTGTGAAAGATGGCGCCGGTGGCGCAACCCTGCTCGCCGACGGAGTCGTGACCAGCGTTGCTGCCGAATCTGTTGCGGTGGTCGACACGACGGCCGCGGGGGATTCGTTCAACGCCGCTTATCTGTGGAGTCGGGCGGTAAACCTCCCGCCGCAGTCCGCCGCAGTCAATGGACACACTTTAGCGGGAACCGTTATCGGCCATCGAGGGGCGATTGTTACCTTTGCTGCGATGCCGGCCCTGCCGCACACCCAGCAGAAGTAAAAAAGTAATAAGTAATAAGCTTAGAGGCAGTAGCGACGGCGCTCCGTAGGGCCGAACTCCACATTAAATCCTTATTTTGTGCATACTTACGTCTTGTTCGGGTGGGACTCTACAGTTCCTGAATAATTTAGTTCTAGCGAGGAAGTGTTCATGGATAAACCAGCTTTTTTTGCAAAATTACTGCTCGGCATTGTTCTTAGTCTTAGCCTGGGTTTGGGCGTGAGCCTTAACGCCAGTGCGAATCACGGCGGAGCCGGGAAACATGCTGAGCGAGGCGAACGTCGCGGTCCGCCGCCACGGGCGTTTGAGGCCTGTACTGATCTGGCCAAAGAGGCCGCCTGCGAAATTCAGACGCGTCGAGGCAACATTGTTGTTGGACAATGTCAAGTGCCGCGTCGGCAATGGAACGCAAATACCGATTCCGCAGTGGACGGAAGCGCAGGCGATAGCGCGGCTGATACGGCTAGTGTGCAGCTGGTGTGCGTGCCTGAGCGGCGTGCCCGGCGTAAAGGCAGGAAGAACGCGCGCGACAACGAGCTGACTTAACCGACATAGATCTGCATGCAGTGGACCATCAGCCGCAAACTGTTTGTCGCCTTGGTTATCATCTCAATGGTGATTCTGGTGATGAGTGCGTTGTTTGGTCGCTTAAGCTTTCAACGCGGTTTTCAAATCTATCTTGATGCGCGTGAATCCCCAGTAGTCGAACAGTTTGCGCAGGCGCTCGCGGGCGAATACGCGGCTAGTGAAGGGTGGTCAAACCTCGAGGATAGTCCCCGGCGCTGGCGCGGCTTGATGCGTGCAATTTTTCAGCAGAATGGGCAACTCCCACCCGGTTGGCGGCGCGGCGATCGTTTTGATGGTGAACGATTCGACGCTGATCGAATTAGGAGCGAGGGAAACAGCGGAGCGCCAGATTCTCGTGGTGTCCGCAATCCTCGTGGGGTTCCTCCTCCGCGCGCTGGCCTCCCGCCACGAGGGGTGGGCGATCTATTGGGTATCGGCGCAAGACTGGGGTTGTTTGGTAGTGATGGGCGCTGGATTGCGGGCGCAATGGTTGGCACAACGGACGCCCGGTTAACAGAGATCGAGGTGGCCGGTGCTGTTGTTGGCCAACTCCGCCTGGCGCCCATTGCTGATTTTGAAACCGACCTGGACATCGAATTTGATCGTCAGCAGAGCCGTTCCATTGTCTACATCGCCCTGCTGTTGCTTGTGCTCGCAGCGGTTGCTTCCCTTATTATCGCCCGGCAGTTTACGCAGCCAATTCGCCGTTTAGCTGACGGCACGCGAGCGATTGCTAAAGGGAATTATGACCAACCCGTTACGCTTACTTCGGCAGATGAGCTCGGAGTGCTCGCCAGCGATGTAAATTCATTGGCACAGGTGTTGGACAACAACAGGGAGTCCCGCCGGCGTTGGCTTGCTGACATTAATCATGAGATGCGCACCCCACTGGCGGTATTGCAGGCGGAGCTGCATTCACTGGACGACGGGGTGCGGCCATTCGATAAAGAGGCCGTCGCATCGCTGCAATCTGAAGTTGATCGGTTGCAGCGGCTCACTGAAGACCTGTATTCGTTGTCCGCTGCGGACGAAGGCAGTATGGAGTTCAATTTTGTAGCGCTGGACGCCAATGAGCTGGTGCGCGAGCTGGTTGCGTCCAGTGTGGCTCGATTTGAGGCGTTAGGACTGACGCTTGAGTTACAGGGCGCAGACAGTGCCACACGGGTGCAGGCAGATGCTGTGCGGATAACCCAGTTGGTCACCAATCTCATAGAAAACTCGGCACGCTATACCGATGCGCCCGGCATCGTGCGCCTGACCACCAGCTCTTCCGCAACGCACTGGCACCTGAGTGTCGCTGACACAGCGCCTGGTGTAGCGGCGAGTCTGCATGAAAAAATATTTGAGCGACTTTATCGCGTTGATGGGTCGCGGAATCGCGCCACCGGTGGTAGTGGACTTGGGTTGTCGATTTGTGCCGCGATAGTTGCCGCGCATGAGGGCACAATTGTGGCTACAACGTCGTCTCTTGGCGGGCTGCAAATTGACGTTGCGTTATCTCGTGGGGTTGCACCATGACAGATGATTCAAACAATGCTGCTGGTCATCACATCCTTGTGGTTGAGGATGAGGTGAAAATTGCCCAGGTATTGCGTGACTATCTGGTCGATGCAGGGTATGTCGCGACCCATCTGGCACGCGGTGATGAGGTGGTTGCCTGGGTGGACGAGCACAAGCCCGATCTTGTGCTGCTGGATATCATGCTGCCGGGCAAGAGTGGCCTTGATGTCTGTTCGCAGGTGCGCAAAACAAGCACAGTGCCCATTATCATGTTAACCGCACGGGTTGAAGAAATTGACAAGTTGCTGGGTTTGCGGATTGGCGCTGATGACTACATTAGCAAACCGTTCAGCCCCCGCGAGGTGGTTGCTCGAGTGACGGCAATACTGCGCAGGGTGCAGATGTTGAGTGCTGCTGGCGAACCAGAATCTGCAGTTGGTTATCGCGGCCTGATCATCAAGGCAGAGAATTTTCAGGCGCTGTTAAATGGTAAGCCATTAGAACTCACGCCTGTGGAGTTTCGCATGCTGGCGCTGCTTGCCGAGGCACCAGGGCGCGTCTACTCGCGTGATCAGTTAATGACAACAATCTATGCTGATGGCCGAGTGGTTAGCGACCGCACCGTAGATTCGCACGTGAAAAACCTACGCAAGAAACTGCGCGTCGGCTATGGCGATGAAGAAGTGGTGCATTCTATTTACGGTGTGGGCTACAAATTTGAGTAGCTAATCATCGCTGCGCAAAAAATCCAGCAAAATTTCATTCACGCGATCGGGGCATTCAAGCATAGGCGAATGACCGAGTTTAGGCAGCTCGCACACCTCAAGATTTAAGACAAAGCGCGGTAGATCATTGATGAAGCTGCGCTCGAACGTATCATCCGCTGCCCCCCAAATCAGTAATCCGGGGGTTGTTGTTTGGGCGTTGCGCGCTGGCCAGTAACTCGACTCCGAGATGTCAGACAGCGGAGGAATATTGGCGCGATACCAGTTGATGCCACCATCGATGGCGCCAGGCTGGGCTAAGCCCTGGCGAAAGATGGCGTCATGCTCAAAGGTGTAGTGGGGTAGCTTGCGCAGTTTGTCATAGGCGTTTTTCCACATGCGTTCGCCACCGTTTTCGGTGAGTAGCGCATTGATGTTGCCGCTGCGCATGGAGTACATGTAGTTTGAGCGCTGTTGCTGCTCTGGGTTGGTTTCGAGCATGCCGAGCAACTGATTGGTGGGTGGCGCGTTAATGCCAACAACCTTGTGTAGTCGATCGGCGTAGCGCTGGGCGTACGACCACGCCAGTGCGCCGCCCCAGTCATGACCCACCAGATAGAACCTGTCGTCGCCAGCCAGATGGCGGGCAAGGTGATCGAGTTGCTCGGCAAGCTTCGCCAATTTGAACTGGTCGAGATCCTCTGGCTTCGACGACAGGTTTATGCCGGGTCCGTCGACGGCGACACAGCGGTAGCGGCCTTTGAGGGCGGTCATCTGATGATGAAAGGAAAACCAGAACAGGGGGAAGCCGTGATAGAAGATCAAAAGCGGACCCGCACCCGTCTCGACCCCCGCCTCGACATAGTGCAGGGTGACGCCGTCGTGTTCAAAGTAACCGTCTTTGAAGTCTGGCCCCAGAAATTCTGGTAGTTGCGACATGAACGCGGGCTAGCTCATTTGGGCGAGATTAGCATCCAGATAGTCAGCGCTTTTAAGTTCGATGCTGGACAACTCATCGAGCTCTGCCGCCATGTCGGGATACGCTGCTTTCAGGGTCTGCCATGCGTTTGCACCCTGGCGCTCAGCGTTGGCCTGGATGGTCATCTGCTCAACGGGTGTGTAAGGCTCAAAGGCTGAGTAATAGGTGGCTTTGGCATTGGGTATGATCTCGGCAACCAGGGCGCGGTGTTCCGCCGAGGGCGGAAACATTGCCTCTACGCGGTCGGCAATCTCATCTTCGCGCGCTGCGCACTCGAGTATGCCGTCGCGATGGCTGGGTACTGCAGCAGCCCACTCGCGGTACCGGTCAGCGGCTGTACGCTCAAGTTGCGACAGCAGGTAAGGGTAGGCTTCGGCAGGCACACCGCCTAGGTGTTCTGCCAGCAGTTCGCCAAATTTTGGGATTTCTATGGTGTTCATCAGAAGTTCCTCTTATTGGTTCTGGGGAAGTGGTAACGGGTCAATACAGTTTGCTCAGCGACTCTGCGTTCCAGTCGGCCAGTTCGTCGTGGCGGCCTTCTTTGATTTTTTGGACCCACAGCGGATCCTGCAACAGAGCGCGGCCCACCGCGATCATATCGAACTCGCCTTTCTCAAGCCGTTCAACGGCGAGACCGATGGGTTGTGTTTTAGAGGCTTCACCCTGAAAGCTGCCGATAAAGTCTGATGACAGACCGACAGAACCGACAGTAATTGCTGGCAGGCCCGTGAGTTTCTTGCACCAACCCGCGAGATTTAAACCCTGCTCGCCATCGACGTCCGGGTATTCGGCTTCCCACCAGCGTCGTTGGCTGGCGTGCAGTACATCAACGCCTGAGTCCACAAATACTTTAAGAAAAGCTTCAAGCTGTTGGGGTGTATCCGCCAGACGGGCATTGAAGTCTTGTTGTTTCCACTGTGACCACCGTAGAATAATTGGCGTATCTGCACCCACCTGTTTGCGACACTCCGCGATTACTTCACCGGCAAACTGTGCTCGTTGCACTAGATCACCGCCGTACTTGTCAGAGCGGGTGTTCATAACGCCCCAGAAAAATTCATCGATCAGGTAGCCGTGGGCACCGTGAATTTCGACGCAGTCAAAGCCAAGTTGTTTCGCTTCACCTGCTGCATTGGCATAGGCCATGACCATATCCGCCACTTCGCTGTCAGTGGGTTCGGCTTGCACCTGCTTGCCCGTGTGGCTCCGACCGGACGGACTGTCGGAGAGGGCGTCCGGATCGGGGCCGGTGCCGGGTTGGCGCATCATGCCGACGTGCCAAAGCTGCGGGGCGATCTTGGCTGGTGTTGTGTGCGTGCCCTTAACCACATTGGCCCAGCCGTCGAGCGCTTGTTGGTTATGAAAGTTAGGTACGTTTACATCATTGGAGGCGCCACCCCGGCCAACGGTGGTGCCTTCTGTAATTATCAAGCCAACATCGGCCGCACCCCGGCGCTGGTAGTAATCGGCGACGTTCTGTCCTGGCACACCGTCGGGTGAGAACGAGCGGGTCATTGGGGCCATGACAACCCGATTGGGCAGGGTCATGCCGCGAATGCTTAGGGGTTCGAATAGCGGGGCGACGTCGGACATGCAGTTTCCTTAAGGCGCGATTAGGTAAAATCTGTGTGTAACTTCAGGGTTAGCATCGGTTGCTTACTGGACGGGTTGCCAGCGCTCTAGAGTACTATGAATTGTCTGACTTCTAGCAAGTTGCTGTGCAGCAGAGATTTAGTGATGAAAAAACAACTAATACGACTGGGTTTGTTGTTATCAATCGTTGTGACGCTGCCTTACAGCGGATTCGCTGAAGAGCGTTATCGCGATCTGCTGTTTGCAGATGTAGAGGTTGTCGCAGGCGTGCAGTTTGGTGTTGGCCGGCGCGCAGAGGGTGCCGATCAACCGTTGCTGATGGACATATACATGCCCGCCGGAGACACGGCGACTGACCGCGCCGTTGTTGTACTGGCCTTTCCCGGTGGTTTTGTTAACGGTGCGCGTGATGACTCGGAAATGGTGCAGATGGCAACCCGTTTTGCGCGACATGGGTTTGTGGCGGCCTCCATTGACTATCGTCTGATCGAAGACTCCCCGGACAGTTCTGGCGAACTGCAAGTGCGGGTGTTGCAAGCGATCCATGACATGCGCGCCGCCGTAAGATTCTTTCGAGAAGATGGGGCAGGTGCAGATCGGTATGGCACAGACGGGCAACACGTGTTTGCCGGCGGAATTTCTGCCGGTGCTGTTATGGCTGGGGCCATGGGCACACTCGACGAAGGCGATGACCTGGGCAACACGGTCACAGAGTATCTTGCAGTCAATGGTGGGATCGCAGGCAACAGCAGCACCAATACTGAGTTTTCATCTGCGGTTAGTGGCGTGTTGCAGATCTCTGGTGCTATCCAGGATGTAGACTGGATCGAGCCTGACTCTGCACCCATCTTCGCCGCTCACGAGGAGTTTGACCCCATCGTCCCCTGTGGCACGATCCCTGGTCTCGGATTTATCGCCTTTGGTCAGGCACTGGTCTCCTCTGGCGCCTGCGACATGATTCCCGCCGCGCGAGATGTCGGCGTACCTACAGAATTCTTTTTCGACCGCGGATCGTTTAATCACGTTGGTTTCAGTAACAGCGAATTCATCGAGATACTCGACGGTGCAGCGGAGTTCTTTTTCAATGAAGTTCTGCGACCGGTTGCGCTTGCCAGTGCGGTGTTGCCCGGCAGCCGAGCGGTGCAGGTCGACGATGTTGCGACGGTCTTCGCCTCCGTCATCAACACAACCGACAACGAGCTCACTGGGTGCGTGGTAAGGCCGATGACCGATCTGCCTGCAGAGTTCAGCTATCGCACTGCAAACCCGGTTAACGTGCCTGTAGGGGAGGCGGATGCTCCTTTCGCAATAGCACCCGGGGCGATCCAGAACCTGGTACTGAGCGTTACGCCAGACGATGACTTTTCCCCAACAGCGCTGTTTTTGCGCTATGAATGTGCGGACGCGAGAGCGGCGACAAATGTGTTGGGTGTCAACACCCTGTTGCTCTCTGCCAGTAACGATCCGGTCGCCGATATCATTGGCCTAACCACCGAGGTCGATCTGGTCGCGCAAGTCAATGCGACTGCGCTGTTTGCCGTGGGCTCTGCCAATGTCGGAGTCACCGAGTCCATTGCGGTCAGCGTGGATGATGGCAACGCGGGCCTGCCGCTGCAGCTTCTAATCTGTCCTACTGATCCCGCGACGGGCGCGTGCGTTGCACCTGCAACCCCAAGCAGCACATTGACCTACGAGGCTGGCAGTACGGCGTCATTCGCGGTGTTCGCTACACCCACAGGTGAGATCACCAACGCCCCGGCAAGCAACCGCATCTTTGTGCGTTTCCGTGGCGAGAATGGCGACGTGCGTGGTTCAACCAGTACGGCGGTACGCACACTGGCACAATAATCAAAGTCTGGGACAAAGATTAGATGCTGTGAAAGAATCAGGGGTTACGCGATAGAGCAAGAGGGTAACTCGATGAGTAGTGAGCGTCTGCACAACATGTTTCCGGATCTGGACTTCGATCCCGATGAACTCAGGGCGAAGTATCTGGCGGAACGTGACAGGCGAATTCGCGACGACGGCGAAGATCAGTATATCGAGGCTGCTGCAGAGTTTGCCGACTACGCCGAAGTGGACCCTTATGTCGAGCCCGGCTTTGAGCGTGAACCACTCGACATCGATATAGAGGTTGCCATTATTGGCGGCGGTTTCAGCGGGCTGATGGCTGCAGCGCGGCTCAAAGAGCGCGGCGTCACCAATTTTCGGGTGATTGAATCGGCTGGTGACTTCGGTGGCACCTGGTACTGGAACCGCTATCCGGGTGCGCAGTGTGATATTGAATCCTATTGCTATCTGCCTCTGCTCGAAGAGACGGGCATCATGCCGAAAGAAAAATACTCCTATGCGCCTGAGATCTTTGAGCATACCCAACGCATCGGCGAGTACTTCGGTCTGTACGACAACACCATCTTTCAAACCCGGGTAACAGAGGTGCGTTGGAGCGAGGCCGATAACTACTGGCAAGTCTCCACCCAGCGCAACGACAGCATTCGTGCGAAATTTGTCATTCAGGCCACCGGCCCGGCAAACCGGCCGAAGTTACCTGGCATTCCGGGCATCGAGTCATACACAGGGCATACCTTTCATACGTCGCGCTGGGACTACGAATACACCGGCGGAGACCACAATGGTGATTTGACTGAGCTTGCTGACAAGCGCGTCGCGATCATCGGTACCGGTGCTACGGCGATCCAGTGCGTGCCCTTTCTGGGTAAGCACGCCAAAGAGCTGTATGTGTTTCAACGCACGCCGTCTTCCGTCGATTTGCGGGGTAATTCGCCAACGGATGAGGACTGGTACAAAAACCTCGAGCCCGGCTGGCAGCGTGCGCGCCGCGAGAACTTTGCAGCAACCCTTGCGGGGCAGAACTTCGGTGAAGACCTGGTGGCCGACGGTTGGACCGACATTGCGCGGCGCATCGGTATCTCGTTAATGAATCGCAACGCTGACGATGGCGATATCGATATGGCGGAGGTAGCGTTGCGAGCCGAAATTGCTGACTTTCAAAAGATGAATGAAATTCGTGGTCGCGTGGATGAGGAAGTGTCCAAGACGGCGGCGGCCGAAGCGCTAAAGCCCTGGTATCGACAGTTCTGCAAACGCCCGACATTTAATGATGAATACCTCGCCACGTTCAGTCGTGACAACGTGCACCTGGTGGATGTGTCAAGCAGTAAGGGCGTTGAGGAGATAACGGCCAATGCTGTAGTAGCCAATGGCGAATCCTATGAAGTGGACTGCATTATCTATGCCACCGGTTTTGAGATTACCACCACCGCGCATCGTCGAGTCGACTTTGACACCATAGGGTGCAATGGCCTGTCGCTGTACAAGCACTGGGAGAACGGCTTTCGTACGTTGCATGGCTTGAGTGCGAACGGTTTTCCCAACTGGTTCACCATTGGCATTAATCAGAATGGCTTGTCACCAAACATGACGGCCATGTTTGATGATCAGGCTGTGCACGTTGCCTACATTATCGACGAACTGGGCAAGCGCAACCTGCAGGTTGCCGAGGTGACGGCAGAAGCGGAAGACGCCTGGATTGAGCAGATCATCGCGGCGGCCGGTTCAGGCATGGGCGCCACAGAGTTTTTGGAGGCGTGTACGCCCGGGTATTACAACCGCGAGGGCAACACCTCCAATATCAATCGCCAAAACTCACCTTATGCACCGGGCATTAACGCGTTTAATGCGCTGTTGAAAGAATGGCGGGATAAAGGCGACATGGCGGGCATGGCGCTAAGCTAGTTTTGTGCGGCCTTGTAATGCAGCTCCATACCCACAGCCCAACGCCGCTGAAAACCGCGCCAATGGCTGGTTTCGGTTGCGCCGGCAAGTTTGCCGTTCAGCTGTTCACCGGTAGCGGTTTCCCAGACACTTGCGTTTGAGTCTGCAACCGGCGTATTTAGATAGGCTGCCTTGTCGGCTTCGCCTTTCAGGTGCAGATCGAGAAACGCGGTGATGAAGTGTTGGTTGATGGCATTGATCCGCTCCGAGCGCCAGACGGGCTCGCGCATGTATTCCACCACCTGAAAGCTTTTGTTTGCGGGAAACTCAGTATCGGGGATGGCGTTGCCTGCGATGTTGTGGCGCGCTTCCCGATACACCAAGAGGTAACGATCGCTCGCCTGTGTGTTGTCGAATAACCACTGCACCCCCTGGTCAAAATCAACCACATCATCCTGATTACCGGCGATGAAGAAGGTGGGCACACCGATTTTGCCGAGCCCTTCAGCACGCCATGAGCGGTTATCAGGTGCACCGCCCCAGGGGGCTAACGCAATCATGGCAGTGATTGGGGTGGGCGCGTCCAGGTCATCCCGCATGGTGGTTTTTGCGGCCTCGGGCATATTGCTCAGGCCTTCACCCTCGTAGTCGTAGACAGCGCCTGCGGTGCGCAGCGCGCCGTAACCGCCCATGGAATAGCCAATCACCGCAACTTGTCTACTGTCGATGGCGGCCGCGTAGCCGCTCTCGGCAGCTGCTGCCCGACTGCGCAGTTGCTCGATAACCTGGTATTGATCGAGCGCGCGGTTTTGCAAGACGTTACCAAATGACAGTAGAAAGGACAGGGCACCGTCTGGTGGTGCGTCCGCGTGATCTATAGAAGCGACAACGTAACCGTGCGAGGCAATGTGTTCGCCCAAGAAACTCATGTGCTCGGCCCAGCCGCCGTAGCCGTGGGAGATCACGACCAATGGGAATTGCTCGCTAGTGAGTGCAGGTGCTGCGTTGTGTGCAGAACCCGTAAAGATAACAGGTAGAGGACTGTCGGGATCGCGGGACAGGTTGCGTTCGTAGTTTACGGTGCCACCCGTTGATGTTGTGGTTGGGTACCAGAGGCGAACCCGCAGATTGCGTTGTGCAGAGGACGTATTGCCGGTGACGGGGCTCGTAGCGGTGATGACAGGGCGATTGCCCAGCTCGAAGGTCTCCTCCAGTGTGCCAATTGCAAAACGTCCAACTCTGCCCAGCTCCGGCAGTTCTGTTAATGCGCCGGCATGAACCGTTGGCGTAAGATTGTAGGCAGTAACAGCGCCGCCGAGTAACACAACAGCAACAAAGCCGCCGGCCAGGTATCTTTTCTTCATGTACAACGCTCTTGGTGGATTGCACGGAGTTTAGCAGGGTCTGGGCGCCTGCTCGGTGAGTTGCGATCGACGTAGGAATGGAGCAGGGTTAAGGGTATGCGTTAGACAGGGAGATGTTTTGTGCTTAACACAGCGAACTTCAAGATTGCATGGCGCTGGATGGTAGCAAGCAGCTTCGGGTTGCTAGCTGGCGCAGTCTTTGGCGCGAGCCCAGAAGCCAAACCAGAAAGTGATGCTGAAAACAACAACAGCGCGCCAATTGCTGCTGCTGAGCCTGCGGTGATTGAAACCTTCAAGCCTCCCAAGATCAGCAAGTCTGCACCACTGGCGGCACCGAATTACCCAACACGTGCTGTAAAGCGTGGCCGGGAGGGATGGGTAGTGGTGTCGATGATGGTCGACTCGGAAGGGAAAACCTACGATGTCACAGCGGTTGACTCCTCGGGTAATAGCGCGTTTGAGAAGAGCGCTATTGCAGTGGCAGAAAAGTGGACCTTTGAGCCGGCAGAGTTTGGCGGGAGGAAAATCCTTGCTTCACACCGCCATCGCATTGCTTTCGAATTGAC
This sequence comes from uncultured Pseudomonadales bacterium, assembly GCA_964611345.1. GTDB lineage: Bacteria > Pseudomonadota > Gammaproteobacteria > Pseudomonadales > Azotimanducaceae > JALZVT01. The sequence continues at coordinate 18,327 of CAZSYU010000001.1, forward strand.
GGCGACTGCGGATGGTGCAGCTCGACACTTCGTAAGTCGCTACCGCGCCGTCAACGAAGCCATAGTGAAGAACGATAAGGATAAGGCTGAAAAAGGTCTGCAAAGGTTAGATTCGCTCAGCCGCAGTCTCTACGAGCAGGCCTATTGGCAACTTGCCCGCTTCCAGTATGAACGAAAGTGGGGCACGGATGCCGACAGCTACCGCGCACTGAACCGGGCGGCTTACCTCTACACTGCCCCCGAGGTTACTATGGATACATTCATAGCCCGACACGGTCTATTCCATAGAACCCGCCGATCAACGCTGTGAGTTGATCGCCATAGGTACACCGGGTACTACGTTTAAGTTAATTGAGCTACAGAGCGCGCCCTAATCTGAAGTTGGTTTGCGATGGGTACACCCATAGCACACTCAAAACGGCAGCTGAATACGTGGCCCTCTGGGCTGCGGCGTAATTTGCGAGCTGGGCAACTCACACAGGCGGTCCATGTACGTGGTGCTGCCGTCGGCGTACTCCCACACTAGCTGCTCGCCTTGCAGGTAACGTTTTACCACCACCGGCCCCCAGCCAAACACATTGAATTCGAGCACACCGTCGCGCCAGGTCATGGCAGCCGAGGTGCGAGGGCAATACTCTCGATCGCCGATGGTGAAGAGCACGTTGCCCTCGGTGTCGTTTGAGGTTAAGCCGCCAGTTGCATTAGGACCGGCGTCGTGAATGATCCCGCTACTGGTCACCACAACGCGTGCGCCGCACTGCTCAATACGTTCGACGTGGCCGACTTTGCCGGTGACGCCAACCCATAGCCCGCGAATGTCGGCGGCGGCCGGGCTTAACGGTTCTGTGCACTGGGCGAGTACTGGCAGCGGAAAGTGGTCATAGCTGCAACCCGGCGTATTGCCCTTGGGGATGTCCTGTGCTGCCTTACCGCGGCCGTCAAGTACAGGCAGTTCGCAATAGTTGAGGGCGCTGCCGTCACCGGCGAGGGTGGCCGGGTCGGTTGTGAGGGGCGGGCGTGGCGAGAAAAAGGCAAACACAAACAGGCCGACGGCAACCAGTACCAGCGCGCCCAGCAGTTTGGCTATGAATCTGGATACTGATTTCAGCATACGACGAAATTAATGAATAGCATTAGTTCGGTTAGCGGTATGATAAAGAAATCAGATCAAGGAATACAGCATGGCTGATATCTACACGCTTTACGGGTCTTACGCGTCTTACTACACAGCGAAAGTGCGCTCTTACTTACGCAAGAAGGGCATTCCCTTTGTTGAACGTCTACCCAGCGATCCTGACTTTCGCAACGTTGTCCGCCCGGCCTCGGGCAGTCATCGAATACCGCAGTTACGTACGCCCGAGGGTGAGGTTATTCAGGACAGCGTTGCGATTGTTGATGCCCTGGAGGCACGCTTTACTGAATTGCCGGCGTTTCCCAGCACCCCTCGGCAGCGCAGTTTTGTGCATCTGATGGAGCTGCTTGGTGGTGAGGGACTGTGTCGGCTCGCGTGGTTACACCGTTGGCTGTTCGCGGAAAACGAGCATTTTGTGAAGATGGACTTTGGGCGCTCGTTCAGGCCCCAGGGTAGTGATGAGGAATTACTTAAGTACGGGGAGTTAATTGCCGGGCGGATGCGCAGCTACGGCTTGCCAGAATCTACCCCGGCTGCGCGAGCAGCACTTGATGAGCGTTACAAGGAGCTGCTTGCACTGTTTGAGAGGCATCTGGTCGAGCATCCCTATTTTCTGGGAGGCCATCCATCGGCTGCCGACTACGCGGTGATGGGCGCAATGCATGCGCACCTGGGTCGTGACCCTGCTGGCCTACGAGTGATGCAGGACAACGCGCCGCGCACGTTTCGGTGGGTGGAACACATGCTGATGCCGGAGGTGCAAGCGCCGGAGTTTTTCGACCGGCCAGTCGAGTATTTGGCGGACGACAGGGTGCCGGTAACTGCGCTTGCCATTGTGGAGTTTATTGCGCGCCGTTATGGTCAACAGTATGTGCTGGGTGGCGTTGCGTTTAATCAAGCCATGCAGCGCATCAAGGCAGGACCCGGCTACGAACTGGCGCCAGACGAGGACCAGCCCATGCTCGCGAAAGAGCGCGTCACTTTGACAACGAAGGAACAAGAGAGTGAGCACCAGCATGCCGCCAATCTGTATGCCGTATGGCTGGCGCAGCGCTCACAGCGCCATTTCCAGGCGCTTTCCGCGAACGACCAGCAAAAAGTAACAAGCTTGTTTCAAGACGAAACCGTGCAGGCACTGCTTGGGGTGCCGGTTAGCTACCCGTTGGAGCGGGTGCACAATCGTTTGTTGATTGCGTCCTAACGAGCGCCGGATAGGCGTTTTTACAACTATTTTTAAGCTGTAATTACTTGGTAACTACTCGGATGGGGTAAATGGAAAGCGAGTCTTTTCCGGTATTCTTCTCCGCTAACGGAACTCTAAGTTAGGACACGCCATGGATTTATCCGCACTGCTCGATCAGGTCATTCGCTCTGGTAAAGAGCTGGTAGAAACTGCCGAAACCAAGGGTCGCGACCTTGCAGAGACAGGCAACACTGCGTTTGAAGAATTTGCCGAAGAAAAACTGGGTATTGAGGCCGATAGCGATGCAAGCACGGCCGCCAAGGGTGCGGCTGCAGCCGCGGCACTACTTGTATTGTTCGGTACGCGCGGTGGGCGCGCGATTACCGGCAGCGCGCTGAAACTCGGTAGCCTGGCAGCGCTCGGCGGCCTCGCGTACAAGACATTTCAAGACTGGCAAACCAAAACTGGTGGTGAGGCTGTACCTGCCGGCGTGCCGGTTGGGGAACTCGCCGGTCCGGCGGCCGATGCGCGCTCACGTCAGCTATTGCTAACCATGGTGACAGCGGCGAACCTTGACACAATGATCAGCGACGCCGAACGCAAGAGCATTGGCGACCGCCTCCAGAAAATTGACCCTGGCGCAGATGTGGAATCCTTTATCAGCTCGGCACTTGCAGAACCGCTGACGATTACGAAATTGGTGCAAGCGGTAGATTCACGGACCTACGCCGCGGAAATGTATCTGGCTGCAGCCAGCGTGTTGGATCAGAGTGTGGCCAGCAACATGGATTGGTTGCGTGACCTTGCAGACGCCCTGGAACTTGATCAGCAGTTGGCGACTGATCTGTTGCAAGGCCTAAAGTAGACGGCTGGGCGGTGCGTGCTAACTCGCACCGACCCGTTTCGCCAGAGCTTTGGTTTTGGCAGACAGGGGTGCATCCAGCAGGCCCACCAGAGCATCCACCAGGGAATGCAGGAAAAGGTCTGCCGCAGGCCCTTTAAAGGCGCTTTTTTGTCGCGACTGGTGATACATCGAGGCTGAGCACAGTCGCACCACGGCCTCCATACGGCGTTTATACGAGTCTGCATCCAGATGTGGCAAGGCGGCGCGCAGCAGCCGATTCATCTGTTTTCCGCTTGGGCCATCTATACCGTGATCAGTTATCGCGGCGAGTGGGGAGTCTTCGGTGAGCATCAACTGGTGCCCAAAGGCCTTTACGTAGCGGCGAAAACCAACCTCCGCACGCGCCAGATCGAATGCGGGTTGAACCATGAGCACGCACAGTTCCCGCAGGGAGGGTTTTGGTGCCCGTGCGGTTAACTCGGCAATGAGTTCCGCGCGTTTCAGATGCGTTTGTTCGGCGCGTTCCGCAACTATAGCGGTGATGAGTCCTGAGAGGTTTTTAAAGTGGTACTGCAGGGCCGATTCGTTTTTTTGTGCCGCCGCGCTCACAATCTCGCGGATGGAAACATTTTCCATGCCTTGTTCCGCGATGAGTTTTTCAGCCGCGCGCATCAGCGCATTGCGGGTTGCCTCGCTGCGCGCTTTTCGATTGTCCACAGTCTGCTGCACGGGTGAGTCTGTTCCGGTCAAAATGCGATTTTAAGCCAAATCAGAAGAATACGTAGGAGCGTACAACCACATTCTTGCGACAGGGTGCGTCGTCAGCCGCGGTGGGGTCGATGCAGGCGGTGTGGAACGACCAGCGTGACACCGAACCGTCTGTCACCGAGTCGTAACACTTGAGCATGGATACTTCGGTGGGGGTTTGTTGCGGTAACCAATACCATTCGTGATCTGGCCGGTGGGTGAAGCGCGTGGTCTCGCCAACGCGGTCGTCGTAAACCCGGTAGTTGGTGATGTAGGGCTGATCTGCGAAGGATGGCCAGGCGCAGAGTACAAAGGGGTTTTGCTGGACGGTTTCCATGGGTTTGGCGAGGTTTATTGACATAAAGCGACGCGCCATTTTGGCGTCGGCCTCGGCGGCGCTGTACTTCTGTTCGCGGCCGAAGTTACGCAGATTTTTCGTGAGCAGCTCGCGGCAACGCACTCGACCACTGTTGTCGTTTAGATCGTTGTGTACAAGGTTTGCATAGTTGGCGTTCACTCCCGGGTTCTTGTTGTCCTGATCTTCCGTGCGATCGCCCGTGTAGTGCTTGTCGAACACATCGTGGTTGTACACGAGTGCATCGGTTGCATCAGGAAAAAACTCGAGCAGGAGCCGCTCCATTTCCGGGTAGAACACGCGTTCTACCTCGGCTGCGTCGTAAAAGTTGGTGCAGGCCGATTCGCAGTGCGCCAGTGATACGCCCAGCGTATCCATGCATTCAGGTGTGTAGGGGTCGAGCTCGGGGTGGTAGTCGTTGATTTTGCGGGCGTCGCGCAGAATTTGCGGGTAGTACAGACAGCGTCGAATCTCGTCGCGCTCGTCTTTCTTCAGGGCCTGTGCTTCGGCCTTGCGGGCGCGGTCGTGCCAGAGCGCGTTAGAGGAAACTATGGAGTAGGACGGGTTGTCGTTGACGGTGTAGCGCAGCGGAATCGCAAGGCCGCCGGCAGGCGCGGTGATGTTGTTCTGTTTGATGTATTCGAGGCACTCCGCATAGCGTCTGAAACCAACGCCCCAGGGTGTCTCGATGGGGCCAGGTGGGGCGTTTTCCAGTTGTTCGGTAACCCTCCGGGCTGAACCGCTACTAATAAGGTCGAGGGCTGCGCGGGTTGCGGCGGCAGTGCCGGCATCACCATTGTTGTCGAGTGCCATGTAGGACTGGCCACCGTTGGCGGCTATAGGGGTGCCTTGACCCACGGTCAGTTCCGGTGAGGGTACATAAGGGTCGGTCATCTCTCCTCCTTTCTAGGTCTCCTTTTGGGGCAGCGTCTACAACAGGGGCAGTTGCTGCGAACGCTCAGCATAGCCTACCGCAGCGTGCAGACGTAACATGCCGGGTTTCAGCACGCGGGCGGTGATGCCGCCGTGACCGCGCATGGCGTTGTAGCCCCCAGGACCCAGCAGGCGCTCCATTTTGCTGCACGGGTGACACAACCCCGTATATTCCAGCAGCACCTCGCCAAGCAGGAAGGTTTTGTCCTTCAGGGCGAGCAGGTTAATGCCCCCAACCACAATGTTGCGCCGCAGCAGTGCCGGGTCTAGCGCGTGGGACCTCGCGAGCTCGGATTCTGTGTCCGGCGTGGCAGATCCGCGCAGGCAGGCGGCGATTACTGGCAGGTGTTCCTCCTGAATCAGTGTCACCTGCCGTGCGCTTGCCGCGCGGCCACTAAAGCGATCGCCCGCCAGCCCGTGGGCAACCTCAACCTGGACCTCGGTGAGTGCCTGCATGGGTTGGTCGCGAGCGGGTCGCACGCCAATCCAACGCACCTCGCCGCGCTGTGGCAGAGTGGTGAGCAAGCGCTGTAAGGGACTTTGGGGGTTGGTCATGAATCCTGGCTCGGTTACTCTGAGGTGTGCAAGAGGGAGAAATTACCATGGCTGCTAAACAACAACCTGATTACGACGTTATCGGCATTGGAGCCGGTTTTGCGGGTCTGGCGCTGATTCACTTTGTCCGCGAGGCAGGGCTGTCGATTAAGGTCTTCGATCGGGCCACTGATATCGGCGGCACCTGGACCTGGAACCGCTACCCGGGCGCGGCCACAGACAGTGAAGGCTTCTACTACTGCCTCACTTTCTCGAAAGAAATTCTGCAGGAGTGGAGCTGGTCGGAGCGCTATCCGGGCTGGGAAGAGACCCATCGGTATCTGCACTTTGTCGCCGACAAGTGCGAGATGTGGCCGAGCATTCAACTCGAGACCGAGATTGTTAGCGCCGACTTTCAGGAAGACACGGGGTTGTGGCTGGTTACTACCGGCAGTGGTGATACCTGCACCTGCAAATACTTCGTCAGCGCCATGGGCATGATTTCGGAGCCAAACGTACCCGATATTAAAGGCCGGGCAGATTTCACCGGGCCGTCGTTCCACTCCTCGCGCTGGCCGCAGGAAGGTCTCGATTACGCAGGCAAGCGAGTCGGCATTATCGGTACTGGCGCAACCACCGTGCAGATGTTGCCAGTCATGGCGCAAACCGCTGAAAGTGTCACGGTGTTTCAACGCACGCCAAACTTTGTGATGCCGGCGGTACAAAAACCGATGACCCCCGAGTGGGAAAAAGACATCAAGGACAACTACCAAAAGATCATCGATACCTGTCGCAACCACGTGTTTGGCATGTGTTTCGACAGCCCGGTGGGGCGCGACCTGGCGGACACGCCGCCTGACGAAGTGCAGCGCATTCTGGAAGAGCAGTGGCCCAAGGGCAGCTTCGCCTTTGTGTTTGAAACCTTCGATGATTTGCTTACTAACGCAGATTCCAACAAGGCCGTTGCGGATTTCATCTGTAATAAAATACGTTCGAAGGTGAAGGACCCTGAGGTGGCAGAATTGCTGTGCCCCGAAGGTTATCCTCTGTTTGCCAAGCGACCACCGCTCGATCATGGCTACTTCGAGGCATTTAACCGCGACAACGTACAGCTGGTAGACATAGGCACTAAAGAACTGCTGCAAGAGATTACCAAGACAGGCGTGCGCACCACAGAAAACGACTATGAGTTCGACATCATCGTGCTCGCCACCGGTTTTAAGGCGTACACGGGCGCGCCTGAAGCGGTTGCCATCAGTGGTCGCAACGGGGCAACGCTCACCGAGAAGTGGAAGACGCAATCACCGTCGCTAATGGGCGTTGCGGTTGCTGACTTTCCAAATCTGTTTTTGATTACCGGACCGCAGGCGCCGTTTGCCAACCTGCCGACCTCCATCGAGCAGAACGTCATGTGGATCACCGACTGCATCAAACGCATGGAGTCTGAAGGCTATGATGTGTGCGCGCCGAAACGCGATGCCGAAGATGAATGGGTGGCCCACACCAAGGAAATCCATGAGCAAACCCTGATGGCCGATGGCTACAAGGTGAACTCCTGGATGATGGGTGCCAACATCGAAAACAAAGACCCGCGCGTGTTGATCTACTTTGGTGGCGCGAATGTCTACTACGACCGGTTGCGCGAATCCGTCGACAATGGTTTTCCGGAGCTTGAGTTCGAACGACTCGCCTGATCCCTCGAGCGCGCTTGGCGCTGGATGACTAGGGGTCTGTAACGATTATCTCGCTAGAATTAGTAGGAAAATCAAATGTTTGCAGATCTTTTGTGATGATCACTTCATCTGGCAGGCCGCGCCGAAAGACGCGCTCCGCCAGTGAGTTGGGTGGCACGGGTACCAGGTGGTACAGCGCGAGCTGAGCGATGCCGGCGGCCTTTGCCCGTTCGGGCAAGCTCAATGTGTCGGCGTGGTAGTCAATCACGTCGGTCATGATCTTTGGCATTGTAGGTACATTCAGTTCCGTGGCCGTTTCGATCATCGGGTCGAGCATGGCGCGTGACAGGGCATCGTGCAGCAACAGATCCGCATCTTTGGCGGCAGCAAACAGCGAGTCAGCGGCGTTGGAATCCCCGGATACAACAACGGAACGACCGCGATAGTCGATGCGGTAGCCCACGGCAGGATCGATGGGGTGGTGTTCCACTTTGAAGGACGTAACCTTAAGCAGGTCGTCCTGCCACACGACGGCGCCGGGCGTAAAACTTTTCGCCTGCATGGGGCCGCGTTCAGGCGCCAGCAGTTCTGCACCGTGGTGCGCTGTGCGGTAGCCGCGATCGAGCGAGTAGGCCGTATTGAAGCCGTCGACAACGGTGTCGACTCCGGGTGGTCCGTACACCGTCATTGCTGTTGTCCGGTTACCTATCCAGTAAGTGAGATTCACGTCGGGCAGGGCGGCGATGTGGTCGGAATGAAAATGCGTGAGCAGTACGCCGTTCAGGCGCGCCATAGGTAACTGGGCCTGGCGGATGCGCAACGGCGAACGGGCGCCAACGTCAATCAGGAAAAAGTGCTCGGGTGTAACCACCGCTATGCAAGCCTGGGCACGTGTTGGATCCGCCCCCAGGGGTGATGCGCTGCCACACACCACAACACGCAGACCGTCAAAGGTATCCGGTGTGCTGGACATCATGGTGGTGAGCACGCGCTTGAGCAGGGCATCCTGACCGCTGGCCGAGTTGAATACAAAGGTGGCAGCAGCGCCTGCGATGAGTGCGACAACAACAACGATGAGGAGGAGTTTTTTCACGAGCTGGCGCCTGTTGATTGGATCATGGTTTCACAACCGGTGTCTGCGAGAATGGCGTTAACGAGCGCCTGATTGCCAGTGTCGAGCGCCTGATATTCGGCGTTTAACCACTGCAGGCATTTTGCCTGATAGGGAAAGGTGGGTTGCTGCCAGGGTTTGCCATCGATGGTTGTGTGTAGCTCATTTTCACCCTGTTGCACGGCGTGCGCGTTCGCGAGTTGCACCGGTGCGTAGGTGCGGCCGATCTCGCGCAGCAAATCGCCCAATGTATCTGCAGCTGCGTCGATATTAAGCCAGGCATCGGCCTCGACTGGAGCGCCGCTTAAGTCATCAACAATGTCAGTCCAGGCATGCACTCGTGGTGCCAGTTCAAGGCAAATCGCGGCGGGCGTGGGATCAAACTTGGCAAGCTGGGTAAGCTGCGCGTAAATGCCGAAATCTGCAGAAGACGGACGCGTGCCCAGGACAAACTTCTGTTTTTCGATGAGAGCGTCGAGAATGTGCAGAAAGCGTTTGTAGCTGTCTTCAATAACTGTGGCCGTCACGTCGTTGGAGCCCACCACATACAGTCGTGAAATCTGCCGCTGCGAAACGTAGGCGCTGCGTTGTTCAAGCGTTGCAGCACTTTCCTGCAGGCCGGTCCAGCGCGGCAGAATTTTTCCCGCCAATTCGATGTCGGGCGCGAAATACCAGCGGTAGTGAAACATGGCCTTGGTGAGCCACTCGTCGGCGTAGTCTTCGATGAGGTAGTTTAGAAAGTTCAGCGCCGGGTTGTCTGGCAGGGTGGCGCGGCCGTCTATCTCTGTCTCGAAGCGACGGATTAACGGGGTGGAGTCCACCGCTGCCTGTAAGTTGTTGTTGGCGTCTGGCAGGTAGAACGTGGGTAACAGTTCCACCTTGGGGCGGGGCAAACCGAGCGCTGTGCTTTGGTCGCCAATAAGCAGTTCGTAGCCAATGTGCCGAAAGCGCATGTAGGCGAGCATCTTGCGGGTGTAAGGAGACCCTGGCGCACCTTTGAGTTTGAGCGGTTGGCGGAGTGACATGGATTTGCTCCTGCATCTTGTGGCGTAAACGTGTGGCGTGAATCGACAACTAACTAATAATGCCACACATTATTAATTACAGGCCAGATGGAAACTCTGAGGTGAGTGCAAGCGGCTGGCGTGACAGTGCTACCATCGTCTCGTCTTTTAGGTGAAGGGGAAAACTACTGATGAGTGGTTACTTCAAAGCGGCTGTGCGGTTGGCGGTTGTTGGTGGGCTGTTGGCATTACTCTCGGCCTGTGCGTCAGGCACCGGACAAACAGCCATTGAATCCGATGCATCGGCAGTAGCAGCAGCGGCGCGTCAAACTGAGGCCGGTGTGGCTGTTGGCAGTGTCGAGGAACGTCTGGCCTTTGTTGGTGGTCTGTTTCAGGGTGGTGAGCAATTCGAGGCCTTTGCCCGCCTTGGTGAAATATTTCCAGCACAAACCATAGCCGCTGGTTCACAGCCCTATCAGTTTCCGGCCGGCGAGGCGCTTGGTGTTCCTGCAAGCTATGAATTCGAGGGTGCCAGTAAAAGCAGTGCGGAGTTTTTGGATGAGACCCGCACCAGTGCGCTACTGGTAGTGCAGAACGGGCAGATTCGCTACGAAAACTACTGGCTGACCGGCGGCAAAGACGTGCCCTGGATATCATTTTCGGTGGCCAAAAGTTTTGTCTCCGCGCTGATAGGCATTGCCATTGATGACGGACTGATTGAAAGCGTGGAAACGCCGATTACGCGTTATGTGCCAGAACTGGCAGGCTCGGCCTATGACGGCGTGCGTATAAAAGACGTGTTGCAGATGTCTTCGGGTGCGCGCTGGAACGAGGATTACAGCGACCCGAACTCGGACATTATGCGTTACGGTCAGGCCTGGGCCGGCAGTGGTTCGTTTGATGAGTTTACTGCAACGCTTGAGCGTGAGCGGGAGCCGGGCACCTACAACTACTACAACTCAACGGACACCCAGGCACTGGGCATGCTGGTGAGTCGGGCCACCGGCATGTCGATGTCGGCGTACGCCGAGCAAGAGCTCTGGCAACCCCTGGGTATGGAAAACGACGGGCACTGGATTACCGATAAAACCGGGGTCGAGATGGCCGCCGGCGGCTTGCTGGTCACCGCGCGCGATTACGCGAAGCTGGGCCAGCTCTTTCTGCAACAAGGCGAGTGGCAGGGTAAGCAGATTGTGTCAGCGGATTGGGTCAGGGATTCGTTGGTGGCGGACGGCGCGCATCTTCAGGCTGAGGCGCATCCCGAGTACCCAATGGGCTACGGCTATCAGTGGTGGTTACCAGTGAGTGAGGTTGGCGAGTTTGCCGCACTGGGTGTCTACAACCAGTCGATCTACGTAAATCCCGCCAAGAAACTCGTGATTGTGAAACTCTCGGCCAATCCGGACTATGGCCGTACTAACGATGAGAGTTCCTATAGAGAGTTTGAGACGCTTGAGTTTCTGCGGGCCATTGGCGTAGCGCTCTAACGCGCCGTAGTTACCAGTCGTTGACGTGCATGATGGTGCTGGCATCCGGGCGATAAGCTGGTTTGAACTCGGTGCCCTTGGTGTAGGCCAGCGGGATACAGGCGACTTGCATGTAATGCTCAAAAGGAATGCCCAACAGTTTAGCAATGGCCTCTTCGTGCATGATGTGCAGCGTGGTCCAGGCGCTACCAATGCCGCGGGCGCGGGCGGCCAGCATGAAACTCCAGGCGGCTGGAATAATGGAGCCAAACTGAGAGGCTTGTCCTAGTGGCTGCGCGGCGTCACCGGTATCAGTCCGGCCAACCAGACAGGGAATCATCAGTACGGGTGCTTTCGCCATATTGTCAGCGAGATACTGCGCCGAACCGGTGGAACGTTCCTGGCTGGCTTCAAGGTTGTCGTCGCCTGTACCTCGATTCAGATTGTGAATAGCGAACGGCATGTTCTGATAGAGGCTCCAGGCTTGCGCGTAGTATTCGCCAATCTTGTCTTTCTTGGCTTGATCGGTCACAAACATAAATTGCCAACCCTGAGCGTTAGAGCCGGTTGGTGCCTGCATCGCAAGCGTCAGGCACTCGTGTAAGACCGATTCCTCGATAGGTCGATCAAAGTCGAGCCGTTTCCGGACAGCGCGGGTGGTGCTAAGCAGTTGATCGTTGGTTAGGTCGAGTTGGGGATGTGCAGTCATGTTTGATTCTCTGTTTGGTTCAAGTTCATTTGCTGTGGTTCAATCGCTACTGCACCACTGCGCTCGAGTGGCGAACAGTGCAATTGCGATAACAGCGAGCACGCTGTGCAAAATAAAGCCAGCAAATTGGGTGCTGTCCATACTGAGTGCCATGGCGAGGCAAACGTGAAAGACCATGAGTATACCCAGCACCGGGGTGACGGCAATCAGGGAGGTGCGCTTACCCCACACCCATAAGCTCGCACTGGCAATGGCAATCACCGCAAAGCCATAGTTCATGGCCCAGCGACTGCCTTCGATGAGCTCCGGCGCCTGCAAGCCAAGCGGTCCACCTATGAGCGTGCCGGCCGCCAGGGTTTCGGCGAGCAGGTTGAGTACCAGGAATACGGTGAATAGGTGTCGCATTAACAGATCCAGTCAGACAGGCAGACGCACGACCACTGTGCCCGACGCATAATCGTGCAGGCAACGCCTGTTGTTGGCGAAGATGCAGAGCTGATCGACAAGTGGGATAAGTGCGATTGGCGAGAGTACTACGGCGAGGGGCAGCAGAAACAGCAGTGGAAAAAACAACGCTCGAATGCACACCAGCTTCCACAGGGATGCAGCGCTCAAACGCTCGGCCGGTTGCGCTGCGCTGTAGATGGCGATGCCAAACAGCCGCTTGCCCAGGGTTTGCCCATGGCGCCACAGGGTATACCCGTTTAACAGGAGATAGCTGAGAATGGCGAGCAACAGCACCCACAGCGTCCACATGAAATCCTGATAATCCTCGGCGTCTTCCAGTACATCAGTGATCATGATCAGCACGATGGTTAAGAGTGGCACCAATAGCATATCGATCAGGGTAGCCAACAGGCGCCGGCCTCGGCCTGCTAGTGTAAGTGGGCGGGGCTCTACAGACGATGGGAGTAGGGTGTTCATTGGACCTGGAACACCAGCAGCGCGTTGCCGCCACGTTGTTGGCCGACGTAGCCGTAGCCGGCGCTCACCACAACCAGATCATCAGCCACCATGGGGCCGTGCGCGTCGAACGAGCCGCCAGCGGTAGGTACCCCGTTGACTGCATCGAAGTCGCGCCAGGCATCGAACGACCAGAGTTTTTTACCTCTATCTGCGGTGAGTATTTCAAGATAACCATCCATGCTGCCGGAGATCACGATGTCGTTGGTCGCAAGCGGAGCAGCAGACAGGCCGAACACACACTCCTCGCGCTCACAGCGCGACTCTCTGCTGTAGTGCCAGCGCCTGGCGCCCGTGTCGAGATCCAGCGCGTACATGCCCGGTGTTGGCGTGCCAGGAGCCGGAAAACCAACAACCTCTTTGTCACTGATCGGGACGAACACCAGGTTTTCTGCTTCGTTAACGGCAAGACCCCAGTGCACGCCGCCAATGATCCCGCCGCGGCCGACTCGTGTGCTCCAGATGCGTTTGCCGCTGGCAGGGTCGATGGCGTGTGCCTCGGCAGACTTCTGACCGGCGATCAACAGTTGTAGGCCGCCGCGGGTATGCGCAAGTATTGTCGGCGCACCAAAGTCGACATCAGGGCCGGTGGGCGTGTCGCAGTTGGGGTGGTTCAAAGCCTCGATGTTGCACGCTGCGGTGTAAACGTCCTGTGTGGTGAACTGCTCTACCCAGAGCTTGTTCCCGGTACTGCCCTCCAGAGCAAAGATGGCATCGCTGGTGTCGGTGGCGGGGTGGGTATAGTTCTGGCCCGTGCCAAAGTACAGGCGATCTTCTGTTTCGTCATAGCTCGGTGCGCCCCAAACCGGTGCGCCACTGGGTCCGTAGTTTTGGACAAACAGCCAATGCGTGTGGGTTTTCTGGGCGGGGGCATCGATTGTTGGTACGTACCAGCGTTTTTTACCGGTTGCTATATCGAAGGCGGCCATGCCTCCGCTGGTGGTGCAGCAACCGTAGAGCGGATTGGTGGCAAGCACCACCTCGAGTGACGCAACCGGCGCAAAGACGGTAGTGGCTGTTACCAATGGGGTGCCGGAGTACCAGGGTACGGGTTCATCATCAACGGCGGCATGCCAGATAAACTCCCCGTTCTTTGCGTCTATGGCGAATACGCCTTGCAGACGATCGTTGAATATAATGATCTCTCGCGTGCCAATACTGCCGTGCAGCAGGGCGCTGCTGATCGGCCCCACGTGTTCATACACCCAGCGCTCGCAGCCTGTTTCGCGCTCGAGGGCGACCACACCGCGCCCGCCGTCGCCCACAAAGATTGTGTCTTCCGTGATCAATGGGTAAGAGCGTGGCGTGGACTCGGCCAAGCCGTACACCCACTTCAGTTGCAGCTGCGGGGCGGTTTTAGCGGTGAGCGTGGAGCGCGGTTGGTAGCGGGTGTTGCGATGATCGATGCCCCAACTCTTTGAGTAGACTGTGTTGAGCCCTGGTGTAGGCGCTGCCGTGCACCCTGTGTCTGCTTGCGCCGGTCGGCTTTGCAAGCCAACTAGCAGCGCCGTTAGCAGCAGAAGCACATACAGGTGTGCTGAAGGTCGTTGGATCATCTATTGGGTACTGCGATTGGACTGAACCAGAGCGGTGCGCAAGTATTCCTTAGTTAACCGGGCCCGGATAGAGTTTTGTACTGAATTTCGCAGCCCAGAAGCAAAAAGGTTAGGCTGGCTTGGTGAAGTAACCAGTTAAGACGACTTTGGGGAAGAAAGTAATGAGGCGGAAAATAGTTTTTATGGCTGCTGTGCTGTGCAGCGGTGCGCATGTGGGCTGTACATCGGGTGCACTGCAAAGCGCATCTAATAACAGTCCTGCAGAAGTCTCCGCGCAGTCGGCAACGCCTGTGGCTGTTGAGAAGCCTGTGGCTGTTGAGAAGCCTGTGGCTGTTGAGAAGCCTGTGGCTGTTGAGAAGCCTGTGGCTGTTGACGCGGGCGCAGAACCGACGCTGGCGGAAACCATGCAGATGCTTGCCACCACGATTGAACTTGACTCGCCCACTGACATCGGTTTGATGGCGCGATTCCACTTCGCGACCCACACCAAGAACTTTGATGAGGCACGTGCGTTCTATCGCATGCTGGGTTACACGGAAGGGATTAGCGGCTTTCCGCTGTCGAACACCCATCAGATGGCTCGCGCGTTGGGCATGTTTGATGAGTGTCAGTATGAGCTCGCGAAAGGCGAGGTTATTTCAATACCCGGCAGCTTGAATGCGACCAATATTGACCTGTTGCAGTTTAAAACGCCTTTCAATCCAGATCCGCCTTATGACTTGCCGAATCACATCGGCATGGCGTACGCCGCGCTGTTAACCACCAATCTTGGCTCGGATGTTGCGTTCTTGAAGAGCAACGGGGTTGAGTTTTTGTCCGAGCCCTACGGAGTACCTGGCAATCGCTTTGTGTTCTTTCGCGATCCCGAAGGTGTGCTGTATAAGTTGCTGGAGACTGCGCCGCCGCACGGTGATCCAGAGCAAGACATGCACTTGGTCGCTATGCCATACATTGGGATCAACGTCAGCAACCTCGAAGAGTCACTCGAGTTCTACAAAAAGTTTGGCTACACCCAACAGACACCACTGCGCCAAACCAGCGGTACCCTCGACGAAGCGCGTGCCTGGGGGCTGGACAAGGCGTTTAGAATCAAAGGCGCAGACATTGCACTCGGGCGGGGTGATCAGCACGTCTTGCGATTGATCCAGTGGATCGACCCCCACAACCCGGAGAAGGCGTATCCGCCGCCGATTAACCACATAGGCATAAACCGCATCGCACTAATGGTGCCGGACATGGATCGTGCCGTGGATATCCTCAAGGCTCAGGATGTGGCGTTTTTGTCCGAGCTCGCACCTTGCTGCACCGGCACGGCCGAGGACGAAACGGCGATTGTGCACGCGATTGATCCAGATGGGATTTTCCTCGAACTCGTTGGCGGCATAGCCAAGCGACCACTCAAGCCGCAGCCCGAGGGCTGCCCCGCGCTTGAAATCAAAATGCCGCCCGCAGGTTGAGAGCAAGCGCAGGCCTAGCGCTCAAGCATCAACAGCAAGTTGCCAGGCATGTGGTTGTATAGACCGTAGCCCGAACTCAGAACAACCCGATTGTCCTGGGCAACGGGCCCTGCTGCCCCACCGAATGAGCCACCGGTGGTGGGCGTGCCGTTAACCGTGGTGAATATTGCGGTGGTGTCGAGCTCGTAAACCTGTTTACCCGTGGCGCTGTTATAGCCGCGCACAATGCCGTCCATGCCACCGGCCAGAACCAGATCGTTGAGCAGGCTGATGCTCTGGGAAACACCAGGGTGGCAGAATGAGCGGCCGTTACAAACGTCGGGGTGTTCTGCGTACCACAGGGGTTTGCCGGTGGTGATGTCCAGGGCATGCACACCAGGCTGTGCCGGGTCGGGATAGGTGCGGCCGTCGGCCATATCAGTAACAGGCACGTAGATACGCTCATTGTCTGCCGCGATGCCAAAGTGGATGCCGCCCTGAATGCCGCCGCGCCCAACGCGTTGCGACCACAGGTGTTCTCCGGTGTCGGCGACAATGGCGTGTACCAGGCCGGACTTTTGCCCGCCAATCACCAGGTCGCGACCATTGGCATCAGTGGCAATCAGCGTAGCGGCACCAAAGTCATAGTCAGGACCGTTTTCTACTGGGCAATTGTCTGGTGTAAGCGAACCACAGGCCGTATTCCAGGCGTCGCGTGTGGTGGCCTGCCAACTCCAGGCGACACTGCCGTCTTGCAAATTCAGGGCAATAAGGGCGTCTGATGTAGTGGTTGCAGGCGAGGAGGCGTTCTCCCCGGTGCCGACATAGAGTCGCTGTCGTTTGATGTCGATGCTTGGGCTGTTCCAGATCACTGCGCCTGACGGGCCGTATTGGGTGGCTCCTGAGGTGTTTTTACCCTGTTTAGAAGGCTCCTCGGCGATGGTATGAGTTTGCCAGTCGATCTTGCCCGTCGCTCTGTTGAGCGCAACCACAGAACCACGGAAGGTACAGCATTCGTACAGCGGATCAACTGCGTTGCTGACTTCCAGGGCCGACACGGGAACGTAGATGTGATCGCCAAGCAGCGATGGAGTGCCGGTAATCGTGGCATTGGGATGTGTGTCTGCCCGGGTGCGCCATTGCTCTGTGCCGGTGGCGGCGCTGATGGCATAAACCGTGCCGAGCACGTCGCCGAAGTAGAGTAGTTGCTCACCGTTGATGTCTTGTTGGTCGCTAACGATACCCGTGCGTACTTCTGCGCTGGCCTGAAACTGCCAACGAACACAACCACTAGCGGCGTCGAGCGCCAGAACTTCGCCGCTGTGACTGCCGGTGACAAGCATGTCGCCAATAAACAACGGTTGTGAACGGGCGCGATTTGCACCTTTGAACGAAAATGCCCAAAGCTGTTTCAGTTCGGTGGCGTTAGTTGCATTGACCGCGGTGACATCGGTTGTCATGTGACGTTTGTTATCGGGGGTAAGTCCCCAATTTTGGGTGCGCACGGCCTGTAGTGTTGATCCAGGTTTGTTAGCGCCGTGGTCCGGGGCGTCGCAGCGTTGATAATCGTCGTCCGCATCACGCATCGCGCGACCGCCCAGGTATTCGGCGACTTCTTGCTTTTGCTGCTCAGTCAGCGCGCTCGACTGACTTTGCATGAGCCCTGTAGTGAGCGCTTGCAGAATGGTCTCCGGTGTCATTAGCACCAGCATTTGTCGGTGCGGTGCACGCTCGATAGCCCCCTCGTGGCAGGCAGCACAGGCCGAGTCGTAGTGTGCTTTGCCGGGCAAACTTTGCCGGGCTTGCTCTGCTGCGCGCATAGCTTGCAGGCTGTTTGGGTCGGTCTCTGCTTCTGGGCTGCGGGTTGGTTCTGGACTGGTGCACGCGCTTAACAGCAAGGCAGCGCCTGTCAGAATCAGGTAAACACCAGGCTTGAGTAGTGAAATCGGGTTCATCGCGCTCTCCTCTGCATGGCTGTTGGTCTAGCGGACATTGTGTTGGCCGCCGTCGACGGGGATAAGTTGACCTGTAATAAAACGTGACGCATCCGAGGCCATGAACACCATAACGGGTCCAAGATCACGATCCGCGTCGCCGTATTCTTCACCCAGCGCGATACTCTGCAGGTTGCGCCAGTAACTCAGTTCGTTTTGCCGTTCAGTAGAGCGGGCACGTGCTTCGTGATACATCGGTGTCGCAATTGCGGGCAGGATGGCGTTCACCCGCACGTTGTCTTTGCCCCAGGTGCCTGCAGCGGTGCGTGTCCAGGAATGAACGGCGCCTTTGGAAACCGAATAGGCGGCTGCACTCGGTTCTGCGCGTTGACCAGAGATGGAGCCAAAGTTGATGATTGAGCCGCCGCCTGCGGCCTTCAAGTGCGGATAGGCCGCCTGATTGGTGAGCATTGTACCGCGCACGTTGACGGCCAGCATCAGATCCCAGTCATCGACCGAAACGTCCGAGGCGCTGCCGGCACGATGAATGGCGGCGGGGTGAGCAAGGGCGTCAAGTCCGCCTAATTGCTCAACGGCGCTACCAAACACGGCCGTGACGCTCGCTTGGTCTGCAACGTCTACATTCATGTAGCTTGCGTTGCCTGGTGCCGATTTGTTGGCGGCGCTGCAGACAGCCTCGCCATCGTTGTCGTTGACATCCATGCCGACAACCAGAGCGCCAGCATCCACGTAAGCGCGAATGGTGGCCGCACCCATACCACGGGCACAGCCGGTGACAATGATTCGTTTGTTGGCCAAGTCCATAGGATTGTCCCTCCCGCTTGCACTGTACCGGCATTGTGTTCCGGGACTCAAGCAGTTACTGACGCGGTGTTGTCGCAGCACAGCGAGACCGTGATAGCTGCTAGTATAGAAACTCCTCGTTCAACCTCTTTCAATCGCTTGGGGGACAGCTTGCAGGAACTCGCAACACATCGTATCCGTGTGTCCACCATTGGCGACATGCTGCTAGAGGCTGCGGATAAGCATCCTGACAATGCGGCGCTGATTTTTCCTGACTGTCGACTAAGCTACGCAGACCTGGTTGCCAGGGCGTACTCTCGTGCGCACAGTCTCACGGCATACGGCGTTGGTGCGGGTGATGCTGTCGGTGTGTTGATGCCCAACTGCCTCGAATACATGGAATTACTGCTGGGCTGCCACTTTATCGGCGCTCTTGCGGTGCCCATGAACGCGCGGTATCGGGCAACAGAGCTTTCCTACGTTGTAGAAAACGCAGATCTGAAAGTTCTGGTGACTTCGGATCTTGTTTCTGAATACGCTGACTTTGCCCTGTTATTGCAGGCGGCGTTACCGGAACTCGCTGCAGCGGATGCGAGTCAACCACTCTCGCTGGTTGCCGCTCCCAGATTACGGCACGCGGTTATGCTGGGTGCCAGCGAACCCGCAGGGTTTGTGTCGCGTGCGCAATTCGAGGAGGGCGGCGCGCACGTTAAGCGTGAGGACATTGATAATTTGCGAGCGCAAGTTCGCGTTGAGCAGCCTGCAATCATGATGTACACCTCGGGCACTACGGCCAATCCGAAAGGTTGTCCACTGAGTCATGCGTTGTTGACCCGCAACGGTGCTAACATGAATCGCGAGCGTTATTTCTTGACGGCTGATGATGTGTTCTGGGCGCCGTTGCCGATGTTCCATATGGCCGCTATTTTGCCGTTCATTGCCTGTCTGGACGCGGGAGCCGCATTGGCGTCGATGACCCATATAGATACCGGTGAGGCGCTGGCGATGATGGCGCGAGAGAAGGTGTCTATTGCATTTCCAGCCTTCCCGACGATTACTAATGACTTAATTAACCATGCCTCTTTTGCAGCAACTGATCTGTCTCGTCTACGGCGAATCAATAACGTCGCGCCCATTGAGACGCTGAGAAAATTTCAGTCCGCCTTTGCGCCCGCGATACAAACAGGCGCCTACGGGCTAACAGAGGCCGGGGGCGTTATCGCCTTCAATCACCCCGACGAGTCACTCGATGAACGGCTCACCACCTGTGGTGTGCCGTTTCCTGGTATTGAGGTGCAGATCACCGATCCAGATAGTTTTGAACCCTTGGCGACTGGCCAGCAGGGTGAGCTTTGGGTGCGCGGCTATTGTGTGTTCGACGGCTATCACAAGTCACCCGAAAAGAACGCAGAGGCGTTTCACGAAGGATGGTTTCGCACCGGAGATCTCTGCAGTGTGAGTGTGAACAACTCGATTAGTTATCACGGTCGAATCAAGGACATGCTGAAAGTCGGCGGTGAGAATGTGGCGGCTATTGAGATTGAGTCGTTTCTGGCGAAACACCCCGCTGTGGCTTTGGCACAAGTTATTGGTAAACCGGATGCGCGTCTTGAAGAAGTGCCTGTGGCGTTCATCGAGCGGGTGCCGGGGGTAGAGGTGAGTGCAGAAGAATTGCTTGCGCATTGCCAAGGCGAAATGGCCAGCTTCAAGGTGCCTCGGGAAGTACACTTTGTTACGCAATGGCCGATGTCGAGCACCAAGGTGCAGAAGTTTCGGCTCAAAGACCTGTTGCAAACAGAGTCGTAGCTACCCAAGTAATGAGGCAACACGGCGGCTACGTCGACGGGCTGAACTGGGGCAGTTTTAGTTCGCCGCGTGGTTCGAAGGTTACGCTAACGGCCATACCGATGTGGATCTGTTCAGGATCACAATCAATGACGTTTGCCATCATGGTGGGGCCTTCGACGAGTTCGATCAGTGCGACCGCATAGGGAATGTCTGCTGCAAAGGCTGCGGATACGGGAACCCGGTTGATGGTGAAGGATCGTACTGTACCAGTGCCACTAACGGGCACTTGTGACAGTGTATTGGCGCCACAGGTGTTGCAACGTACGCGAGGGTAGTGTTGCAGTGCGTTGCAGGCAGTGCATTCTTGCACTGTAAGTTCGCCGCGGTTGCAGGCGTCCCAGAACGCCTGGGTTTCCGGATTTGGCGTTGGTGTGGGTTTGTCGTTGGCGTTACTCATGCGCTGCTCCCGTCGCGTCCTAAAGCGTATTGGCGCTGCCGAGCACCAGCGAACAGTGGCTGGACAGTATGCCGCCCTGGGCGTGCACCAGGCCGAGTTCTGCATTGGCCACCTGGCGTGCTCCTGCACTGCGACGCAGCTGCTGCACGCTTTCTGTTAGTGCAAACATGGATCCTGGATTGCCGGGGTGGCTGTGCGACAAGAGGCCACCGTGGGTATTCACCGGTAGCGAACCGCCCAGTGTGGCCTCACCCGCGGCGAAAAACTCGCCGGCCTGGCCCGCAGGGCAAAAACCAAGATCTTCCATCTCGATGAGTACCACCGGCGTAAAGCAGTCGTAGACCTGGGCGAAGTGCATATCGCTTGGTGCGCACTTTGCTGACTCAAACGCACGGGCGCCCGACTGCCTTGCAGCGGAGTTGGTCAGTGAGGCCGCCTGCGAAATATGTTCGTGACTCAGAGCTTCGCCGGCACCCAGCAAGTACACGGGTGCGTTGGGTGCATCCTGTGCTCGATCCGCGCGAGTTAACACGATCGCTGAGCCGCCATCGGAGACCAGTGAACAGTCGAGCAAGCGCAACGGATCGGCGATCATTCGACTGCCGAGCACATCCTCGACAGTAATGGGTATGCGTTGCTCGGCGGCGGGGTTGAGAGCAGCGTGTGCACGGGCTGTAACAGCTACAGCAGCAAACTGTTCGACCGAGGCACCGTACTCATGCAGGTAAGCGTTGGCGATGAGTGCATAGTAGCCGGGTACCGTAGAGCCATAGGGTGTTTCGAATTGCGCGTGCCCAGTGGATGACTGCATGATCTTGGCTTGTTCGCGCGAGAGCCCCGTGCGCAAGCTATCGGCCATGGACACAACCACAGTGTTGCACACGCCGGCAGCGATAGCGCAGGCAGCCTGATAAACCACGCTAAAGGTGGTGCCGCCGCCGGCACTGGCGGTCACACAGTAGCGGGGCGAGATCTGCAAATACTCAGCCATCATTTGAGCGTGGTACATGTGCGGCTCAGCCATGCTGGTGCACGTCACCAGGCCGTCTATGTCTGTAAGTGTTAAGCCGGCATCCGCAACCGCGGCAAGGGCTGCCTCTGCGCAAAGAGCCGTTGCGCTAACGCCTGGCAATTTGCCAACGGCAGTATCGGCAGCGCCAATGATGGCGGTAGCCCCTCGAATGTTCATGAACTGTATTGCAACCAGGTCACCACCGCCTTGCCAGGTGTGATGATCTCGTCGCGTTCGTTTTTAACAAACAGATCAATGCCGATGCGCGTTTGGTTATCTGTTTGGACTATGTCCGTAACAGTGCCCCCGCTGGTCAGGGTCTCGCCGATGAACGCGGCTATGCGATTGCTGTAGTCGAGCTCAGCCAGCAGCAGATTGTTCGCCTCAGGCTGGGCGTGCAGCCAGTCATCCACTACCTGGGTCATCCAGTCACCAATCATGGGTCCAGCGATAACCAGTCCGTCGTAGCCTTCTTCATTGGTGGCGTAGGGCAGGTCATAGTGGATGCGATGCGCGTTCCACAGGGCTGCGTTGTAGAAAAACAGCTCCGCGTTATCAGGCGTGTGCTCGCGGCCTGGCAGCACATCGCCCACGGCTAGCCTTGCAAGAGTAGGGGTAGCGCTCATCGCAAGATTCTCGTGGTGGTTTCGGTGACAACCGGGGCGCCTTTGGAATTGGTGACAGAGAGCACGACCTCGTAAAAGATGAGCGCGCCCGAACGCCCTGCTTTCTCGTAGACATTGGTCAGCGTACGCACGGCATGGAGTTCGTCGGTGGGTCGAATCGGCTGGTGGTATTCGATGTGCAGACCACCGGCCATTGCGCGGGTAAGCGGAAAGGTGGGCACAAAGCGGTCAATAGCAACGCCATCAGGTGTGAGTTCGTCGAGTTCGACAACGGGCCAAAAGAGAGCAACGTGAAACAGGGGTGGCGCAATGTCGCCATCGAGGTAGCGACGTTGGCGTTGGTTGGTAGCAATGGCGTATTTGCGAATGTCGCGTCGATTGACGATCTCGATCTGCGGATCTGAGGCTTTGCCAATGTGTGCCAGGTCTTCTGCGCGCAGCAGCGTCTGCTGACTATCACTCATACCTGCTTGCCCTTGTTCGGCCAATGCTGATCACGCAGGTCGCGCTTTAAAATTTTGCCAGTCGGTGCTTTTGGCAGGCTGTCCACAAATTCAACAGCGCGCGGTTTTTGATACGAAGCAAGATGCTGCCGAGTGGTTGCAATGATGTCATCGGCAGAGGCTTGTTCACCGGGCTTCATCACCACATAGGCCATTACCGCTTCACCCCATTCGTGGTCGGGAACGCCGATAACGGCGGTTTCGAGCACGCCGGGGTGTTGGTGAATGGCCGCCTCAACCTGGGTGGAGTAGATGTTCTCACCGCCGGAGATAATCATGTCTTTGGCCCGGTCAACGATAAACACGTAACCGTCTTCATCCCACACGGCGACATCACCCGTGTGCATCCAGCCGTTGCGCAGCGTCTTGGCGGTGAGGTCGGGTTTTTGCCAGTAGCCCAGCATATTGGCCTCTGAGCGCACGACAATCTCACCAGGCGTGGTGCTGTCTTTGGGGACTGGCTCATTGTTTGCATCTACAACCCGAACCTGGGTTACAAAGCCCTCGCGACCGCAGGCGTTCAGCCGTTCGGAGTGTTGTCCTGCAACCGCGAGCGCGTGGTCTTCCTGCGCAAGAAAGGTCATCGTCATACCTTCGGTTTGACCATAGCCCTGGATCAAGGTGCAGGGAAACGCCCTTAATGCCGCTTTGACCACGGTTTCGGGCATGGGGCCGCCACCGTATTGAATGTTGCGCAGGCTCGACAAATCGAACGCATCAAAGTCCTCTACCGCCATCATCCAGTTGAGCATGGTGGTAATGCCAAGAAATGCAGAAACTTTCTCGCGCTGGATAATTTCGAGAGCGGTGCGCGCTTCAAAGTTCATCAGCACAACGGGGCAGCCGTGTGCCATATAGTTCATGGCAAGAGCCACAGGAATGTGAAACATCTGTCCGGTGAGCATGTACACGTCGCTGGGTACAATACGCTCGGCAACGGTCTGGTTGAGCATGCCCATATATAGCGAATGGTGTGAATGCAGGGCGCCTTTCGACAGGCCTGTAGTGCCGCCGGTGTACAAAATTAGTACCGGATCGTGATCACCAACGTCATTGAAGGCTGTATTAGTGCCAGCGTCACCTGAGTTCACAAAGGATGCAAACGAACCGTCAGAACTCTCGCCCGTCTCAAGCCACAGCTTAACGTTTAGATTATTAGTGCTTTGTAGCGCGTCGCGTTCACTACGAAATTCGGTGGTGCTGACAAACACCGCGGGATCGCCGTCGGCAACTATGCGTGCTAGTTCTTCGCCTGCCAGGCGCCAGTTTAGGGGTTGGGCAATAAAGCCGGCGCGCGCACAGGCGTAGTACACAACAAAGTAGTCGATACAATTTTTTGCGAGCACGGCGATGCGATCGCCTTTCTGCAGTCCTGCTCCGGGTGCTTTATCACTTTCTTTGTTAAGGAGGGCATTGGCGAATCGGGTGACCTGCTCATCGAGTTGGGCAAAGGTGATGCGCTGCGAAGTTTCCGTATCGATGATAGCTTCGCGCTGTGGCGAAAGGCCAGCCCACTTGGCAGTAATGTCGGCCAGATTCATAGTGTTCGCCCGCTTCCTGTGTTGCCTGGTCTGGTTGTCTAGTACGCCATATCTAGTTCGATGCGGCGTACGCGAATCAGCCAACTGCCGTTTTGTTGCACGAAGGTGTCTTTGTAGTAGCCGCTGGTGACCAACCGGATCGCGCCGTTTTCAACGGCGGTGATAGTCAGGTTAGAGATGGTACTGAGCTCCCCCTCACGCTCTTCACCCGTGGGTTTGAAGAAGGTATTTGTCGTCACGTGACGACGCACATCCGTTTGAGTGTCAGCCGAGTCGCGCATTAATTCCATAATGGTTTCGCGGCCCGCAAAATCGATAGGATCAGCGTCTGCTATTACGATCTGCAGTGACGCGTCGGCTGCAAAACAGGCTTCCAACGCATCCATGTGGCGCTCATCCAGTGCGTAGGCTGACTGGGCTAGCAGTGTTTGAATGGCGAGTTGGTTGGCTATGTCTGGATTTTTCATAGTGTCAGTCGATGGCCGCTCTTACTTTAGGTAGCACGTTGTTGGAAATGTATTCCATCCGCTTGCTGCCGCTGTCGACGGACTCGCCGGGGAATTGCGCCCAGAAGTGCACGTCGATGATTTGTGGATAGTCGTTAAGCATCTGGGTGAGTGCGCTCACTGCCTGGTCGGCGTCCCACAGCTCGTACAATCCATCTCGAATGGCACTTTGTGAGTCTGGAAACAGCGGAACTTCATCGGGCGGGCCGAAGGCACCCCAGGACACGTATTCGTTGGTTTGATAGAGCACGTGGGGGCCAACGTTTGCGGCTTCCGCTTCGGGGTCTTCGGCAATGATGGCCCAGTTGCCGGCACAAATTGCGCCGTCGCTCGGTGCTTTACCTGCGGTTTTTAGTGAGTCGACGTAGACGTCGTGGCCAATGCCACCGGTGGACAGGAAGCCATCACCCAGACGCGCGGCTCGTGCAATAGCGGGGTCGGCCATGCCACCCATAAATATTCGTGGCGTTGTCGCGGGTGCCGGTGTCACCCGTAGGCCGTCTACCGCGTAGCGTTTACCAGCGAATTGAATGGGCTCGCCCGTCCATGCTGCGCGCAGCAAAGCGACGCCTTCTTCCATAAGACTGGGGCGATTTTTCAGATTGCGACCAAAATAGTTGAACTCGAGCTCGCGATACCCCAGGCCAACGCCAAGATCGAAGCGACCACCGGTCAAAATAGACAGGGTGGCGGCATCCTCAGCGAGCCGCAGTGGGTCTGCGAGCGGTAGCAGCATGAGATTGGTGCCGATGCGCATACGTTTGGTGCGCTCACCAATGGCAGCTGCAATGACCAGCGGCGAAGGTGCGTAGCCGTCGTCGCAGAAGTGATGTTCAGTCAACCACACCGAATCGAAGCCCAGGGTGTCGGCCCAGGCGACCTGTTCCAGAGATTGTTGGTACAGGGTTTCGAACGGGACGCTTGAGGGTGCCGGGTTACGGAAGTCGTACCACAGACCAAAGTTGATTTGACGGCTCATGGCGATGCGGTTCCTTAACTGGTTGCAATAGAGGCGAGGAAGCGGCCTACGGCGTCACGATAGGCAGTAGGGTCTTCAATGAACGGTGTGTGACCGCAACCGTCCATAACGGCGAGCTGGCCATGAGGTGCCAGATTAGCGGCAAACTCGCCAATGGCGGGGTCTACAACTCCGTCGGCGCTGCTAGTGATAAATAGAGCGGGTACCTGCAGTGCGCCCATAGTGTCGCGCTGATCAATACTTGCGAGCGCACCCAGAGAAGCATCTGCCGCTGGGCTCGCCTGTAAGGCGATGCCATGCGCCCAGGTTTTGATTGCATCACTGACGGGCTTCACAAAAGCCCCATCGCAATACAGCGCTTCTAGAAAATTAACGCGATCGGCGCGCAGCGCGGTGACGGTACCTGCCACGTCGTCTGCCGTACCGCCGTGTGGGAATCCTTCTGCCTGGGTGTAGCGTGGCGTGGCGCCACAGGTAGAGACAAGCCCGGCGAGTTTGTCGCCCAACAGGGGTGCGGCGCCTGTGACTACTGCACCACCCAGTGACCAGCCATTCAGTACGGCGCTTGTTATGCTGCAATGGTCGACGAGTGCCGCCAAATCCTGACTCAGTGCCTCGATGGAGACATCAGCAAAGTCTTTATCCGACGCACCGCAGTTGCGTTGATCGAAGGCCAGCACAGAATAGCCAGAATCGATCAGCCAGGCCGTGGTGTCGTCCCAAATACGACTGCTCATGCCCCAACCGTGAGCGAGCACTACGGTGAGTGCTGATTTGGCGACTCGATGGTGCTCAAAGTAAATGGCGCCGGCTTGGTTTCTTGTGTTGTCTTGAACAGTGAGTACTGCCATAGCTCCCCCCAGAACTGAATAATGAGTAAACGTACACGGCGCAGGGCTTGACTGCAATTTCCGGCCCCCGCAAGGTGGTAGATCGATTGGAATCTGTGATTGGGGAGTTGCATGACTGATATCGATGCATCCGGCAACACCAACGAGCCAAAGAGGCCTTATGTGCCGGTCCAACCGGAGTCGCTCAACGACATAAATCTGCTCGACTCTACGCTGCAAAATTGCCCTTACCATGCTTATCAGAAACTGCGCGACGAGGCACCGGTGTGGCAAGACCCGGTGACCGGGTTTTATGTGGTGTCGCGCTTTGAAGATGTTCGCGCGGTTCTGCTGAATACCAAAGATTACATTAGTGATATGT
Source organism: uncultured Pseudomonadales bacterium (assembly GCA_964611345.1). Classification (GTDB taxonomy): domain Bacteria; phylum Pseudomonadota; class Gammaproteobacteria; order Pseudomonadales; family Azotimanducaceae; genus JALZVT01. The sequence goes on from CAZSYU010000001.1 coordinate 45,335, forward strand.
CCGCCGAAGGTCAGGGCGCGTCACGCAGTCAGCTTGATCAGGAACGCGCCGCGCGCATGCAGAGGCTTTACGAGCAGAAGGGCTGGGTGCCCGGAGTAACGCTTGCCGGACGAGATGATCCAAACCATCGCGAGATGCGGGCGATGTTTAATGAAGCCTTTCGGCCGAAACGCATCGAGGCGATGGACCCCTTTGTCCGCGAAACCGCCTACAAGCTCATTGATGGTGTTTTCACAACGCCGCAAAACACTGCGCAGGGGAGTGGCCCCAACTGGGTCGCGTGCGATTGGGTGCAGCAGTTTGCCGTACCCCTGCCGCTGATTGTTATTGGCCACCAGGTGGGCGTGCCAGAAGCGGACATCTGGCAAATCAAAAAATGGACAGATGCCTGGGTGCAGCGACTGGGCATGATGCAAACCGAAGACGAAGAGCGCTGGTCGGTGGAGATGGAAATCGAGGCTCAGCATTACTTTCAACCCATTTTTGAAAGGCTGCGTAAAACGCCCGACGATTCATTGCTTTCAGAGATGGTAAATCGCGTTATCCCGGAGTGGGGGCGGCCGCTTAACGACAACGAGCTACACGCGGAGATGATGGCCGACACCTTTGTCGGCGGCGCTGAAACTACAACCAACGCCATTGGTTATGGGGTGAAGCTGTTGATCGATAATCCGCTGGCCTGGCAACAGCTAGCAAGCGACCCTGAACAGTACATGCGAACCTTCATTGAGGAAGTACTGCGTCTCGAAGGGCCCGTGCAAGGCCTGTTCAGAAAGACTGCCAAAGACGTTGTGTTGGCCGACTCGCCGATCCCCGCTGGTTCGATGGTGAATGTCCGCTATGCGGCGGCCAACCTCGATGAGCGAGAATTCGTTGAGCCAGCACAGCTGGATTTAAACCGCGACAAGCCTGGTCGTCACCTCGCCTTCGGGTCTGGCATTCACCATTGTTTGGGCGCGCCATTGGCACGTCGCGAGCTACACTGGAGCTTTATGGCGCTGGTCGAAAAAGTGAGCGCCTTGCGTTTTGCGGCAGGCAAAAATGATTTCAGTGTCCAGCCGAGCTTCTCGCTGCGCGCGCTAAACGAGCTGCATGTTGAGTTCACTCCCAAGGGGTAACTTTGCCTGGATTCCTTCTGCTGGGTGGCGGCATTAGCGCCAACAGCGCCAGGCGAGCCCGCCGGTGCTGATTGCGAGAACTGCCATCAGCACGCACATGGGCGTGTCGCCGTACAGTGCGAAACCTGTGCCAAATAGCAGGGCGTAAATACTGATGCTCGACAGGAACGCACAGAGTAGGGACGAGGTAAGAGGTTGACCTGGCGCGGCAGTAGTCGCTTGCTCCGCGACCGGTAAAGAGCGACGAATCTTTTTCCAACCTATGCCACCAGGCTTTATTCGGCGATAGAAACGCTGCAAAACAGCTACCTGGGTTGCCGGTGTTAGCCAGGTCACCAGCAACCAGACAAGAGTGGTGGCACTGATACTCGCGATTAGTTTTTGCCAGTCTGCCCAGTATGGAAAGTCACCAAGGTAGAAACTGAGTGCGCATACGAAGGACGCGAGCATAGCGCTGATTTCGCTCCATGCATTAATGCGCCACCAGAACCAACGCAAAATGAATAGCAACCCTGTACCCGCGCCAATGGTGAGCAGGATGCTGAACGCCTGGATGATGCTGGTGAGTGCCAGCGCCAGGGTTGCCGCCAGTACAACCAACAGCGCCGATGCTGCCCGCGCCATGCGGATCAGGCTCTTGTTGCTTGCCGTTGGGTTGACAAAGCGCTGGTAAAAGTCGTGCACAATGTAGGAAGCGCCCCAGTTAATCTGGGTAGACAGCGTTGAAATGCAGGCGGCAACCAGGGAGGCGACAACCAACCCCAGAATGCCGGCTGGTAAAAATTTCAGCATGGCGGGGTAGGCGAAATCGTTGCCGATGACGTTGGTATCGATTGCGGGAAACGCGCTTCTAATCGCGTCAATGTCCGGGAACACCACCAATGATGCTAGCGCAACAATGATCCAGGGCCAGGGTCGCAGGGCGTAGTGCGCTACCTGAAACAGCAGCATAGCCGCCGTCGCGTGCTGTTCGTTTTTGGCGGCGAGCAAGCGCTGCGCAACATAGCCACCCCCGCCCGGTTCTGCGCCGGGATACCACACGTTCCACCACTGCACGGCGAGTGGAATGACAAACACCATCAGTGCCTGTTGCGGATTGCCAAAGTCGGGCAGGAAACTCAATTTGCCCGTCAGATTTTCGTGCTGGATTAGTGCGCCCAACCCGCCAACGGCTGGGTGATCGAGTGCAAACCATGCGGCCAGCACGGCGCCGGCCATCGAGAGAATAAACAGCAGTACATCGGCCACCAACACGGCAGCGAAGCCACCAATCGCACTGAATAGCAAAGCGGCACTAGCAACAACAAGCACAATGTACAGCGGATCGAGACTTGTCAGTGCCGAACCCACCTTGATCGCAGCGAGCAGGACGGTTGCCATAACGATGACGTTGAAGAACAACCCCAGATAGAGCGCGCGAAAAGCACGCACAGCGCGTGCCGAAGCCCCCGAATAGCGCAGCTCGTAAAACTCCAGGTCGGTGACGGTGCCGGAACGACGCCAGAGCTTTGCGTAGACGAAGGTGGTTAACATGCCGGTGAGTAAAAATGCCCACCACACCCAGTTGCCTGCAACACCATTGGTACGCACGATATCTGCGACCAACAAGGGGGTGTCGGTGGCGAAAGTGGTGGCAACCATCGATGTGCCAAGCAGCCACCAGGGCATGCGCCGGCCGGCTAAAAAGAACGAATCTGTGCCAGCGCCAGACCGCTGCGAGAACCACAGGCCTACACCGGTTGTGAGTGCTACGCAGCCAACAACAATCAGCCAGTCAACTCCTGTCATCCTGATGGCTCGATTTTATGATTATCAATGGTACCTACCTTACCCTCTGACGTAACAACTTGATAAGCTCTCAACCTGACTAGTGGAGGGTGGGCAATGACAAAATACACACTGACGGTAAACGCGCAGGAACACACAGTAGAGGCAGCGGCTGACACGCCGTTGCTGTGGGTGTTGCGCGACAAGCTAAAACTGACCGGCACCAAGTTTGGCTGCGGTATTGCGCAGTGCGGCGCGTGCACGGTTCACCTCAACGGTACTGCCGTGCGATCTTGTGTGTTGCCAATCTCCTCGGTAAGCGGCGAGATCACTACGATCGAAGGCTTGTCAAAAAATGGCGGTTTGCATCCGTTGCAGGCGGCCTGGATCGATCACGACGTTCCCCAGTGTGGTTACTGCCAGGCTGGACAAATCATGAGTGCCGCGTCGTTGTTGGCGACCAACCCCAAACCGACCGACGACGACATCGACAGCGCCATGGCGGGTAACTACTGCCGCTGTGGAACCTACATTCGTATTCGCAAGGCCGTGCACTCTGCTGCGAGCTTTTATGACGCCACCGCGAAGGGCGCAGCCAATGGGGGTGCAGAGTAATGGTCGATTCAGTGACAACAACCAACACTTTGAACAGACGGACGTGGTTGAAGGCCTCTGCAGCAATTGGTGGCGGTTTGCTGCTGGAGCTGAGTATCGCGCCTGAAGCCGCCCAGGCGGAAGAGGGCGGTACGCTGATACGTTCGAAAGAACTCAATGCCTACGTGCAGATTGATCAGCAAGGCCAGATCACTATCTATTCAGCTACCCCAGAGATGGGACAGGGCATTACAACCTCGTTGCCCATGATTATTGCTGAAGAGATGGGCGCTCGTTGGGAAGACGTGCGGGTGCTTGCTGCGCCTTTAGATGAAAAATTTGGACGCCAGGGCGCCGGTGGATCGACCTCAATTGCTCGCAACTTTGATGCCATGCGGCAGATGGGTGCGTCGGCAAGAGAGATGTTGATTGGCGCAGCGGCGCTCGCTATGGAGGTTGATCGCGACGGTCTCAAAGCCGAGAACAGCCAGGTGGTACACTCCTCGGGTGCAATACGAACCTTTGGTCAGCTCGCAAGGCTCGCTGCCGAACAGCCCGTACCAGACCCCGAGCAGTTGTCGTATAAAGACCCGCGCTCTTACACCATTATTGGCACCTCGGTTGGCGGCATTGACAACCTTGTTATCGCCACGGGCAAATCGGAATACGGTATTGATGTCGATGTGCCAGGCATGAAGTACGCAAGTTATACCCGCTGTCCACGCATTGGCGGCAAGGCGCTGAGTTTCAATGAGCGCCAGATCAAACGCCTGCCGGGCGTTGTTGATGCGTTTATTGTGCAGCCCGACGCTCGATCGGGTGAAGCTGAGAGGAGCTTCCTGCGAGGACTTGCCGTGCTGCGTGGTGGTATCGCTATTGTGGGTGAAGACACCTGGTCGGTGATGAATGCGAAGACCAAACTCGACGTGAAATGGGACGAATCGCAAGCGTCCAGAGACGACTGGGAACAGATGAAAACCCGAGCCAGGGAGATTGCGGCCGAGGGTAGTGATCTGAGTAAGAGTGAGATCCGTCGGGATAATCCGGACGTAGATGCTGCCCTTGCTAACGCAGATAACAAGGTACTCGAGTCGTTTTTTCAATACCCCTATGTCGCGCACGTTTGTATGGAGCCGCTGAACTGCACGGCCGACTATCGAAAAGGTTCTGCGGGCAAGCCAGATACGCTCGAGATTTGGATGGGCAGTCAGTTTCCGGCCCAGGTGAAAGAGATTGCAGGCAACCTGTTCGGCATGGCACCCGAGAACGTGACGGTTAATCCTCTGCGTATGGGCGGCGGTTTTGGCCGTCGCGCCGTTCACGACTTCGCGACTGAAGCGATGGTGATCTCAAAGCAGGCGGGTGTGCCGGTAAAGCTTACCTGGACGCGTACCGATGACATTCACAACGATTTCTTCCGTGTGGGTGGTTTTGCAAACATGAAGGCCGCGGTCGATAGTAGCGGCAAGCTGGCGGGTTGGGACCAACACTACATCGGCTTTAAACACAAAGATCGGCGCGTGATTGGGTCGGGTTTCTTTGGCAACGAATATGCGCTGACGGCGCTGCCAAACGCTCGCGTCAGGCAGACCATGATGGAGATCAAGACCCCCTGTGGGGCCTGGCGCGCTCCAGGTTCCAACACCAATGCCTTTGTTGAGCAGTGTTTTATTAATGAGTTGGCTGAGCTTGCTGGCCGTGACCACCTGGAGTTTCTGCTGGAGATGATGGGGGAGCCGCGCTGGCTAGAGGACGGTAACGTCAACATGATGAATACCGGGCGGGCAATAAACGTTATCAAGCAGGTCGCTGAAAAGGCCGGCTGGGGCAAAAAGATGCCGCCCGGCTCGGGACAGGGCCTGGCGTTTTATTTCTGTCACGCGGCCCACATCGCTGAAATTGCGGAAGTAAGCGTAGATGAGAAGAAAAATTTCAGTGTCGACAAGGTAACGGTATCCATTGACGTTGGGCCCATCATCAATATGAGTGGCGCCCTGAGTCAGGTGCAGGGTTCGATTATGGATGCCTTGAGCACCATGGCGTTGCAGCAGATCACGATGAAAGATGGCGTAATTGAGCAAGACAACTTTCACCAGTATCCGGTGATGCGAATTGGTGCGGCACCAAAAATAGACGCGCACTTTATTCAAAGCGACAACACCTCTACGGGTCTGGGTGAGCCGGCGCTACCGCCGCTAGCGCCAGCGGTGGCCAATGCGATTTACGCGGCAACAGGTGAGCGGATTCGGTCTATGCCCTTAAGTGAAGAGGGCTTTCGACTGGTGTAGCGTCTCAGGAGAGTAGTGTCTCAGGCGAGTTGGGGCTGCATGTGTTCTTCGATCAGGGCGCGGATCTCGGCGGGCCAGCTGATCGCGCGGCGCTCGTCGAGATCGATGCACAGGCCAACGTTATCGCTGATGCCAAGCAGCTCGCCGTTGGTCGCGTTAAACGCCCAGCGCCGGGACAGCCGTGACTTGTCGTGGATTACCAGGTCGGTATTGAAGTAGCTCAGCTCATCACCGAGTTTGGGTTGGGTGTAGACCAGATTGCGGGTTTCCATGACCGCCCAGCCAACTCGCGTTCCGGATTTTGTGGTAAACACGGGCGGACCATGTGGCACGCCTTCTTCCTCGACAATTTTGGTGAACGGTAAAAACATCACCTCAATGTCTTTGTGCAACCAGCCTGCCGCGTCAACATCGGTCTCTTCAACCGTCGTTTGCCGTCTACCACTCATCATCCCGGTACCTTCAACATCGGGAATGACCGCGTCGAGCTCAGTGAAGGTCACCTTGTTGTTCACCGGCCCAAGCGAGAGGCTGCGGGGTGCGGCGTAATCAGGTATAGCCACCTTTTGCGACTGGGTCGTTTCTGCAGGGGGTGATTCGAAGCGCAGTGGTACGCGGGTGGCTCCGTCGGTGAGCTGGGTAGTGACAATGAAGGTAGCAGCCACATCGCCAGTGGTGGGATTGCGAATCTCCACATAGCTGCGCACGCCCGCAGCGCTTACGTCAAGCACGCCACCCAGAGTATGTAGTACAGCCCCTTCAAACTGTTCGCGTAGAAAGCGGGTGTAGGTGTCTATGCGCCGCAGGTAAGTCTGGCCTGCATTAGGATCTGAGTTGCCGACACTCAGGCCCAGGTTTTTGATGAGGGTTTGATTGGCGGTTTCCATGCGCGCCATATAAAAACGAACGTTCATATGGCCCAGGGAGTCGATCTGCTCGGGCAGAACAGTGGATTCGTGCAACAACTGCATATCTGTGCGCGTCTCTGGTTCAGTCAGCCGAATAGTGTAACAAAGACCGTATCAAAGACGCGCGGGCGCGTTGTAGGTGAAAAGTTACGAGGCCTTGCGCGCCGGCAACCGCCAATCGGGACGAATGAAGTGGCAGGTGTAACCATTGGGGATGCGCTCGAGATAGTCTTGATGCTCGGGTTCTGCTTCCCAAAAGTCACCCACAGGTTCGACCTCGGTGACTACCTTGCCCGGCCACAATTTGCTGGCATCAACGTCGGCGATGGTGTCGAGAGCGGTTTGCTGCTGCGCTGCATTCTCATAGTAGATCGCCGAGCGATAAGACATGCCCATGTCGTTGCCCTGCCGATTTGGTGTAGAGGGATCATGGATTTGAAAAAAGAACTCCAGCAACTGCCTGTAGCTCAGCACGTTTGGATCAAAGAAAATCTCAATGGCTTCTGCGTGGGTGCCGTGATTGCGATAGGTGGCATTCGGGATATCGCCACCGCTGTAGCCAACTCGCGTAGAGTGAACGCCAGGCATTTTGCGAATCAGATCCTGCATGCCCCAGAAGCAACCGCCGGCGAGCACCGCGCGTTCGGCTGGCGATTCAGTACCTGAGTTGTTTGTGGTGTCAGTCATGCGGCGGCTCCTTCTTGTTCAGGCTTCTTGTTCGAGTTGCGAAGAGTAGGCATTCTAGCACGCTTACGTAAAGCGTCCGTCAAAGGCTGAACAACACATAGGCTCGTTTTTGTTTAGTTTTCGCCCCCCTTTTACGACCAGGAGGAGAGCCTGTGTCCCAGTCCGAAACTCTACCCAGGGTAATCATTGCGGGCGGTGGTATTGGCGGCCTGACCGCTGCGCTCTGTCTGGCCCAGCGCGGCATGCAGGTTGAGTTGTGTGAGCAGGCCGCGGAATTTGGCGACGCCGGGGCAGGCATTCAGCTATCGCCAAACTGTTCGCGTGTGTTGCACGCACTTGGCCTTGAGGCAGCCTTGAAGTCGAAGGGTTTCCTGCCTGATGGAACCCAGTTTCGGCAGTGGCGCACGGGCCGGGTGATCTCAGAGTCGACACTGGGACAGGCTGTCATCGATGAGTATGGTGCGCCTTATTATCACATTCATCGCGGCGATCTGGTGCAGGTGCTCCTCGATGCGGCCAGGGCGCAGCCAGGTATTAGTCTGCGTGCGGGCGTGTTTGTCAGCGGCTTCGCCGAGACTGCAGAGGGAGTACAGGTACAGCTCAATCACTCACACGCAGATCAGCAAGCCCTTATCAGTAACGAACTGCGTGGCGAGGTGTTGATCGGTGCGGATGGCATTCACTCGACAGTGCGTGCAACGCTTTGGGGCGAAGATAAACCGCAGTTTACGGGTAACGTTGCTTGGCGGGCTCTGGTGCCAGTTGCAAGCTTGCCGCAGGGCATGGTTTTGCCGAAGTCCACCGTGTGGTGGGGACCGGGAAAACACTTTGTGCATTATTACGTTCGTGGCGGAGCGTTAGTTAACTGCGTGTGCGTGGTTGAAGCAGCGGATTGGCAACAGGAATCCTGGACCGAGCGTGGTGAGCTTGGGCAGTTGCAAGCGCAGTTCGCAGGCTGGCACCCCTCGATTGCTGAACTGATTCGGAACATTGATAGTGCATCGCTGTATCGTTGGGCACTCTACGATCGTGCGCCCATGTCGACCTGGGGCCAGGGCCGGGTCTCGTTACTGGGCGATGCCTGTCATCCAACATTGCCGTTTATGGCCCAAGGTGCTGCCATGGCCATAGAAGACGCGGCAGTACTTGCGAGTTGTCTTGCGCAAGCGACCGACGGTATCGATCGCGCATTGCAGCGCTATGAAGGTTTACGTCGCCGCCGCACGGCCAGCATTCAAACCGGCTCGCGCCGCAACGCCACGGTGTTTCATTTATCTGGCGTGAAGGCCTGGTTGCGTGATCGCGCAGCGCGTCGCGCCGGTGGGGCAACCATGCGGCGGTTGTTCAGTTACAACGCCCTGACGGCTGCGGATAGCCATCTGTCCTAGGTTATTAGTCCCAACCTGCCAGGCGGCGTTGGCGGCTATTTAGTTGTGGCGCGCTTGGCCAGGTATAGGCTGCAAAATTCTCAGCCGCTTTTATTTGGGGGAACTCATCAGCGTTGATGAAGCGGTCGCTCCAGTTGGTGGTGGAGGTGCAGTTGTTAACAGCGGCCTGCCGTTGTGCAAGTACCTTAGGGTTCGATTTCGCGCGCGGCATCATGCACACAAGGCTTGCGGCCCGGAGTAGTTGTTTGTTGTCCGGTGGAGTTTTGGTACCCGGACTGCTGCAGTGAATGGTTCGTGAATCCCACAGCAGCATGTCGCCGGCTTCCATGTGGGCCTGGATGGGCTGAGTGTCAGCCAGTAGTTGGTCCTGGTTGGGGAAACGGAAATGGTCGATGCTCGGGTGAATGCGTGCCAGTCGGTCAGGGTAAGCCTGTGGAATGGACTCGAAGCGCTTGTGGCTGCCCGGGATAACCACGTTGCCGCCGGTTGCCTCCGAGGTAGCCAGCAGATTAACCACGCCCTGTACACAATGTTTGCCGGGTCGGCCTATGGGGTGTTGGTCGATGTGCAGCCAGGTGGGGCCATCGTTGGTGCGCCAGGCGGGGTTGTGTGTCCAGGGGCGCCAGATAGCGACGCCATCAAAACTCGTTAACAGATCAGAATCGTCCCACACCGCAGCGAAGCTATCTTGGACCGCTGTCTGATCGCGAATAAACCACTGCGCTTTGCAGTGCCCTATGCCATAGCTTGGCAGAATGCCGCCGTGCACGGCGGTTGGCCAGTTAGCATCGCCCCAGCTGTCGACGTTGTTTCGATCTATGCCGGTGTTCAAACCTTCAAGGTAATCCCACAGCAGCGTCAGCGCGGTGTCAGCCTGGGCGTTGGTTAACGCATTGCGAACAACCACAAAACCATGTTCGTCCAAATATTCCACACTCGCGGCAGACCCTGGAGTGAAACGTGGTACTTCCTGATAGCGAATCGAGATTGGGTTGTCCATGGTTTAACTCTCTAAATATTACTCTTTAGCCGCGAGCTTTTTCTTCAGGTATTTTTCCCGGGTATCAGCATGACCCAAATGCTGCAGGCTAAAGGCGGCCTGTTGCGCGCTCCAGAAGCCTTGCGCGTCGAGTGCCTGGTTGCAGGACAGCTTGGCGAGCTTCAGCGAAAAACTGGGGCGAGCGGCTATCTTGCGGGCAAGCTCAAGCGTTTTTTCGGCCAGTTCGTCGACCTCAAAGACATGATTCAGCATGCCAAAGTTATAGGCCTGATCTGCCGTGACCGGTTCGCCGGTGAAGAGCATTTCCTTGGCTTTGCGAATACCTAACTCCCAGGGGTGCGCAAACCATTCGACACCATTGACGCCAAAGTCGACGGTCATGTCAGTAAAGGTGGCGTCTCGGCTTGCCACAATCAGGTCGCAAACCCACATCAACATCAAACCGCCAGCGATGGTTTTGCCGTGTACTTGCGCGATGGTGGGCTTGGGCAATTGTTGCCAGCGACGACACATGTTGAGGTAGACCTCTTCCTCGAACGCCATATGACCTTCGGCGCCGCCTTTGGTCATGCCCCCGGAGATCCCGATGCTGGGCATTTCGTAGTCTTCGGTGTCCCGCATGTCATGACCCGAGCAAAAGTGGGGACCGTTGCCTGCGAGAATAATCACCTTTATGTCATCATCGAAGGCCGCTTTAGTGAGCGCGTCGTTCAGATCGTAAGTCATGCGCCGACTCTGGGCGTTGCGGGCCTTGGGTCTGTTTAGCACGATGCGTGCAATACCCGGCTCTGGTGTTTCGTACAGAACGGTCGCTGCCTGATTGGATTCGGTCACGGTGGGCTCCGAAGCTAAGTGACCCGCCAATATACACCGCGAGGTACGCTGTTGTCCGTCAGGCGCTCGCGGCAGTGCGCTGGGATTCATCGTGCGCATCTTTCAGGGTGGCGAGAACCAGCTCGGGGGCGATGAATGCCAAGAAAAAACGTCCGTTTGCTCCCGTCACAATCTGCACGCAGTGACTGCCGTTGGCTGCACTCATTCGTTGCAGACGCTCTGCACGTTCCTTACGCCCGGTCGATTCTGCCGCACCGATGATGAGGCGAATTGGCAGTGACAGCCCGGTTATCAGTGGTGTCCAATCGAGAGTCATTGCCTCTTCGTCGTGCAGAAAGCCTCGATAGCCCTGCGCCAGGGTGAGGCGCCCGCCGTGTTCGAGATCTTGCAGATGCTCGGGAGTATTGATAACGGCCAGGTCGGCAGGTACAGAACCATAAACTGTTTGGAGAAATCGTTTGGTACCTACCCGCGCATACATGGCAAAACCGGCCTGCACGGCGAAGCGCAGCATTGACGGGGCGATAGACGCCATGTTCGAAATGAAGGTGGCGTAACGAGTCGTGTCGGATTGGTCGGCGGATGTTCTGGGCAGCGACGGACTTAGTGCCGTGATACTGCTGCAGCGCTGGGGCTTAGTCTGGGCATAGCGACAGGCGAAGTAGATGCCATTGCCGTGCGCAAGTATGGGCATTGACGTAGCGTCACGGGTGGCGGTGCAGTTGTCGATGGCAGTGGACAGATCTTTTATGGTCTGACTAATGCGCGTTTCAAGCTCAGCGTCGTCGAGCAAATCTGAGTTGCCGTAGCCGTAGCGTGACACCACCACAAAATGCAGATCAGGGTCACATTTGAGCAATGGCAGTAAAAAGCCGTCGCCGATTACCTCATCGTGAAACACGAGTGTTGGGGGTTGATTCGTATCGCCATACTGCAACAATTCCATCTGTCGATTCGGGGCAACGCGAATCAAGTCGGATTGCGGCGTTGTGTGAGTATCATTACTCGCGACAGTGTTCGCTTTCGTCTTTGCGTCGTAGGTACTTTGCGCATCACCACTGGAACGGGCCTCGGCCTGCTGCGCCATCATGGAAAATCCGATGGTCATTCGAATCAGCTCTAGCTGACTATGGGTGCCGGTTTTGGCCAGCAGTTCGCGAATTTGGGTGCGCACCGTTTCTCGCGATGTGCCCCTGGAGGTGGCGATTGTGGCGCTGATTTCGCCAGCTACCAGCGCCTGGACAATCTGGGTCTCGGCGCTGGTCAAATCGAATGCTCTTGCGAGTAGGGGGCCGAGTGAATCGGGCCAGATTATTTCAGCACAGCGCAGCAGCACCGCCGCGTCACTGCCTTGGCCGGCTGGCGTCAACAAGATCACCAGCGGTCGATCATCATCCGCACGATTCAGGCGCAAGACGCGCGCCTCGGCTGGTCGATTATTCTTCGGACCTTTGGCTTGGTCAATCAGTTGGGCCATGACGGCAGCTACCAGGGATTGCGCGGCGGGAGTGAAATCCAGCGCCTCAAGGGTCGTGCCAACGCGGGCACTGAGCAGGGCGACGGCGCCCGGGTTAGTCTCAAGCACACGCCCACCTGGGCTCAGCGAAAACTCTGGCATGGCGGGTGGAGCGCTGGTTTCTGCCTTCCAGTCGTCTTTGTGTACCCGCTCGAGAATGGTTGAGGCGCGCTCAAAGTGCTCAGCCAGTGGTTCGTTGATTGTTTCTAGCGGTGGCTGGTCTGCGGCCAGCTTTAGTTCTTTGTACCACCGATCGACCAGTTCGCTGTAGCGGCTTGGGTCGAGCGCCACCTCATAAACGGCGTCAACGAGATCGCCTGGCGGCGGATCGGATGGCTCGTCGGCTGGGGGTATCTTGTCGACCATAACTTTTTAGATCATATCAAAAAATATGCCTGTCGTAGCCGGTTTAGCCTGTTCCGCGCAACGGTGTCGTGGGAGAATCGATTGCCAGTGGAGTAATCAGGGGCCCTTATGACCGTCATAAAACAAGATGATCTCATCGCGAGCGTGGCTGACGCTTTGCAGTTCATTTCTTATTACCACCCGGTCGACTTTATTCGGGCGTTGCGCGGTGCCTACGAGCGCGAAGAATCGCCTGCAGCCAAGGCAGCTCTTAATCAGGTGCTTGTTAACTCGCGCATGTGTGCAATCGGCAAGCGGCCGATTTGCCAGGACACTGGCATCGTGATTGTTTACCTCGACGTGGGCATGGACGTGACCTGGGATGCGGACCTGTCAGTGGACGAGATGGTCAACGAGGGCGTACGGCGTGGCTATAATTTCTCTGAGAACGTGCTGCGGGCTTCGGTGTTGAGCGACCCGGATGGTCTGCGGGCCAACACCAAGGACAACACGCCGGCCATTATTCACTATCGGGTGGTGCCTGGTGACAAGCTGTCAATTGAGGTGGCTGCAAAAGGTGGTGGGAGTGAAGCAAAAGCCAAATTTGCGATGCTGAACCCGTCAGATTCCATTGTTGACTGGATCACCAGCGTGGTTCCCACCATGGGTGCCGGCTGGTGCCCGCCGGGTATTCTGGGCGTTGGTATCGGCGGCACGCCCGAGAAGGCCATGATGCTCGCAAAAGAGTCGTTGATGGAGCCGATTGATATTCACGACTTGCAGGAGCGTGGGGCAGAAACCAGGTCTGAAGAGCTGCGCCTGGAGCTGTTCGAGAAAGTGAATGCCATGGGCATTGGCGCGCAAGGTCTTGGTGGGCTCACGACAGTGCTCGATGTGAAAGTGAAAGACTGGCCAACACATGCGGCCAATAAGCCGGTTGCCGTTATGCCCAATTGCACGGCCACGCGCCACGTGCACTTTGAACTGGATGGTTCGGGCCCGGCCGAGTTTACGCCGCCGGATCTCTCTGAGTGGCCCGATCTCGACTTTGAGCTGGGCCCGGATGTGATTCGGGTGGATCTCGACACGCTCACGCCTGACGTGGTGCGGCAATGGAAAGCGGGTGATACCTTGTTGCTCAGCGGCAAACTGCTGACCGGTCGCGATGCCGCGCACAAACGCATGATCGATATGATCGAGAAGGGCGAGCCGCTGCCGGTCGATTTTAAAAATCGGATGATCTACTACGTGGGTCCGGTTGACCCGGTTGCCGGCGAGGTTGTGGGCCCAGCGGGCCCAACCACCGCTACGCGCATGGATAAGTTCACCGATACGCTACTTGCCGAGACTGGCCTGCTTGGCATGGTCGGCAAGGCGGAGCGTGGCCCCGAGGCCATTGCGGCCATTAAAGCTCATCAGGCGGTGTCAATGATCGCCGTAGGCGGTGCAGCTTATCTTGTGGCCAAGGCGATTGTAGCTTCGAAGGTTGTGGCATTTGAGGAGTTGGGCATGGAGGCCATTCACGAATTTGAAGTGAAGGACATGCCCGTGACGCTGGCGGTTGATTCAACCGGTGAGTCTGTACACACGGCTGGACCAAAAATCTGGTCAGCAAAAATGGCCGAGCGTATTGCCACTGCAACCGTTAGCTGACCCGGGCGCGAACTGAGCGCCCTATAAAAACCAGACCAGCCGCAGATAGTATTGACGACTGGTGCCGGTGAGTAACTCGTCCGCAAAGGGTTGTTGCGGGCTCAGCACAGCGCCGCCGAACTCATCACCCGAGCCGCCGGTAGGAACGATGGCGCCTGTCTCGATGGTCACATTGTTGCCTGCGGTGTAGGTGAACGCGCTTTGTACCAAGGGGGCGAAGTCGTCCAGATTTACGATGGCGGTTGTGGTGAAATTCAGCAGGGGGCTTAACCCCAGTCTGGTACCGGCGCTGAGATAGTTGCGCTCGGTAACAAACAACTCACCCCGGCCGAGACGGGCGATGGCATCGAGGCTTAAGTTGCTTAAGTTCTCTGCGGCGCGCCGGTTGCCGTAACCGTTATGGTAGTACTCCACAAAGCCGTAACCGAGCTGGTCGCGAAAGCCAAAGCCGTAGTCTAGATTCACAACGATTGAGTGGGTTGTTTCACCTTGCTCGTGTGAGCCGACCCAGTTTAGTCGCCAGACCGCGCCTCCCAGCGGGCCTGACAGGCTGGCCATGGCGACATTGGCGTCGAAGTGGCGCGCGCCAATAACCTCATATTCAAGTGACTTAACGGTGCTGCGGTAGCGCAGTGCGTATGACCCTTGATCGGCGTGGGGATTTTGCTCGCCGCGTTCGCGCCGAAACACTGCAAAGGCCTCAAATTCGGAGCCATTGTTGCCGGAGCGGGTCAACAACAGGGCATCGCTGCCGGGTTTGAAGTCCCGGTCGGTGGCGGTGGGTGAAAACGGATTGAAAATATCCATGGGGTTGAACACTAAACCGCTGCCCAGCGATAGCGCCTGGCGGCCAAGTCGGGCTCGCCAGCGTTGTTTTTGCCAGACGAGTTGTGCGCGATCGAGGCGTGCGGCAACCGCGTGGCGCGAGCCGCTGGAAATTTGGGTGGTGAGATTGACCGCGCGTAACGCATCGCTGACCACATTAATACCCTCGCCAGAGGAAGCACCACCAAACAGGCCGCTATTTTCCAGCGTATCGCCCTGCAACGTGGTGAGTTCGCCGGCGAGCTCCCAACGCCAGGCGCTCTCGTTATCTGTGTTGGCTGTGAAACCCAGTGGGCCGCCCAGGGTGAGTCGCAAATCGAGATTGCTGCCGTAGGCGGGGTCCACGCCAAAGCGTGTCACCTGATCATTGCGCGCGGCGTTGAGCCAGGTGCCAACCGCCTTCACCCGCCCATTGACCTCGACGGCATGGGTCAACTGGTTACTGTGCTGCGCGCTCACGAGGCATAGCGCTAATACCAGCTGCGTACAGTAGCGTCGTATGTGTTGGGTCTGGGTCAGGATTTCGCCAGCACCTCATCACTGATGATCTTGCCATCGCGCATTTTGATTTGCCGCTGGGCGAAGTGCATTACCTCGGTGTCGTGGGTAACCATAACGATGGTGGTGCCAAGTGAACGGTTCAGTTCAGTCAGCAGGTCCATAAGGTCGGCGGTGGTTTGTGAGTCGAGATTGGCGCTCGGCTCATCCGCCAACAGCAGATCAGGTTCACTTGCAAGGGCACGTGCGATAGCGACGCGCTGCTGCTGGCCTCCCGACATCTCTGCGGGTCGCCGGTTGGCAAGTTCTTCCAGGCCAACGCGGTTGAGCATTTCCAGCGCCTGAGTCTTGCGCGTGGCCGCAGACTCACCCTGCAACTGCAACACAAACTCCACGTTCTCGCGAGCCGACAGAACGGGAATGAGGTTGTAGGACTGGAACACAAACCCCAATCTTCGTAAACGTACGTCTGCGAGTTCTGTTTTGGTTAAGCCATTGAGCAGTTCATCCTGAATCCAGATTTGGCCGCTGGTGGGTTGGTCGAGCGCCCCCAACATGTTGAGTAGCGTTGACTTGCCCGAGCCTGAGGGACCAGCAATGCTGACGAACTCGCCAACATTCACTTGCAGATCGACGCTGTCGAGGGCGCGTACTTCGATGGTTTTTTCAGACCCCTGATAGTAGTAGCGGCTCAGGGCTTCGCAACGAACAATGGACATCAGTTTTTCTCGATTAGCGAGTGCATTGGCTAGTGTTTGTTAAGTGCGGTAACCGGGTCGAGCGCAACGGCCCGGCGGGCAGGATACAAACTGGCCAGGAAGCCAAACAGCAGCACAATGCAAACCAGTGTCACTATGTCGTTGGCAAACACCACCGGGTAAAGCGGGCGATTCATACCGGGCATTTCCATGCCGCCGGTAAACTGGCTGACATCGATACCTGCTGCGAGCCAGAAGTAGATAGCGGCGGCGATAATGCCACCCAGTACTAGCCCCGCAAACAGAATGATCCAGGATTCGACCAACACTTGTTGCAGGATGGAGCGGGGACGCATGCCAACCGCCATGAGCAAGCCAAACTCGCGGGTGCGTTCCAGTACCGCAGCAACGAGAGTGTTGACCAGGCCAAAGGCCAACGCCCCCAGAAAAATAACCTGCCAGATGACAACCATGCCTTCTACCAACTGGTACATGGCCCAAATGCTCGGCACCACATCTCGCCAGTCACGAACCGTCACGTCTCTTTTAGCAGGATTGTTCGACCCCAGGCGGCTGGTGAGTGCGTCGATCTCGCTTTGGCTGTCCAGAATGTCTGGTGTTAACAGGGCGATTTCGCTGGTTTTGCCAATCAGCCCGAAGGCGTTTTGTGCGAGGGTTTTGGTGACATAGACATTGCCGCGTTCGGCAGATTCGCTATTGGCGTGGTAGATGCCAATAATTTCTAGTCCCAATTCCGTGCGCTCACCGTTTGCGTTCAGACCGAGCAGCACAATGCGTTTACCAAGTCGAGTCTCCAGATCTTCAGCCAGTGCATTGCCGATAACAATGCCGCGTTGTTGTGCTTGCAGAAAATCGCCGTCCACGCGCAGGCGTTGGACTTTGGTTTCTTTAAGTTCGCGCTCAACATCGATGCCGTGTAGCGTCGCGCCGCGGGCTTCGCGTTCGCTTTGTAAGGTAACGGGCAGCACAACGCGATCTAGCCATGGCAGGCCGGTGTCGTTGAGCGCGCTGAGTGTTGCCGTGTCGAGGTCGATATTGAACTCGGCACGCGGATTGCCGGACCATTCTTTGTGATGCAAGAGCACAGACCCGCCAAACGCTTCCACGGTTTCGGCGAGCGTTGACAGTTGCCACCCGCGAATCAGGAAACCGCCAGCCAGGGTAGTGGCCATGCCGATGGCAACGGCGAGCAAGAGTGAGGCGTTGCGCCGCCGCTGGCGCCAGAAGTTACGTTTGGCAAGGTTAACGATCAGTGCCCACTTGCCCCACAGGCTGCTCTTCGGGTTGTCTGGGCTGACCACGCTCACATCTCCTCGCGAATCGCTGTGACGATTTGCATGCTGTGTACGCGCCGAGTGGCGAACCACGCGGCGATTTGGGTGGTGCTTATCATGAGCAGCGCCGTTGCAGGCAGGGTTAGCCAGGCCACGCCAAAAAAGATGCGCTCCGGCATTTGGAATTGCGCCAGTACATCTTCCGCTTCCGAGCCGAGGCTAATGCCGCTTTGGCCTACATAATAGGTAGTGAGTGCACCTAACAGTGCGCCGACCAATGCGCCAATGGCCGCGAGCAACAGGGTTTCCAGATGGATGGTGCCGCGCAAGGTTCCCGGCTTCGCCCCCATAGCCAACAGCGTGCCAAATTCTCTAGTGCGCTCGTGCAGCATCATTACAAAGGTGTTGGCGATCGAGAAGGTGACGAGCACAACCAGCACGGCGTACAGCACACCGGAGCTCGCCTTGTCGCTATCGATGGCGCCCTGAATTTCAGGCATCAAGCGGCTCCAGAGTGCCACCTCTGGGGCGCCGCCCTCGGAGTCCTCTGCACTTGGCAGGTTTTTGTTAATGGCGGCCGCGAGTACTGGCGAGTCAACGTTGGCGGCGGTGAAGTCTTCGTACATCACCGCCACAGAATGAGCGGCGTTGGGCATTTCAAAAGCATCCTGAAACGCCGGCAAAGCCACGTGCACAAGCGCGCGATCAAGTGCCGGCTGGCCGGAATCAACCAGGCCTACCACGCTTGCAACGAGCGCCGCCATGCCGTCTTTGGGGGTAACACCGAGCAGTACGAGTTCGTCACCCAGATCAATACCCAGATTGCGCGCGAGTCCCGCGCCAATGACTGCTTCGGGCAGAGCGCCTGAGCCGCCTGCGGCGGGGTTGGTTTCTGCGCTTAAGTAGCGTCCCGAGCTAATCGCGTTGGGTAGCCAGGACACGGTGCTTTCGTGTTGCGCTTCTACACCAACCACCATCGCCCCAAAGGTAGCGTCATTGTTGGAGGCCAGTGCGGTGCTCATGGCGCGCGCGGTGGCGGCGCGGATAGACGGCTCTGCGCGCAGTTCGCTGGCCAACGCCTCCGCATTTTCAAGGACAAAGCGTACGCGCGGTGCGTCAACATAGTCGGCGCGCTGCACCTGGGCGTGACCGTGCAGCACGCTCGCCCCATGATTCACCATGGTGTCGTAGCTGCCGTATTGCATGGACAGGACAAAGATGAGCAGGAACACCATAAAGGCGACGGCGCCGGCGGACAGTAGGGTGCGTCTTGGATTGCGCCACAGGTTGCGCCAAGCCAGCGCCCAGACCAGAGTCATCAGGGGTTCTTCAGGCTGAACTGGGTAAAGAGTTGGTCGTTGAGGTCGACATTGAAATCAATGTTTTTGTAGACAACCTCGGTCCAGTGGCCTTCGTCTTCGAGGGAATGCATGCGCATGCGCATGGCGATTACACGGCCATCGCCCACGTCTTTGATGTCGTGGCCGACCATTCGCTTCAGTGGCTTTAGATCCTGGTCGTAAAAGGTTTGTTCCAATAACACGATGTCATCACGAATTTTAAGAACCTGCTTGCCCCAAACCACCGGCGCGTCCGCGTGTGGCACCGACGTGATGGTGTACACCTGATGGCCGTCGGCTTCCGGGTGGGTTGATTCGGTAGCCACTTCAAAGCTGTGGTCGAAGTACTCCTTGAGCTCGTCGCTGCGCGCGAGATCGTTGTAGGAAAAATCTGAGCCGCCCCAACTCTGGCCCATCATCGAACTTGGCAGGCGAATAACTCGATTGAGCTTTGGTGTATAAGTCCACATTTGGCTGCCGGCTTTCAGAGTGCCGTTGCCTGCCTCGCGCGCGGGTTGGGTAAAACGAATCAGGCTGTCGGAGTCACCCCGGGTCCAGGCTTTAAGGGCAGAATTGCGCTCCCATTTGGGCCGATGCACGGTCATGGAGAGTTCAGAGAACGACGACAATCCGCGGGTGCGCTCAAGCACGTCGGCAATAAGTTGCGCGGCGCTGCTGGGTGGTTCTACAAGTGATTGTGGGGGTGATTGCGTAGGTGCTTCTACCGGGGATTGTTGCGCAGCTGCATACGAGCTGCCCGGTATTAGCACCAGAAGTAGCATTAGGATGCCTGCGGTGGCAACTGCTGCGGAGAGCTTGTTCATTCTGGTCTCGCTTGAAAGTGTTTGAAAAGGTCAGCCACCAACTCGGGTGTCTCAGCCAGGGGGATCAACGAAAGCAGCGCATTCTTCGGCGCACCCAAAACGCGCTCAAGACTCTGGCGCAGAAAATCGAGTTGCGCGACAAAGCCGGGTGCATCGAGTTCGCCGTTCATCACGGCGCTTATCATGCGCAGCAGGTTGTCGCTTAACAGGGGAATTACGAAGTTTGTTGCGATGGCAGCGTCACTAACATCAAAAATCTTCTCGGCCATGCCCTGGGCAATGATGTCTTCGAGTAGTGGCCGATAGAGGCGTTGTTCCGTGGCAGTGAGCTGCTGCAACAACGCAGAGTTTTCGGGCCGCAGCAGGACATTAACGATATCGGCGCTGACATCAGCGTGTTGTTCATGCCACTGCCAGCCCGATTGAACAAACGCGTTGAGCCGGTTTAAAGCTGGAGTATTTTCGTTGTCTGCAGCCACCCGACGCACAACATCGGTGGTGAGCATTTCTGCCACGGCATCAAGTACGGCGGCTTTGCTTGGAAAGTGGTGGTAGAAGCTGCCTTTGGAGATGCCGAGCTCGCTGATGATGGTGTTCACGCTGGTGGCGTCGATACCGCGGTGGCTTATGAGTTGCCAGGTGGTCTCGATAATCGCCTCGCGGCGCGCGATCGCCCGGTCCTGGCGTCGTGGTGCCGGTTTGGTCTGGGCAGGCAGTGGCGATTGTTTGAGGGGTTGAGCCATGACAGCAGACTAGAACAAAACCGACCACCGGTCTAGACCAACGGTCGGTTTTGTCCGGCAGTCTGAGATCAGTACAATTGCTGCTGCTTTGTAGCCCAACGTAGTCGTGTGTTTTGCCCCTTTCAGTGCCCGTAATTGACCTGGCCCAGCCGGACCGGGATGAGCTTGCCAGCCAGATCCATAGTGCCTGTATGGAATGGGGCTTTTTCCAGATCACGGGTCATGGCGTAGCGCCCGCGACCAGTGCCGCCATGCTGGCCGCCGCGCGCGGGTTCTTCGCCCAAAGCTCTGCTGAGAAACGCCGTATCAGCCGCACAGCTGACAATCCCTGGGGGTTCTTCGACGCCGAACTCACTAAAAACACGCCCGACTGGAAAGAGATTGTCGATATTGGACCTGAGCGTGATGGTCAAACGCCGCAATGGCCTGCGCAGCCCGATGGGTTCCGTCCCGCGCTGGAGGCTTACACCGCCCAGCTCGAACGAATAGCGCGAGCGCTCCTTAGGATCGTGCTCGCAAACCTTGGCGACACCTATGGGCAAGAACTTGCAGGCTTTCAGAGCGATACCAGTTTCTTACGGCTCAATTACTACCCGCCATGTGCCAATCCGGCGCCGGCAGATCTTGCCCTCGATGTGGCTGCGAACGAAAGTACCGGGCGGTTGGGTATTAGTCATCACACCGATGCAGGGGCTCTGACCGTGCTGCAGCAGCATGGCCCCGCGGGTTTGCAGGTGCTGCATGACGGCGAATGGCACCTGGTCCCGGTGCTACCAGAGGCACTGGTGATCAATATTGGCGACGTCGCCCAGGTGTGGTCAAACGATGCGTACGCAGCTCCCCTGCATCGCGTGCTTGCGAACAGTACCCAGGAACGCTTTAGCAGCGCCTTTTTCTTTAATCCTGATTTCGATTACAGCTATGCGCCGTTGACCCAATGCGCGACACCAGCAACACCTGCGCGCTATCGGTCCATTAATTGGCGCGACTTCCGCGCAGGGCGCGCAGCAGGCGATTACGCTGACTCAGGCGACGAGATTCAAATTTCCGACTTTTTGCTCTGACTCCTGTCAGACTGCGTAAAACACTTTTTAGGAACGGTCTTAAGCGTAGGACCTCGAGGAATAACGATGAGCCAGGTAACCACTAAGACCGTTTTTCAAACCAATCGCGCAAACATTGCAGACAGCCGTACTTTAAACGTGCCCGTTGCGGCGCTCGCGACTGGCGAGGT
Source organism: uncultured Pseudomonadales bacterium (assembly GCA_964611345.1). GTDB lineage: Bacteria > Pseudomonadota > Gammaproteobacteria > Pseudomonadales > Azotimanducaceae > JALZVT01. The sequence continues at coordinate 66,890 of CAZSYU010000001.1, forward strand.
GCTTGTTGCCGTTGATCACTTCGCACTTACCGCGAACAACATTACTTACGGCGTTGCGGGTGACAGTATTGGCTACTGGCAATTTTTTCCGGCCACTAATGAGACAGGCGACACGGCACCAGACTGGGGTTGCATACCGGTGTGGGGCTTTGCTGAGGTGGTTGCCAGTGAGCATCCTGAGGTGGTTGTGGGCGAGCGTTTTTATGGCTACTTCCCAATGGCCAGTCACGTCACCCTGAAACCTGAGAAGGTCAGCACCCATGGCATGGTTGATGGCGTTACCCACCGCGCAGAGTTGCCGGTGGTTTACAACCAGTACGTTCGATGTGCTGCTGATGCGAGCTATGTGGCGCAGCAGGAAGCAGAGCAAATGTTGTATCGACCGCTCTTCACCACCTCGTTCTTCCTCGACGACTTTCTCGATGACAATGATTTTTTTGCAGCGAACACCGTGCTGCTAACCAGCGCATCAAGCAAAACCTCGCTGGGGCTTGCACAACTTTTACACGCGAATCGATCGGTGCGGGTGGTTGGACTGACCTCACAGGCGAACAAGGACTTTGTGGAGCGTCTTGGTTGTTATCACGCGGTGCTGGGTTACGACGAAGTGGCGCAGCTCGAGACTGTGCCCACGGTTATGGTCGACATGGCCGGCAATGGTGAGGTGCGCCGAGAGGCGCATACTCATCTGGGTGATGCGCTGCGCTATAGCTGCGCTGTGGGCGCTACCCACTGGGAAGCAGCAAGCGTAGGTGCCGCGCAAGTTGATCTACCCGGGCCGACACCGACGATGTTTTTTGCGCCTACCCAGATCCAAAAGCGTTTGCAGGAGTGGGGGCGTGAGACCTACGAAACCAGGATGGCTGGTGCCTGGGACAGTTTTTTGCAGGCAGCGAGTGGCTGGGTAGATGTTGAGCGCGCCAGCGGTGAGCAAGCGCTGGCAAGCGTGTATCAGGCCTTTGTTGACGGCAAGGCCGACCCGGCCAAGGGTTATGTGTTGTCGCTCGGATAACGCGGGTTACGAACTGCCTTAAAGCAGTTCGCCACCACAGGCCGAGGCTGTTGTGCCGTGCTCTTCGAAGGCCTTGATTACATTGGCACCGGTGCGCCAGCGGTGCACTTCATCGGGGCCGTCAACCAAACGTTGAGAACGAATGCCGGTGTACCAGCGGGCCAGTGGAGTGTCCTGGCTGTAGCCCAGCGCGCCATGCAATTGCAGCGCGGTGTCGACTACCTGATGCACCATGTGGGCGAGGAACACTTTGGCGATGCCGTTTTCCTGCCGCAGGTCTTCGCCGCGTTCGGCCTTATAGGCGATGTGCAGCAGCATTAGCCGGGCCTTGTAAATTTCAGCCGCACAATCCGCCATCATCCAGCGCACGCCCTGCCGGTCGGCGAGGCGTTTGCCAAAGGTGCTGCGTTGGGTGACGTGCCCGGCAGCGAGATCAAGTGCGCGTTGGGCGATGGCCACGTTGTGCATGCCATGCCGCAGGCGACCATACGCCAGGCGATGCTGCCCCATGGCAAAACCTTTGCCACGACCACCAAGAATGTTCTCCCGCGGTACCATCAGATTGTCGATTTTGATTTCTGAGTGTGAACCCCCCAGCTTTAGGCCGAGGTCCGTATGCGGCTGCATGGTTTCGATGTTGCGAATGATTTCGTAACCTGGGTTGGGCAGCTCAACAATGAAGGTGCTGTACTGTTCGTGGCGTGCGGCATCGGGATCCGTTTTCGCCATGACTACTGCAATATCGGCAACGCTTGCCGATGAACTGAACCACTTCTCGCCGTTTAGCACCCAGTTGTCGCCGTCGAGTACAGCGGTGGTTTGCATGCCCGTAGCGTCGGCACCGGCCGCCTTCTCGGTCATGGAGTAGCAGATACGCTTTTGACCGTCGAGCAGAGGTACGAGGTACTTCTCTTTTTGTTCGTCGGTGCCATGTTCAAGCAGCGTGAGCATGGTGGCGTCGTCTGGTCCCTGGGTGTTCAGCGCCAGGGCACCGAGAAAGCTCTCGCCGAGTTCCATCTGCACTAGCGCGTTCGCCAGTGGCTTGAGACCCATGCCGCCGTGCTCGGTGGGTATAAATGGACACCACAGTCCCTGGGCGCGAGCTGTCTTACGGAGCCCGGCGAGGGTGGTTTCAAAGTTGTCGGCGGTGCAAGTTTGTTCGGCGGGTATGCACTCGTTCTGCACAAACTCACGCACCTTGGCGCGTATAGCTTTGGTTTCTGCTGGAACTTCGAAATCGATCATGGTGGCCCTCCCTCGGACTCTGGCTGGTTGTCTCCGCGGACAACTATAGCCGAAAAAGGCACCCTAAAAAGTGCCTAAAGAGGACCGCGTCTGTGACTTAGCCGCAGTCGGGTCTCCGACCTGCGTTGCGGGCGTTGGCGGCCAGAACCTCGGCCTGAGGTGTGCGTTCATCCAGGCGTTGAATTCGATCCGCTGCGGCCGGATGAGTGGATAGGAAGGAGGGCTGTTGCTGGCCACCCGATTGTGCGCTCATGTTACGCCACAGGTTGCTGGCCTCGCTGGGCTTGAAGCCAGCTTTCGCCATGTAATCCAGGCCCAGCAAGTCCGCTTCGGTCTCTTGGGTGCGTCCGAACGGCAGCGCGATGCCAACCTCTGCACCAACACCCAGCAAGCCAAACAATTGATCTTTAACGGGCGAGCTGCCGCCCGCCGCAACCGCCGCAATCTGCAATCCGGTTTGCGTGGCGAAGTTGGTTGAGACGCGTTCGTTGCCATGTTGGGCCACCACGTGAGCAAACTCATGGCCGACTACCGCTGCCAGTTGGTCCTGGTTTTGCGCAACGTTCAACATGCCGGTGTACACACCCAGTTTACCTCCGGGCAGGGCAAAGGCGTTGGCTTGATCGCTAGCGAACAGGGTGATCTCCCATTGTTGTGCGGCGAGTTCCGGATTGGCGGCAATGATGGCATTGGCGATGCAGCTCACGTAGCTGTTGGCCCGACCATCTCTTGACGTCGGTGTTTGGGTTTGCAGATCTTGATAAGCCAGCGTGCCCATCTCTGCCATTCGTGATTCTGGAAACAGTACGAGCTGACTGCGACCCAGCGGCGAGGAGGCACAGCCAGTGAGCTGGGCGATTGTGCCCACGCAAATAACGAGTGCGGTGAACAGGCGAAAGCTTCTTGTCTTCATGGTTGTGGTTCCCAAAATAGTAGTGGCTCCCAAAATTTAGAGTCTGGCAGGGGTGCTTCGGGGTCGCAAATAGATGTCCGACTGTTGGTTGTAACATTTAAGAAAAAAGCTCAAGGCTGTTGTGCAAAAAGGACCTCACAAGTGCTGCAGCAACGGGTAGGTAGGCGGTCAATGGTTGGTCGTTAGTTGCTGGCAAGGGCGCACCCATTCGAACTGAGCAGCACATCTGCCGCGCCCAATTGCACCAGCCCGAAGCCATAATTTGTGTCCCTGCCAGGATCCCCAAGATCTTCAGCGCTGTTAGTGAGTGCCTGGCGAATTGCTGCGTTGTCGCACTCGGCGTGCAAACTCCATAACAGCGCGGCAGCACCTGACACATGCGGGACGGCCATTGAGGTGCCGCTGTAGGGCTGAATATCGCCACCAACAACAGTCGACCACACACCAACACCTGGTGCGCTCAACTCAACGCGCGTGTTGCGTTGGGAAAACACGGCGTGGCGTTTGCTTCGGTCGACGGCGGCGACACTGATAACCGGTTCGTAGCACGCCGGATAACTGCAGGCCGTGCTGCCATCGTTACCAGCAGCAGCGACGAGGAGCGCGCCGCTTGCATAAGCATGCGCGAAGGCACCGCGTTCGAGCGTTGTCTTTTGCGCTCCGCCAAGACTCATCGAAACCACGTGCGCGCCGGCGTCCTGACAGGCTTCCAGTGCGGCAACAAGTTCGGAGGCAAACGTCCACAGGCCATGGTCGGCGAACACTTTCACAACATGCAGTGACAAACCCACACCGGGGTGTATGCCAACCACACCGATCTTGTTATGCAGGGCGGCAATGGTGCCAGCAACGTGGGTGCCGTGAGAGTCACCCGGCTCATCCCAGCGACCTGTTCCTGCAAGAGCCTGGCCAGAGACGCGGTCGCTGCCGGGCAAATCCGGATGTTCTGCGTCGTAACCAGAATCGATGATGCACAGCTTGCGTGGTGTGCCGAAGGGGCTGAACTGTTCGGCCTGAATGAGCGCGGTACCGTAAGGTTTAAGCTGGCCAAGGCGATAGCGGCGATGGTCGAGTTCAAGAGAGTTGATCGACGGCTGCAATTGCAAGGTTCGAACGTCTGCTTCGGTTAGCATTGCAACCAGCGCGCGCTGACGTTGTAGATGCCGAAGCTCTTGCGACCCAGCGCGGTGTAAGTGCTTGCTCAATGCAGCGTATTGATCGACCTTGTAGTGGATGATGTAGCGCTGGGGGGATTGCGTCTGGTCGAGATCGGCTGCCTGCACCCGAACGGTGAGCCCAGTGGCTGAAACTAGCGTGGCTGCCACCAGTAGTGCAGTCAGTGGGTGAACTTTTCGGTGAATGGTTTGAGGACCTGAACGCGGCATGGCCTGCAGTTTTACAGAACAGGGTCTGCAGTATTGCGATCCGGTTTGCACCCTGCTCGTACCAATAATGGTGCTTAGTTGCGCTTGTGTGAAGACCGTTGTCGTTCGTCGGTGATGCGCCTCGTCAGTGTCGATTCTGAGTCAAACTTTTGCGTGTTAGGCTGGTTGCTTCATTGGATGGGGAGTGAATAAACGGTGCGCATTGGATTCAACGGCACAGGAGCGGTGCGGCACGCAGATATCGGGCGAATAACGCAAGACGCGCAATCTGCAGTGGCCGGTGGTTTTTCGAGTTATTGGCTGGCTGACCATCCAACGGGTGGTTTTGATGCGCTTACCGCGCTGGCAGTGGCTGGGCAAAGCGTGCCGGACATCGAGCTGGGTACAGCGATTGTGCCGAGCTTTCCACGCAATCCCATGGCCTTGGCTGCGCAAGTGTTGACCACCGATGATGCACTCGGTGGGCGACTCACGTTGGGGCTGGGGTTATCCCACGCCGTGATGATGGCCGATCTGGGCATAGAGTTTGATAAACCCATTCGGCATTTAAAGGAGTACTTGTCGATCTTGATGTCACTGTTGCACGAAGGTGCCGTTGATTTCGCAGGCCAGTTACTCAGCTGCAAGGCGCGGGTGTTTAAAAAACCAGCAAAGCCCGTGCAGGTGCTGGTTGCCGCGTTAGGTCCGCAGGCGTTGCGTGTCACCGGGCGACTCGCCGATGGCACCACACTCGCCTGGGTAGGCGCCAAAACTGTCCGCGAGCACATTGTGCCGACTATAACCGACGCCGCTGCCACAGCCGATCGACCTGCGCCGCGCGTACTGGCCTCGCTTCCCCTGTGTGTCACCGACGACGTGGATTCGGTGCGCGCTTCCATCGACGCCAATCTGGGCAGCTATGGCGATTTACCGTCGTACCGGGCGATGTTCGAACGCGAGGGGGTGAGTTCACCCTCCGAGCTCGCCATGGTGGGTTCGAAGGCCCAGGTAGAGGATGCTATTGCGGCCATGGCAGAGGCAGGTGCAACTGACTTTGCGCCCACCGTGTATGGCCTGACCCCGACGCAACGGGAAGAGTCCTCAGCACTGTTGCAGCAGCTCGCGGCCAAGGCTGGGTGAGAGTAATTACTGGATCTTGAATATAGAATTTTAAAAACAATAGTTTAGAGACAAAACCTAAATGAATTTCGATTTTTCCGAAGACGATCAAATGGTGCGGGAGCAGACCGCGCGATTGCTGGCAGAGCGCTGCTCAACCGATGTCGTGCGCGACGTACTGGATGGCAAGGTCAAGTACGCGAAGCCGGTGTGGCAGGGGCTTGCAGAGATGGGTCTGCTGGGCACGGCGATTCCCGAGGCGCTCGGTGGTTCGGGTGCCGGCTACCTGCCGCTGTGTCTGGTGGCACAAGAGGTGGGTGCCGCGCTCGCACCCGTTCCCTTTTCATCAACGGTCTACCTCGCAACCGAGGCGTTGTTGAAATTTGGTTCCAACGCGCAACAGCAACAGTGGTTGCCGCAACTTGCAGCAGGCAGCATCAGCGCGACAGTTGCCGTTGTTGAGAGCGTTAATGAACTCACGGAGAGTTCTGTTCGACTGAGTTGGGACGGTGCATCGCTTGATGGCGAGAAACTATTGGTGCCCGATGGTGAGTTGGTTGACCTTGCGATTGTGGTGGCGCGTGGGGCCGATGGCGTAAGCCTCGTGTTGGCGGACTTGCGCGACAATGGTGTCGAACGCCGCAGCATCGACACGGTCGATCCAACGCGCAACAGCGCCACACTCAGGTTTACCGACACCAAAGCGGAACTGCTTGGTAGCGCTGGACAAGGCTGGGCGGCACTGAATGCTGTGCAAGACCGAGCGGCGGTGCTGTTTGCGTTTGAGCAATTGGGTGGTGCGCAGAAAGCGCTTGATATGGCAGTGGCGTATTCCCAGGAACGCTTTGCGTTCGGGCGTGCGATCGGTTCCTTTCAGGCGCTTAAACACATGATGGCGGATATGTATGTGGCGCTAAAGCTTGCCGAGTCGAATTGTTTCTACGCGGCCTGGGCGCTGGCCAGCGACGCAGAAGACCTGCCGCATGCGGCTGCCATAGCGCGAGTGTCTGCCACCCAGGCTTTCCAGCTCTGTGCACGTGACAACATACAGGTGCATGGCGGGATGGGTTTTACCTGGGAATTTGACTGCCATCTGTATTACCGCCGCTCGAACTATCTGGCGTTGCAGTTAGGTGGATTGGCTGAATGGGAGGACAAAGTGATAGCTACCTTGCCTGCCACTGAGCCCGCAAGCGCGGCCTAACCCGTCACACCGAACACTAAAGAGACCCACGAATGGATTTTAACGATACCCCAGAAGAAGCCAGCTTTCGCAGCGAAGTGCGGGATTGGATTAGCAGCAATGCGCCAACACACCTTGCCGAGCCTTTGGCATCCAGCACCTTTGGCGGCATTAACACGGGCGATGAAGACCCGCTGGAGGCGGCCAAGCGTTGGCAAAAAGTTAAGGCAGAGGCGGGTTGGGCCTGCATTCAGTGGCCGAAGGAATACGGTGGCCGCAATGCCACACCCATTCAAAATGTGATTTGGCGCGAAGAAGAAGGGGTGTACGGCAAGTTGAGTGGCTCTTTTATTATTGGCCAGGGCATGTGTGGTCCAACATTGATGGCGTATGCCAGCGAAGCGCACAAAGAGCGCTTCTTGCCCAAGCTTGCGAGTGGTGAAGAGGTCTGGTGTCAGTTGTTTTCAGAGCCCGTTGCTGGGTCTGATCTTGCGGGTCTGCGCACCCGGGCAGAGCGCGACGGTGATGACTGGTTGATTAACGGACAGAAAATCTGGACGTCGGGAGCGCACTACTCTGACTACGGCATTCTGATTACACGTACCGACCCTGGTGTTGCCAAGCACAAAGGTCTGACCATGTTTTTTCTGGACATGAAATCGCCAGGTGTGGACATTCGCCCGATCAAGCAGGTGAACGGACAGAGTGGATTCAACGAAGTGTATTTCGATGATGTGCGCATTCCAGACAGTCAACGGTTGGGCGAGGTCGGTGACGGTTGGCGGGTGTCGCTCACAACCCTTATGAACGAACGGCTTGCGATTGGTGGCAGCATCGCCACCGGCGTTCCTGAAATTCAGGAGCTGGTTGATGCCCTGCCAATGGGCAATGGCCGGGCTGTTGACAATCCGGCAGTGCGTTCAAAACTTGCCGATTGGCACGCAAAGGCGGCCGGGTTGCGCAACACAGCAGCGCGCTCACTCAGTGCCCTGTCAAAAGGCGAAACGCCCGGGCCCGAAAACTCGATTGGCAAGCTGGTGGCTGGTGGCATGATGCAGGACATCGCCAAGTTTGCGATGGACATTCAGGGGCCGGGTGCACTGGTGCTGGACCCTACGCTCGCAGAAGGCAATGCCCGCTTCCAGGCCATGCTGTTGCGGTCGCCCGCTATTCGCATTGAAGGGGGTACCGACCAGATTCTGCGGAACATCATTGCTGAGCGTGTACTGGGCTTGCCCGCCGACATGCGCGCCGACAAAGGCCTCGCGTTCAATGAGATACCCACCAGCAACAGCTAGTGCGTCGGTTGGTTTTCTTCTGGTGAATAGTAATGAGCAGGGCGGGCGCCGCCCACTCGTCTGCGCTCTTGCGCGTCAGTCACGCTTTCCACTAGCGCCGCGCGTTTGATTGCAGCGCGGTGGTTAGTAAGCACTGGCTCAGTGTTTGTTGTGGCAGGCATGTCAGATGCGTGGTAGTAACCCACAGGTGATTTGTTGCCACTGGTGTCTTTGCTTAGGTCGAGATCGCGTTCGTTGGTGCCGCGTGGCTTACGCACTTCACCGTCGACAATCTCGAGATCCTGCCACCAGCGCTTTACCGGATTGCGGGTGCCGTAGCCGAGGCGGTCGTCCAGCTTAACGGCAATGGGCACAAGGTATTTTTTCAGCCAGCGCATATGGATGCCAAGCCACGAGCCCAGCCGGTGCAATAACGCGCCATCGCTGGTGACCACCTTGTTCAGTGGGCAGGTTTTCATGCAGCGTCCGCAGGCGGAGCCCTTTGCGTTGTTCACGCGGTAACTGGTGCACCGCTCGACATCCGGCTTCCAGATTTCGTAGCCGTTGAACATCACCTTGTCGCCGAAGGGGATGGCGTTGACCGGGCACTCGCGGGCGCACTTCAGGCAGCCTGCGCAGAACTCTTGCAGGCCAAAATCAATGGGTTGGTCCGGCACCAGGTCAAGATCGGTCGTTAACACCACCGACTTGAAGCGTGGTCCAACAAACGGGTTGAGCACCAGCTCGCCTATGCGGCTGAGTTCGCCAAGGCCCGCCAGTAACACCAGCGGAATTTGCAGAACGTCGCTGTCGGCGTTGGTTTGGGCGCGCGCGGATACACCCTTGCGGCGTAAAAAGTTGGCCATAACGCCGGCGATTTCGGCGCCGCGCAAGTAGCCTCGCATCGACTGACAACCAGAAATCCAGTCGTCGCCACTTGCGCCTTCCATGGTGTCGTAGCCCTGATCGATGAGCATCACCACGGCGTACTTGTGATAGGGCGTGGTCTCAGTTCCGTCCGGTCGGTGGGAATACCAGGCGTAACGTGGAATTTCGCAGAGACCCACCAGGTCGGCACCAAGGTGATAGGCCAGAGCGCGAATCGCGTCGCTGTTATCGCTGGCACTGTTACTGATGCTTGTGTTGGCCGGAGTATTATCGACCGCGTCACGCACCACCTGGTGGGGAGACTGTGCCGGATCATCATCCTGGTGCGGCACCAGGCTGCGCAGCGGTCCCATCATGCCTTGGGTGAGCGGGTGCTTGAACGCAAAGCGCGCCACTTCGCGCTGGGCTTTTGCGCCCAGATCGCCAGCACGCGAGCGCATAAAAAAGTTGGCCCGTTGAGGAACGCGCGGTATTTCGTCATCCAGAATCAGGGTTGTGGGTGTGGCCCGGCGCTCGAGCTGTTCCATCGGATAGCGGCTGGCGTGTGGCTTGCGTCGCGCTATGCGACGGTGTTCGCGATTGGAAGTGGCGCCATTGATGCCAATCCAGTGTTTGATGCGACTCGGGCGAGCGTTGGCTGCCAGAGGTTGGTCTGCATCGAGTGGGTAGGTGGTGCTAACGACGGCCAGCTCAAAGGCATCGAGAAAGGGTGTACGAATGCTTGCGTCAGTTTGCCGTTGCGCAACACCTGCCAGTACAGCGAGTCGTTCCATATCAACACCGCAGTGCCCCTGGATATGCGCCGTTGCGGCAAAGCCCAGTGTGCGTATGTGACCGGCGATACAGCTAGCGATTTCGGCCGCACGCAGGCGCGCGACTTCACTTGCCGCTGTGCCGAGCCATTGCGCGGCCAGGGACCCCGGTTGTTGTCTGCGGCCATGGGCAACAACAATCACAACGGCGTGCGTCGCCTCATCAGTGCCGTTAAGCCAGGCATTGGTTGGCAGCATGCAGACGCCAACATGGCTGGCATCAAGGTAATAGGCGGCACCCTTGATCTCACGAGTGCGCGCGGCGGACTCTGCAGGGACGGGTGCACGGATGAGTTCAGCGTCGCCGCGAAGAAACGGCAGGTAGCAGTCGAGATGGTCGCGCACAGCCGCAGCGAGATCGTTGTCTGGCGCACCAGGTTCCCCGTTGTAGTGCTCAATACTCGGAGACTCTCGGGTGGTTTCTTGGCGGCTAAGCGCTGGGTCAGGAGGTAGAGCTTCGAGTGGGTACGGGCCCAGTTCGACGCCGCGATTAACGGCGGCACCTTTGATGAGCCTCTGCAGCAACGTGGGCGACAAACCTTTTACCGAGCGCTCGGTGGCTGGCACTAGGACACTTCTCGGATCACGGCCCGGTCGACCCAGATTTGTTCTGTGGTTGGGTTATAGCGGGCGTAGAACGGCCGCGGTAGGCCGCGGCAAAATTCGCGCATGCGCGCCTTGGCGTCTTGCAGGGAGTCGGCTGCGAAGTACAACGGTTGATAATCGGTAATCGGGAAATCCTGTTCGGCTGCGCGATCTGGTTCGAAGGCCAAAATCTCGGGTGCAGGGCGATCTCCTGTGGTGGAACCGTCGCAGGCGTATTGCAACTCGCCAAAGCTCGACAGCAAGCCGGCACCATAGGCTTTTAAGGTGTTGTTTTCGCGCAACACGCCAAACTCTACCGAATGCCAATAGCAGCGCGCCAAACGTTCGATGTCAGCTTCGCTCGCACCCAGACTTGCAAGACCAATTTCCTGCGACAGGTCAGCAAATGCAGCATCAGCAAACATCGGCGCGTGGCCAAGCAGTTCGTGGCACACATCAGGTTCTGGTGTGTAAAGAGGCGTGGATGGATGGCGTACGTACTGGGTGCTAAAGAACACTCGAAATGCAAGGCCGTTAAGAAAATCCCTGGAACTGAGCAACCCGGCAACCGGTCGAATTTTGAATCCTGTGCGGGCCTCTAGAAAGGCGCTGATGTCTCGACCCTGGGGGATGCGCTCCGGGCTAAAACCACAGTGTCGTTCAAGGTCTTGTAACGCGCGCAGGTAGGCAGCACAGGCATGTCGATCATGTAGCACCTGGAGTTGTCGATATACCTCGCCCCAGGTTTGGTTCTCAATGTCGGTGTAGGCGACCACCGGCACTCGGTCCCCGTGTTGGTAGGCGCGTGCCAACTGATCAATCTCTGCGCGCCGGGCGCGATAGTCCGGATCGTTAAAACCAGGATGATCGGCGCTTAGATCCTGTCCTGCATCCAGGGTGCCATTGGCGATCTCATCGAGTTCGCTGATCTGGCGAGGGAACCAGGGGACCGACTGGTCATCCAGTACCAGCAAACCCAGTGCCAGTTCGGACAGCTCGTTAATCACAGCGACTATGTGTGGCTGATCTTCGCGACCTTCGCAGTTTACAAAAATGTCAAAGCGCTCGGACTTGGCAGGGCGCGATTCGATGTGGGTTAGATTGACATGGTGACGGGCAAAGGGCGCAAGCACTCGAGCGAGCGCGGCGGGCTCGTCGCGCAGGTTGATGAGCAAGGACAGGCGCGGTTCGCGATTCTTCATGGGGCTCCAGGCGCAAGCAACGCCTTCACCTCTGCGAGCCGCTCGATGGTGGCAAGGGCGTCACTCTGATCGCTGCTGAGATTGCGCACAATAACGTCGCTGAAACCCATTTGTTGCAGTTGCGTGAGTTGTTCGGCAACCGAATCTACATCGCCGTACATGAGGGCATCGGGGTCCATGCCGCGATAACCGCCGTCGATGTATGGTGTCACCACCGCATTTGCTTCACGGCTGCTTTTACCAATAAAGATATCGCGGCGAATCGCTGTTGCCGTGGGTTCAGTCCCGTGCTCAGCGCAGGCCTGGCGATAGCGGTTCAGACTGTCGGCCGCCTGCGGGGGTGTTAGTCCCGGTGAGGCGAGCCAGCCGTCGGCCATGCGTGCGGTGCGATTGATCGCGGGCTGGGCAACGGAGCCGATCCACACCTCAATGGACTCTGGCGGCAGTGGTGATATGCGTGCTCGTTCGATTTTCCAGTAGCGCTCTTCCGACACTTCTTCGCCGCGCCAGAGCGCCTGCATTAGCGTGAGCGAAGCCTCAAACATGCCGGCGCGGTGTTGCAGTTGGGTACCCATGGCTGCAGCTTGTCGCGCCTCGCCGCCCAGCCCGCACTGCATGATGAACCGGGAACCAGCAATGCTGGCGAGTGTCGCGATCTGTTCGGCCAGTAATACTGGATGCCATAGCGGCAACAAGTACAGGGCACCCACGGGGCGATCCGGCCACTCGGCGAGTAACCGACCAAGCATAGGACTGTTTTGGTAATAAGGTTCTGCGGTTGAGTGGTGGTCACCGATAAACAGCGTGTCGAGTTGGGCTTGCCTGGCCTGTGCCGCGCGCTCAATCATCATGCGGGCGCCGACGCGTGGGTCCACAACACGATGATGGGACGCTAGCGAAATACCAAGCTTCATTGTTTGCTCTTGCGGTTGCTCTTGTTAGACAGGGACGTGTTCAATTCAGTGCGTCAGTGCGGCGATGTGATCGGTGTAGCGGTCGACCAACAGCTTTTCGAAGAGTTTAGCTTCTGCACTTGCAGGCTGTTGGCTGGCATTGGCAAGACTCAAGTTGTGGCTAGGCAATTTTAAAACGTTACTCAAGACGTGAAAGTCGTCGGAGATATGGCCAAATTCCGGGTCGGCAGAGTGTAGCGGAAAGTAAGCGTCACTGCCGGACACCAGAGCCTTAATCACCTCAAGGCTGTCGCTCACATAGCGTGGCTGGGGCGGGTACAGATTGTGGTGGGCATAGCGCTGCACGGTGTCGGAGTACATAAGTTCTACGCTGGAAGGCAGCACTATGGGATACTCCAGCAAGTCAACTTCTCTGACCTTGCTCTTGTTGGTTAACGGATGGTCTTTGCGAATGATGCAGGCAAAATACATCTGCCGAAACTCGGTGACCGTTAGCTCTTTCCAACGTGCGAGGTAGCTTGACGGGGCGATTAGAAAGTTGATTTCCCCGCGGAGCAATTGTGGGCACAGTGATTGCGCCGTGCCGCCGACGGTTTCAATGCGCACGTCGGGATGTTCGCGGGCGATGGTGGCAAGCTCGGGCAGAATCATTTCAGCGTAGCCCAGGGGCGAGACGCCGATGCGCAATCGTCCGCATAACGCCTCAGAAGCATCACGGATATCGCTGATAAGGTCATCCACGTCGCCGATGACGCGCCGCGCACCCTGGACAAAACGTTCGCCCTGTTCGGTGAGCGCTACTCCGCGGGGCAGGCGATGGAACAGTTTGGTGCCGAGCTCGTTCTCAACCTCTGCCACTGAGCGAGTCAGTGCGGGCTGGGTCAGCGACAGCGTTTCGGCTGCCGTGGTGATGGATTCGCAGCGGGCGATTTCTACGATATAGCGAAGGCGTTTGAGGTCGATCTGGGTGCGCATGTGGCGTCCGACTCCGACATAAAAAACATTAATGGCAGACACTAAAAACGTTACTCATTCCAATGTCAAATCCTGGGGAGTTGACTTACTCTGCCAGACAGTCAGATTCAGAGTGTTCGAATAGGGGAGAAGGGCGGCTGTGCGGGCGACATTGATGGAGCGGGGCCGGATCTGGGTGGATGAGGTGCCTGATCCGGTACCTGGCGACGGCGAAGTGCTGGTCAAAACGGCGGCCTGCGGCATTTGCGGCTCGGACCTGCATGCCGCGGCCCATACCGAGGACTTTGTGGCGACGAGTCGCGAGGCCGGCGGGGCCTTTAAGCTGACCAGCTTCGATCCCGTCGTGCTTGGCCATGAGTTTTGCGCCGAGGTTGTCGACTATGGTCCCAACACGCGGCGTACGTTGAGCGCGGGCCAATTAGTGTGTTCGCTGCCGGTGTTGCTGCGCGAGCAACCGCTGTCGGTTGGGTACTCCACTGCAACGCCCGGCGGTTTTGGCGAGTACATGCGTTTGTCTGAACGCTTGCTGTTGCCCGTGCCCGAGGGCACATCAGCCCAGGCGGCGGCCCTGACTGAACCGATGGCCGTGGGCTATCACGCGGTCAACAAGGCTCGATTGAACGGTACTGAAGCGGCACTGGTGTTGGGCTGTGGACCAGTGGGCTTGGCGGTCATAACTGCGCTCCGCGCTGCAGGCATCGGGCCAATTGTAGGAGCGGACTTTTCAGCAGGGCGGCGCGCATTCGCTTTGGGTCAGGGCGCAACGTCTGTCGTAGATGCAGGCGTGGAGGATCCGTTTGCTGCGGCCGAGCTCAAAGGCGTTGAAGATTGCGTGGTCTTTGAATGTGTTGGTGTGCCGGGCATGCTCGACCAGGTGTTTGTAGGCGCACGTCCCAACGCACGCATCGTGGTTGTTGGTGTTTGTTTGCAGACGGATCACGCACGGCCCTTGATTGCGATTAACAAAGAGCTGAACGTGCAATACGTGCTGGGCTACACGCCTGCTGAGTTCGCGGAGTCACTTAAACTGATCAGCGATGGTGCGTTTGATGTTGCCGGACTGATTACTGGAGAGGTTGGGCTCGAAGGCGTGGGCGATGCGTTTACGGCCCTGCGCTCACCGGAGCAGCACGCAAAGATACTCGTAACACCAGGGTCGCATTGATGCCGCTCAGGCTGCGACGGGCAAGCTCACCAGCGCCGTACCGAATACCCGCGTTTCGTCCTTGTCGTTTTTTACCGTCAAGTCGAGTTCGACGCTGCCTGTCTCCTCGTCAATGTCCGTTACGACCGCGTTAACCACACAGGTTTCGTCAGCGATGAGTGGTGCACGAAACACCGTATCAATGGTGGTGACCTTTGCGCTCGGAGCCCAGCGGTGAATAATGCTGGTGAGAAAGCCCATGGCCATGATACCGGGCACCAGAGCGCCGGGCAGACCTTCTTTTTTAGCTTTGGCGTGATCATCAAAGCGTCCACCACCCCAGCCGACCGCGGCGGCGAAGGGGCGGACAACGGCGAGCGATGTGTCGGGAGTGTAGGTTTCAAGCTCAAACCCAAACTCGACATCGGCAATGGTGTTAATTGTTGAGTTGCTCATTTGGCGGGCTTCTCCCGAACTACCATGCGTGAATCGCTGCTGGCCAGATGCGTGCCCGCATCGTCAAATATCTCCATACGAGACACCATAAACAGCATGCGTCCGGAACGGCCCTGCTTGTCGTATATGTCGTGCAAGTGGGTCTTGCCGGTGAGTTTTATGCCTGGTTTAACGGGGGCATGGCAGGTGACCGCCTTGCCGCCATCCATGGGGATGCCGCCCAGGCGAGGAAAGTCGATGGGCAGGTGGCGACCCGCAGCGAGGCTTGCGATAAACGACGGCAGCGCCTGAAAGTCGGCATGCTCTGGGTCGCAGTACATGGGCAACTGCTCACCGCACATCTGGGCCACGGCTTGCAGTTTGTCTGCCTCAAGAATGAAATCTTTGGTGTCGAATTCCAAATTCAAAAATTTGGCTTTCAGCTCTTCTATGTCGACCATTGGTATTGTTCTCCCTCTCTGCGTGGAGCAGTTTGGTTGTAGCCGCGGGGAATGACAAGCCAAAGGCTTGCGTGCAGACTTGGGGCATCAACAATGTCCTGAGGGGGAGCCCATGATAATCATAGCCGGAACCATTGACCTGGAAGACCCAAGCCGTCTCGAGGAGGCGATGGAGCGAGCCATTCCCTTGCAGAAGGCCACCCGGGATGACGAGCCAGGTTGCCTGGCCTATGTATTTAACCCCGATCCCTGCACCGTGGGTCGCATCTGTGTTTACGAACTCTGGGAAGATGAGGCATCACTGGCGCTGCACTTCAAGCATGAAAACTACTTCAACATGGGCGGCATGTTGCGCGAAATTGGTCTGAAGGGCGCCGACAACAACAAGTACCGCGTAGATGCGGTTGAGCCTGTCTACGACGAGACGGCCACCCCGCGTGCCGATTTCTTCACGCTAGCCTAAAAACCTCAGCACAACAGTGGCTCTGCCTTACTCGAGGCGGCGCTTGTCGGTGGCGGCGTTTTTGGCACGCACTTTCTTGTTCCAGTCTCTGGCGCGCTGATGGCGCTCGGCGATCGAGCTCGTGTTGTGGGCGTCTTCGCGTTGTAGCTTGCGGTAATTCTGCAGTCGGCGGGCATCAAGCTCACCTGCCTCAATCGCCGCAATTACTGCGCAGCCAGGTTCACTGCTATGTTGGCAGTCTTTAAATTTGCAGCGCTCGGCGATGTCGTCGATGTCGGCAAACACCGCCGCCAGCCCCTGGGAGACATCGGTCAATTTAAGTTCGCGCATGCCTGGGCTATCAAGCACCAGGCCGCCATCGGGAAGGGCGTGCAGTGAGCGACTGGTGGTGGTGTGGCGACCTTTCGAATCGTCTTCGCGAATCGCGCCGGTGATTTGCACTGAGCTGCCAATAAGCGTGTTCAACAGAGTCGACTTGCCCACTCCTGACGAGCCCACCAGGGCAACCGTTTGTCCAGCTCCACACCAGAGGCGCAGAGGATCAACAGAGGTGGTATCGAGCGAGTTAACCGCGATCACCTCCAGGTGCTGGCGCAGGCTGGCCGCGTCTTCGAGGTAGCTCCGTGCGTCTGCCAGATCTGCCTTTGTGAGCACGACCACGGGTGTCACCTGGGCATCGAGCGCAAGGGCTAGATAGCGTTCGAGGCGCGAGAGATTAAAGTCAGCATTGCAGGAGCTAACGATAAACAGCGTGTCGACATTCGCCCCAATGAGTTGAGTGTCGGCGCGTTCGCCAGCGGCTTTGCGCTTGAACACGCTTTGCCGGTCGAGTAGTCGCAACAGTTTGTTGTTGGCGTCGATAAGCACCCAGTCGCCAACGGTCGGACGCTCCTCGTGGGGGCGTTGCTGCCAACTTAGCTCAAGCTCAGCGACGGCATCGGCAACACCATCAGAGGCAGAAAAACATAAGCCAACCAGGCTGCGTTCCACAGACATCACCCGAGCAGGGCGCAGTTGCTCCGGGTGGTCGAGATCTTCGAGGCTTAGTTGTTGTTGGAAAAAGGGGCGCCAGCCCAAATCAGTAAGCGTGGTATCAGTAGTCATTGTGATCAGGAATCTCCGAGTATTGCAAACAGATGCGCACGCCGGATTGTTGTATCGCGGGCGGCGCAAGAGAAGCGCTTAGCAAACTGGAGAATGGGTAGCCTTGTGGCCGAATAATAAAAGATCGGGCGCAGGTTAGTTAGCCGCAGCTGCTAAGAGCTTTAAATAGTCTGAGGGCTCTAAAATAATTTGAGACACAGGTGAAGTAGCGAGTTAATACAATCATTAGTGGTCTCCTCTAGCAGTTAACAGCACGGAAGTGGCTGGTAGTAGCTGGCAGTATCCGCCTGCAGTACGGGCGCGTCAATGAGGCCATCTTGTCGCTGGATACCTGGCTGGCTGCAGTTGCGCTCTAGTGCGGGATTGATTCAGTAGAGACTATTCGCCGGGCCTGCTTACCAACATGCCAGTCGCGTGTTTCGGAGGTGCACGACGCTGCCGCGTAGTGGGTCGAGATGGCGCGTCGGAAGTCTGTACTGCGATTCTTGCCAGAACCGTGCACCAAGAGCGGGTGGAACAAAAGCGTATCGCCAGCGGCCATTTTGACGTGTACGCGTGCTTCCACATCGATGTCTTCTATGGCTAAGAAGCCAGCGTTAACGTAGTCCCATTCCGGATTGCCGTGGTCATGCAGCGACTGTCTATGGGAACCAGGTATTACTGCAAGACAGCCGTTGTCTCGGGTGGTGGGATTAAGCGCTGTCCATGCAGCGACAATCTTGTCAGCGGGACGGATTCTGAAATAGCGCAGGTCTTGATGTAGGGGGTGACGTCCATCGACTCCCGGTGGTTTGTTAAATACGTTGGTTGAGATGCTGAAAATGTCTTCCGCAGCTTGGGCGGACTCGGGAGTTTCTGCGCAGATAATGCTCCGCACAGCCGCAAGCAGGCGAGGCTCATGAGTGTAGGCGTAAAGCTCTGCGTCCGCTTCGAAGTTCATTACCTTGTTGACGGCATGCATGGGCGTTGCAGGTTGCACGGCGCCTTTGACCACCATGACGTCCTGCATAACCTTTAGATCAGCCGGGGTGGCTTGGTTGCTTAGTGCAAGTTGCACAAAACGCTGTTCGTAGGCTTTTAGGCGGGGTTCTGCGATCAGCTCGGGTACGAGTACGTAGCCGTGCTCATAATAGTGCTTGAGTTGCGTTTGACTGAGCATGCTTCCCCCGATCGTACCCGTTCAATTCATTATAACGGAAACTGGATATCAGGGATTTACCCGGCGAGTAACAGTTGCTCCAGTTTTTCCTGATCGGTTGCGAAGCTGCGAATACCTTCCGCCAGTTTCTCAGTACTCATAGCGTCGGCGTTTAACGCCAAACGAAACACGTCTTCCGGTAGTTTGGCGTTAACGTCGCTGGTAGTGGCAGCATCCGGGCTTAGTGTTTGTTTCAGCAAACCCTGATCGGCAGCAAGTTCTGCCAGCAAGTCAGGGCTAATCGTTAAGCGATCACAACCCGCCAAGGCGCACACCTGTTCGGCACTGCGAAAACTCGCACCCATCACAATCGTTGGAAAATTGTTCGCCTTGTAGAAGTTGTAGATGCGCTGTACTGATGCGACACCGGGGTCACTCGCGCCCGACAAGTCGGCACCTGGATTGTGTTTCTTGTGCCAGTCGAGGATGCGTCCAACAAACGGCGAAATCAGTGTCACGCCAGCGTGCGCACAGGCAACGGCCTGTTCGAATCCAAACAACAAAGTGAGGTTGCAGTTGATGCCTTCACCTTCGAGCTGCCGGGCGGCCTCGATACCTTCCCAGGTGGCGGCGATTTTAATCAGTATGCGGTTTTTGGGTACGCCTAATGTGTCGTAGGCATCGATGATTTGTTGGGCCCGAGTCACCGTTGCCTGGGTATTGAACGACAGCCGGGCATCGACCTCTGTCGACACGCGGCCTGGGACGATCTCGCTGATTTCCTTACCAATCAGCACGGCCAGACGATCACAGGCAGCCGCACCGGGGTCTGTGGCGGAGCGGGCAAATTGCCGCGCAGCGTCGATGAGATCAGCGTACTGCGGCAGGCTGGCCGCCTTGAGTAGTAGCGACGGATTGGTGGTGGCGTCACGCGGCGTAAACTTGCGCATGGCCTCTATGTCGCCAGTGTCAGCCACTACGTCAGTCATCTGTTTTAGCTGGTCGAGTTTGTTGGGCATGAGCGCGCCTGGGTTATTTGGTTCTGGCTGAATTATCCTTCTGCACCAGGGCCCTAACAAGCCTGCAGCGCCATGTCATATGTCATTCTCGTGACGGCGCTTCCAGTTTTTTCAGCTCAATTACCCAGCCAGCGCGGCAGTCGGCCTTTTTGCTCCCCTGAGAGCCTGCACAATGAGCTGCAGATGGCGCTTTTGAATTCAGGGGGCGGCGCGTTATCCTCTAGCTGTTACTCACGGTTATTTAACTGGCTACAGGATATTGCAAACATGAGAACTTCCGTATTCAGGCGCTTAGCATCTGCTAGGCCGATTGGGACACCGACTGCCACACCGACTGCCACTTTATTAGTGGCCCTAGTTGCCCTGGCAGGTTGCGCCCAGACGGGCAGTGTGACTGACGTGGTCGAATCGGCTGGGGAGGCCGTTGCGACCGCCGCCAGTTCGATAGACAGTTCGACAGAGCGTTCAAACAAAACCGCTCTGAGCGCGGCACTCGACGCTCAGTCCGATGAACACAAGGCCCGCTACGACAATCGCAACCCGGGCGCCACCCTTGAGTTCTTCGGTGTTGAGCCGGGTATGACGGTAGCGGAAGCCATTCCGGGTGGCGGCTGGTACACGAAGATTCTTGTCGACTACCTGGGTAGCGAAGGCGCAGTTTACGGAGTGAATTATCAGGACTCCGTGTGGGCGAGTTTTGGCTTTCCTGAAGAACGGGTGAAGCAGCGCATCGAAGCGACAGACGCGTTTCCAGGCCAGGTCGCCCAGTGGACCGACAACGGCATTGCTGCCGAAGGATTTACCTTTGCCGGCGCACCCGAGGCAACTGTAGGCACGGCAGACGTGGTGCTGTTTATTCGCGCTCTGCACAATCTGCACCGCTTTAAAGACACGGGTGTATTGGACGAGGCGATCACTACTGCGCACGACCTGCTCAAGCCTGGCGGCATCGTGGGTGTCGTTCAACATCGTGCGCCAGAGAATGCTCCCGATGAGTGGGCGACTGGCCGCGCGGGGTATCTGAAGCCTTCCCTTGTTATTGCGATGTTTACCCAAGCCGGGTTCACGTTTGATGGTACTAGCGAAGTTAACGCCAATCCGAACGACAACCCAACGACTGACAACGTTGTCTGGCGCTTACCGCCCACTTACAGTGGTGGCGAGGAAACCAAGGCGGCCATGGACGCTATTGGCGAATCAGATCGCATGACACTGCGCTTCAAGAAGGCGAGTTAGGGATTTGTTAGGCACCTTCGAGACGCTGTTGGTTGAGCTGGTTGCAGAGCATGTTGTTCAGGTTTCGCTCAATCGCCCCGAGGTGTTCAACGCACTAAACACACAAATGGGTGCCGACCTCAAGGTGGTTTGGGAGGCACTCTATGTTGATCCCTCCCTTGCACGCTGTGTGATCCTGACGGGCACCGGCGACAAGGCTTTTTGTGCAGGCGGTGATTTGAAGCAGCGCAACAACATGACGGATGATGAATGGCAACAACAGCACGCTCTCTTCGAGCAGAACATGTTTGCCATGATGGAATGCCCGGTGCCGATCATTGCCGCGGTTAATGGTGCGGCCTTTGGTGGCGGATGCGAGTTTGCAGCCGGCGCTGATTTTGTCTACGCCTCTACTAACGCGAAGTTTGCCCAAACCGAAGTGAAGCTCGGCATTATGCCGGGCTCCATGGGCACGCAAAATTTGCCGCGTGCAGTCGGTGAGCGACGCGCGAAAGAGATTATTTTGACGGGTGCACCCTTCAGCGCGGAAGAGGGGCTTGCCTGGGGCCTGGTCAACAAGGTGTTTGCACCTGCCGACCTTATTCCTGAGGCGATAGCCACGGCACAGCAAATTGCGGCAAATGGACCGATTGCAGTGCGGCAGGCAAAAAAGGCGGTATCGATGGCTTCCCAAACGGGGCATCACATTGGCTACCGCTACGAAATCGAAGCCTACAACCGGATGGTGCCTACCGAGGATCGGCTCGAGGGCGTGCGGGCGTTTAACGAGAAGCGCGCGCCGGATTTCAAGGGCAAATAGCGAGTTAAGAATCAGGCCAGTAACACCACAGGCTAATAACACCACAGAAAAGGACAAAGGCATGGCAGTAACGCTTGAAGTAGGTCAAGACTATGCAGATATTCGTGAGCAAGTGGCGCGTATCTGTAGCGAGTTTCCTGGCAGTTACTGGCAAGATCTGGACGAGAAAGCGGAGTATCCGCATAAGTTTGTCGATGCCTTAACCGAATCTGGCTACCTCGCAGCGCTGATTCCTGAAGAGTATGGCGGTGCCGGATTACCGCTACGGGCTGCGTCGGTTATTTTGGAAACCATTCACGCCAATGGTTGTTCGGCTGCTGCTTGTCACGCCCAGATGTACACCATGGGCACCGTGCTGCGCTATGGCTCTGCTGAGCAAAAACAGAGTTACCTGCCTGGTATAGCCTCGGGTGAACTGCGATTGCAGGCGTTTGGTGTTACGGAGCCGACCACGGGCTCTGACACAACACAGCTTAAAACCCGTGCCGAAAAAGATGGGGATGAGTATGTTGTGAATGGTCAGAAAATATGGACCAGCCGCGCCCTGCAATCTGATCTAATGCTGTTATTGGCGCGCACGACGCCGGTTGATCAAGTAGCAAAGCGTACTGATGGCCTGTCTACTTTCCTGGTTGACCTGCGCGAAGTGCGTGGTAAAGGCTGCGAGATACGCCCCATACCCACCATGATCAATCACAATACTAATGAAGTATTTTTTGACGACATGCGAATTCCGAAAAGTTCGCTAATCGGTGAAGAGGGCAAAGGCTTCAAGAATATCCTGGCCGGCATGAACGCTGAGCGCGTGCTGATTGCATCCGAAGCATTAGGTGACGGTCGGTACTTTATAAAACGCGGTGTAGAATACGCCAATGACCGTTCTGTGTTTGGTAACCCCATCGGTAAAAATCAGGGCATTGCCCATCCTTTGGCGCATGCGTATGCAGAATTGGAAGCGGCAGAGATGATGGTGCGCAAGGCCGCAGCGCTCTACGACGCCGGCGAAGACTGTGGTGAGGCGGCGAACATTGCCAAGCTGGTGACCTCAGAAGCGGCCTGGAATGCGGCTGATCATTGCTTTCAAACCTTTGGCGGGTTTGCCTTCGCGCGGGAGTATCACATCGAACGCAAGTGGCGTGAGGTTCGGTTGTGGCAAACGGCACCTATCTCTACCAACATGGTGCTGAACTTTATCGCCCAGAACGTGCTGGGCTTGCCACGCTCTTATTAGCCTCTTCCTTCTGTATGCTACTGACAGACCGATGTCAGTAGGATGCCGTTAGATGTCTCTGCCTGCGCATGCGCTCTGCTAGCATGCTGCCATGAGACCCGCTGACAGACTGTTCCAGATCGTATTGCAGCTCGGCCGCGGCCGGGTGCTTACCGCCAAGACCCTGGCGGAACAGCTGGAGGTGAGCGAGCGCACCATCTATCGGGACATCGCGGATCTCATGGCCTCCGGTGTACCCATCGATGGTGAGGCGGGTGTAGGTTATCGACTGCATCGTGGTTACCAAGTACCGCCCATGATGTTTGATCAAGACGAACTGCAAGCACTGATCTTTGGGGCCCAGGTGGCCCAGCGTTGGGGCGACAAGGAGATGGCCGCAGCGGCCGATCGGATTCTGAACAAAGTGGATGCAGTGTTGCCAGAACGACTGCGCCCGGAACTCAACTCGCAAACGTTGGTGGTGCCAGAGATGGCGCGCTTTCAAAGTCATGAAACAACGGAGCGACTTGGTGCAGTGCGCGAGGCCATCAACGATCGCCGGCGGCTGTTCATGAATTACAGCGACGTAAGCGGCGAGTTGTCCCAGCGAACCGTCTGGCCGCTGAGTTTGGCCTACTGGGGTTCGACCTGGACGTTGGGTGCGTGGTGTGAGCTGCGGCAGGGGTTTCGCAACTTTCGAGTTGATCGCATTGCCCAGGCGCGGTCGTTAACCACAAGGTTTCCGGACGAGGCTGGCAAGCGCCTGGCGGACTACTTCGCGCATATGGATTCTGCCGATTGAACCGGGTGAATTGTCCCCTCAAACACTGTTGCCAACACACCTATGTCTTTGATGAGCATCGGCTCAATGGTGAGAGGATCTGCATCGAGCACGGTAAAATCGGCCTTTTTCCCCGCCCTTAGACTGCCTGTTTCATCGGCGCAGCCGAGAATGCGAGCGGCGTTGATGGTGATAGCCGCCAGCGCCTGCTCCGATGTTAAGCACTCTTCTGTGCACATAACATCACCCACAGCATTCACCCGATTCACCGCAACCCACATGCTGTTGAGGGGCTGGGCGGGCGCCATGGTGAAGTCTGAATGCAACGTGGTCGTGATGCCTTCGCGAAAACAACTGGCCAGCCGCGACATGCTGCTCGCGCGCTCGTAACCGACGGACTCCCGAGCGTAAATGTCTGACAGTTCGTGCAGGTAGTAGATGTTGGCTGACACGTTGGCGCCCAATGCCGCAGCGCGCTGCACCTGCTCAGGTGTGCTGTAGCCAAAGTGCTCGAGTGTAAAGCCGTGATTAAACCGCGGCCGCTCCCACTGGAGTTTTTCGAGCACATCTAGTGCAAGCTCTACTCCCAGGTCGCCACAGACATGAATGTGAATCTGATAGCCCTTGTTCCAGTAAAAGCGTGCTCGCTCTTCCAGTTCTTCGGGCACCATCATCCATTCGCCGTGATGGCCGTCGATGTAGCCGGGCGCTTGTAGCTGCGAAACCTGGGCAAAGAAGGCACCGTCGGCAAACAGCTTGATGCGCTTTTTATAACGCAGGCGATGAGTGTTCAGACTTTCGAGGTTTGCGATCAATTCACGCGCCTCAGATTCGCTGCGGCCGCGATTAAGCGCGAGCCCGTGCGGTACCATCTCGGTTCGAAAGGGTGTGCTGTCGGTGTCGATCACTGCGCGCATCGCACTCATTTCTGTGTCGAAATCGAAAATTCCCACTGCCATGTCGCCAATGGTGGTCTGACCGCCGAAGTGCACCACCTTGGCCAGTCGCTCCATGCCTTTGGCGAAGCGCTCCGGAGCGAGTATCCATGGGTTCAGTTTTTGAATCGCGTAGCCAAGACCAATTTCGTAGAACCGGCCGCGGGGTAGGTCCACCTGATGTCTGCTGCCCGCACTGGCTTCGTTGATCTCGAGCATATTCAGCGCGCCATCGTTCATGCACAGCTCGTGAAACGAACGATTCCAGACCACAATGGGTGTTGTAGAGTCGATGTCATTGATGCGCGTGCGCGACATGCTGCCGTGCCAGAGATCGTGATGTCCCCAGATGATCAAGGGGTCGTCCCCGGTGTGGGCGGCAGCAAGCTCACCAATACGGCTGTCGAACCCTTCAGCGGTGGTGGTTGGTGTCACAGTGCCCCAGGGGAAACGCCACTCCATTGCGGTGACAAACTCCATGGGCAAAATGACAGCGGCCATGGCCGGGTGCAGGTGTGGGTCGATCAGCCCAGGGACGATGATGTTGTTTTCGAACCGGCTATCGAGCACGTGCTCATGCTTGCTTAACCAGGGCTGCATGTCCTCGATGGAGCCAACTTCCACAATGTGCCCGTCGCGAACCGCAATGGCACTCGCTCGCGGGAGCGAGGCGTTCATGGTGATTATGCTGCGGGCGGTATAAACGCGTATAGGTGGGCGGTTTTGGGTCATTAGCTCGCGCTGGTGGTCGATTGGGTCGGCG
This sequence comes from uncultured Pseudomonadales bacterium, assembly GCA_964611345.1. GTDB lineage: Bacteria > Pseudomonadota > Gammaproteobacteria > Pseudomonadales > Azotimanducaceae > JALZVT01. The sequence continues at coordinate 91,867 of CAZSYU010000001.1, forward strand.
CGCGAAATTCTCCTGGATTAACCCTGGCCTGCTCCCAAATGAAGCGCGCCGCAGAATAAGGCCAGAGTGTAAAATTGTAGTCATTGTCGTCGGTATACCACGCACCGCAACCATCGCTGAATACGAGTTTTTTAATGTCTTGCTGTAACCGGGCGTTGTAGTTGGCAACCACCGATGGATCGGGGTCGAGCTCTTCGAGGGGGCTGGTGTTCAACAGTCGCAGGCAGTCAACGATGTAGTTGGCGGCTGACTCGATCATGATCAAGGCGGAAGTGTGGCCGGTGGCGCTGTTAGGACCAAGCATGAGGAAAAAGTTGGGGAAGCCCGGCACCATCATGGTGCGATGAGAGTCGACTTTGTCTTGCCAGGCATCTTGTAACGACAGGCCATCGCGACCTGTAATAGAGACATAATCCGTAATGTCGAACGGCTTGAATCCAGTGGCCTCGATGAGGGTATCGACCTCATGCAGGTTGCCAGCACTGTCGAGGACGCCCTCGGGCACAATTTTGTCGATGTCTGCGGTCACGAGCTGCACGTTGTCGCGGTTAAAGCTGGACAGATAATCGTCTGAGATGACGCGGCGCTTGCAGCCGGGTTCGTAGTCGGGAGTAAGTGCGGCACGGGTGGCCGGGTCTCGTACCGACTCTTCCAGGTGCGCAAGTCCGTTCTCTCTTAATCGCGCCGACATGCGGCTGCCGCGGCGTAATGACAAGATACCCATGACGTCCATAAAGACCCAAAGAAACCAGCGGTAGCCTCGCATCATCCAGGGGTGTCTGCGGAAGCGTTCCCGGCGTGACTCTTCGATGGCGCCGTCGAGGCGCGGGAACACCCAGGCGGGCGAGCGCTGAAATACAGTAACGGAGGTTACGTCGTCGACGATGCCCGGCAGCGTTTGGCCGGCACTTGCCCCTGTTCCTATCAGGGCAACCTTGCGATTTTTCAAGTCATGGCTGTGGTCCCACTCGGCGGTATGGAAACGCTTACCGGCGAAACTCTCGATGCCGGCAATGTTGGCACGGTTGGGTAGATGCAAACCACCGAGGCCGCTGACCACCATGTCCGCATGCAGCGTTGTGCCGTCTTGCAGGCTGACTTGCCAGCGTCTGTTGGTGGACGCGTCGTCAACGTATTGTGCCGCTGCCACTTCGTGCCCCAGATACAGGTAGGGATCGAGGCCATACTTGTCGACACAGCGTTCGCAATAGTCCCAGATTTCTTTGCCGCCAGAATAGCTGTGGCTCCAGTTGGGATTAAGTTCGAAGGAAAACGAATAGACGTGGGAGGGAACATCACAGGCAATGTTTGGGTAAGTATTGTCACGCCAGGTGCCACCAACATGATCTGCTTTTTCGATGATGACAAAGTCGCTGACGCCTAGTTTGCGCAGCTGGATCGCCATGCACAGTCCTGACATACCGGCACCCAGGATGGCGATACGGGTAGCTCGGGGGAGTGGGCGTTGCGGGCTGGTGCGTGGTGCAGGCCCGGTTGATGTGTCGTCAGCAGAGGTAAAAAGTGGTTCAAAACTGCGGCTGTAAGATGTCGACATGGGCGTTCCCGGTTGGTTTTGGCTTTGCTACGAAAAATAGATCAATGGAATAGCTTAACCACATTGTAAGACGTGCTGATATTCGCTTCGATGCTAGCTCAATCAAGCCCATGCTCCTAGTCCATGTTCCTAACCCGTGTTCCTGGCGGAGGGCTGCAAATTACTTTTGTAACAGCCTGCTGGTATAGTGGTGGTCGCATTAAACGTATCGCAGACCCTTTTTTCTGGAGTACTTATGTCATCTTTTATATTACTCAGGTGGGGCAAAGCCCTGATTGCCTGCGTTTCCGGTGTTGCCTGCGCAGGCCTGCTGACGGTCGCTGGGGCATTATTTGTCAGCCAGGGAGCGGCGGCTGCCGATGCTGGTAAAGCGGCCAAAGAGGCGGAGCGAGCGGCGCGGGTCATCGCCACGCGTCAGGGTGCGCTTAAGCTCATGGGGTACTACATGTTTCCGCTTGGTGGCATGGCGCGCGGCCGCATCCCTATGGATACAGCACTGGTGGCACGAAATGCGGCGCACATCGGTAACCTTGCACCCATGCTTACAGATACTTTCAAAGCCAACACGGCGGCGAGTGGAGTCGAATCGCAAGCGCTACCGGTTATCTGGGAGCAGCCTGCAGAGTTTCAAGCCAAGATTGAGACGCTGATTGAAAGAGCAGCAGAGCTCACTCGGGTCGCGGCTATCGAAGATGTTGAAGAGGGCGCGGTAAAAGGCGCCATTGGCAAGCTCGGCCAGGCCTGTGGCTCCTGCCACGACGATTTCCGGGTCGACGACAAGTAGGCAGTGGTATGGGATCCGTTCCTGCGCCTGTTCCACTGGTTGCTGGTGGTCTGCATAGGAGTGTCCTGGGGTACTGCTGAACTGGGCGTCGAGTACCGCGACTATCACTTCTATAGTGGCTACTGTGCGCTTGGGCTAGTGGTGTTCCGCCTGGTCTGGGGGCTGGTTGGCACACCCTACGCACGGTTTTCGAATTTTCTCCGTGGACCAAGTGCCGTGTTTGCGTATGCCCGGGCGCGCCTTAACAACCACGCAGCGCCTGAAACCTATCCTGGACATAATCCGCTTGGTGCTTATGCGGTGCTGGTGTTGCTCGCGTGGATTAGCGCGCAGGCCGTGACCGGTTTGTTTGCCGATGACGATATTCTCTACACCGGCCCTTACAAGGAGGCGGTATCCAGCGATTTTGCGGCGCAGCTTACCGACTGGCATCACTGGTTGTTTGATTTCTTGCTCGCGCTCATTGCAGTGCACGTAATTTCCATCCTCGTCCACAAGTTCCGTTTCGGTGAACCCTTAACGCGTGCAATGCTGACGGGGCGCAAGCAGCCCTCGGCGTTTGGCAAATTTCCACCCGTCGAAACCACTCCCTGGGTACGCGGACTGTTGGTCATTGCACTCGCTGCAGGCAGTATCTGGTTGCTGTTGTATCTGGCGCCGGAGCCGCAGTACGACGACTACTATTACTAGGCGTTGCGGTTCTGCCTATACGGCAATGGTTTTCTGATAGCCCTGCCGCGCTTGCAAGCGTTGCCAGTAGGGCATGAGTTCAGCAGGTAAGCGATCGGGCGTAAGCAAGTGTGCCAGGTGCAGGCTGTAGCCGACCATAACGTCTGCTGCGGTAAAGATGTCGCCGATAAGCCACTGCGAGTCTGCGGTCGCGCCAGCTACCGCCTGCAAAGAGACTTCGACCCGATCGGCCATCTCTGCGAGTATCGCCGGAATCTCCTGTTCATTGGGAAACTCGCGTTTGTGGTTGACAATTTCGCCCAGCGGTCGAGCCAGGGTTGATTCGCCAAACCAGCACCACTGCAAGAAGTGCGCGTGCGCTTCGGTACGTGGCTCAGGCTCGAGTCGGCCGTTGCCGTAACAGTTGAGAATGTGTTGCACCATGGCGCCCGACTCAAACATGGTGATGCCGTTGTCGACCATCACCGGTACCTTGCCGGTTGGATTGAGGGCGCGCCATTCGGCAGTCGCCCGATATTCGGGTGAAAAGTCGACCGGTATGATTTCGTAAGGTAGCGCAAGCTCTTCGCAGAGCCAGATAACGCGCAACGAGCGCGTCATGGGCGCATGGTAGATCTGCAGCATAGTGGGAAGTCCTAGCGGTCGTGCACGCGCACAGGCAAATCGGTGATGCCGCGGATAAAACTGGAATTCAGGTAACTGGGTTCTCCTACCACCTCAATGTGGTCGAAGCGCTGAAGAATTTCTTCCCAGAGCACGCGCAACTGCATCTCTGCGAGTCGGTTGCCCAGACAGCGATGAATGCCGAAGCCGAAGCCTAAATGCTGGCGCGCATTGGGTCGGTCGATTATTAGCCGCTCGGCATCAGGAATCTTGTTGGTGTCGTGGTTGCCAGCTAAATACCACATGCAGATGCGATCGAGTTTTTTGATGGTCTGGCCATTGATTTCTGTGTCTTCCATAGCCGTGCGGCACATGTGTGCAACGGGTGAGTGCCAGCGCACAATCTCCGGCACCATATTAGGAATGAGTGCAGGATTCGCTTTCAGTTTGGCGTATTCCTCGGGGTATTTATTGAGCCCCAGCACGCCGGCGCTAATAGAATTGCGAGTGGTGTCGTTGCCGCCCACGATCAGTAGCAGCACATTGCCGAGGAATTCATTGGGTGACATGTTTTTTGTCGCATCGCCATTAGCCAAAAATGAGATTAAGTCGGCGCCGCTGCCTCCCTTGCGCTCATCCCAGACTTTCTGGAAGTACTCAAAGCACTTCCAAACTTCGGCAAAACCTTCTTCAACGGTTGCAAAATAGTCTGGGTCAGCGATGCGTTCTACCGTGTCTGACCAGTGGATAAGCTTGCTGCGGTCTTCCTGAGGAACGTCAAACAGGGTGGCGAGCATGCGACCGGTAAGTTCAACGGAGACATGCTGGACCCAGTTGAAATCTGTATTGCGCGGCAGATTGTCGAGAATGTCCCCCGCCCGTTGCCGAATAGTGTCTTCTAAAGTGGCCAGATTGCGTGGTGCAAACATGGGCGAAACGACAGCGCGTTGCTCGTCATGCACCGGCGAGTCGGCCATGATAAACATGGGCAGCACCATTTGATCTTCGGGCTCGCTATCTGCCGAGAATTGACCGCCAAGCCGGATGCCGCCGTTGCTGCGTTCGGATGAAAATATGTGAGCGTTGGTATCAACGTACTTTACGTCGTTGAAGTGGGTGACGTTCCAGTAGGGCCCGTACTGGCTCTCTTCACAGTAGTGGACCGGGGCTTCGCTGCGCAGGCGTTCGAACACCGGCAATATGGTATTGGCTTCGAAGTAAGCGCCGTGGCCAGGGTTGAGTTTGCCGAGTTCAATACTGTAGGGATCTTGCTGTGGGTCGATTCGCCACTGTTCTCGGAGCTCGGCATTTGTGACGGCGGGGGTGTCTTGGTTGGAGTCAGTGGGGGTGTTTGTGGTGTTTGCTTCGCTCACTTGAGGGCCCGGCAGAAAACTGACTCTAACTATACGATGAATGTCCTGATTGGGTTAGTCAGGTACCTGAGGGTTCCGGGCGGGTCCACAGGAAGGTGCCCACACCCACAAGAATAAGGCTTTGTAGCGCGATAACCTGCCAGGGCGCGCTCAGCAGGTAGCTGATGGGCGGCAAGGCAATCAGGCTCAGCGTGCCGATCCACTTGACCCGACGGGGTATAGCGCGTTCGGTTTGCCAGGCGACGATTGGTGGTCCTAGCCGCGGGTGTTGCAGCAGCCAGTCGTACCAGCGCTGGGATCCCCGGGCGAAGCAGACGGCGGCCAGTAACAGGAACGGGGTGGTGGGCAGCAGCGGCAACGGAATGCCAATAACGCCCAGTGCCAACGCGATCCAACCGGCGCAGAGGTACAGCAGACGTTTGGTTTGGGTGATCATGCGCTCTTCAGTCTGCCACTCTGCGTTGTGCGCAGCGGGTGGGTGCGAGGGGTGCGGTCATGGGCGTCTGCCGGTAGTCTTTGAGGTAACACAGGACTACGTTGTACCACAGGGGAATTTATACCCCGATATTAAAGAAGGAAGCACCATGAGCGGTCCACTGAGCGGCTTTAAAATTATCGATCTGTCCCGGGTGTTGTCCGGCCCCATCTCTACCGGGTTGCTGGCCGACCAGGGTGCTGATGTGATCAAGGTAGAACCTCCCGGCGGAGACATTATTCGCCAGATGGGTGGTGGCAAGGGGTTGGGGCCGGGGTTTCTGACGGTTAACCGCGGCAAGCGCTCGATTGCGCTCGACTTGAAGTCAAGCGCAGGCATTGAGGTGGTGAAGCGCTTGGTTAAAGACGCGGATGTGTTTGTCCAGAACTTTCGGCCTGGGGCCATCGAAGGCATGGGGCTGGGTTACGATGTGTTAAAGGCCATTAACCCGAAACTTATTTACGTCTCGATCAGCGGCTTTGGCGAGACGGGACCCTACGCGCACAAGCGAGTCTACGACCCGGTTATTCAGGCCCTGTCGGGCATGGCGGACATTCAGGCCAATGATGCGAACGACCGGCCGCGCATGATGCGCACGGTTATCCCCGATAAAACCACCGGTCTAACGGTATCGCAGGCGATTACGGCAGCGCTGCTATCCCGCGAGCGTACGGGTGAGGGGCAGAAAATTAAAGTCGCTATGCTCGATACGATGATTGCCTTTCTGTGGCCGGAGGGTCTGGCCGGTCTCACGGTGGTTGGCAATGAGGTGAATGTGCGCACCGGTCAGCTTGCTCAGGATCTCATCTTCAAATCCAAAGACGGCTACTTAACCTGTGGTGCCGTGAGCGATGCTGAGTGGCAAGGCATGTGCACAGCCCTCGAAAAACCGGAGTGGTTGAACGACGAACGCTTCAATACAGCCCGCGGCCGAGTGGTTAATGCGCCAGCCCGGCTGAAAGCCACCGGCGAGGTGATTGCGCAGAAAACCACCGCAGAATGGTTAGAAATACTTGATGCCCATGGCGTGCCTTGTGCACCGGTGCTCACGCGACCACAGATACTCGAGCACGAACAGGTGCTTGAGAACGACATTATTCAGGAATATGACCACCCGGGATTGGGGCGTGTACGCCAGGCGCGGCCTGCTGCGCAATTCGAGAAAACACCGGTGAACAGGACACCGCTGGCGCCGGAACTTGGTGCCGATGGAGCCACGATTCTTGCCGAGCTGGGTTATGACGAGCAACAAATCGCAAAAGTACTAAATTCATGAGTTCAGAAACTAAGAATCAGCCGCTTGGTGGTAATGAGATGCCACGCTTTGCCGGCCCCGGTTCCATGTTCCGCTTACCGGAACACGCAAGCGCTGAAGGTCTGGACATCGCCATCGCCGGAGTGCCGCTCGACATTGGCACCAGCAATCGTCCCGGTGCTCGCTTTGGACCGCGGGGCATTCGTGCAGAGAGCGTACTGGTGCGTCCTTATGGCATGTATACCGGAGCGGCGCCGTTTGACAGTTTTCAGATTGGTGACGTTGGTGATGTACCGCTCAATACCTTTAACCTCGAAAAGTCGATCCCAATCATCGAGTCCTTTTACGACAATGTTGTGGACTGGGGTGCCAAACCATTATCGATGGGCGGTGATCACACGGTCGCGCTACCAATCTTGCGTGCGCTCACCAAGCGCCATGGCCCCATGGCGCTTGTGCATGTGGATGCCCATGCCGACATCAACGATTCCATGTTTGGCGAACGTATTTGTCACGGCACGATTTTTCGGCGCGCGATAGAAGAGGGTTTGGTTGATCCCCACAAGATGACCCAGATTGGGTTACGCACCACTGGCTACAGCGCGGATGACTTTGACTGGTCGCGGCAGCAGGGTGTACGGGTAGTGCCGGCGGAAGACTGTTGGTACCAATCACTTGCACCGCTCATGGCCGAAGTGCGGGACCGGGTGGGACCAGACACACCGACCTACCTCACCTTCGATATCGATGGTCTCGATCCAAGCGTTGCCCCTGGTACCGGTACGCCGGAGCCCGGTGGATTAACCGCATCACAAGGGATCGAGGTGATTCGGGGGGTGTGGGGGCTTAACCTGGTCGGCGCGGATCTTGTTGAGGTGGCGCCTGCCTACGACACCACAGGTAACACCGCGTTGCTCGCGGCCAACCTGCTGTTTGAAATGCTCTGCAGTTTCCCCGGGTGTGTTCGGCGATGAGCCCAACTGATGCGCAGTTAGGTGATACGCAGCAGCTGGCGCGAGGGCTGGATCGCGGTGCTCGGCTGGCGGGTAAAGTCGCCGTTGTTGTAGGGGCGGGGCAGACTCCCGGTGAGACGATTGGTAATGGCCGGGCAACGGCGTTGCGCTATGCGGCTGAAGGTGCGCGTGTGTTGTGCGTCGATCGCGAGCTTCGCCGCGCCGAAGAAACCGCGGCACTGATAGCAAGCCTCGGCGGGCAGGCGAGTGCAACCGCCGCGAATGCTGCCCACGAGAAGGATTGCGCGGCCTTTGTTGAAGTCTGTATGTCGACTTATGGCCAGCTCGATGTACTGCACAACAACGTAGGCATAGGGGCGGGTGACTCAGGCGCCACCAGCATGCGCGAAGAGGTGTGGGATCGCATCATGGCGGTGAACCTCAAAAGCATGGTGTTTGCGTGCAAACACGCGTTGCCCCACATGCGCGCCCAGGGCTCTGGCGTGATCACCAACATCTCCTCCGCTGCTGCCGTCGCCTCGGTGGCTATTCTGGCGTACAAGTCGTCCAAGGCGGCGCTCAATGCGTACAGCCAGTCGCTCGCGACAGGTAATGCGAAGTACGGCATTCGGGCGAATGTCATCGCGCCAGGATTAATGAACACGCCCATGGCGATCGAGGGCAACGTTGCAGCGGGTCTGGACCGCGCCGCAGTCATTGCGTCGCGTGACCGCACCGTACCACTGCGTGGTGGCATGGGCACTGCCTGGGACGTGGCAAACGCCGCCCTGTTTCTGGCCAGTGATGAGGCGAAGTTTATTACGGGTATTGTGCTGCCTGTGGATGGAGGGCAGTCGGCAAAAGTGGGTTGACGTAGCTAACGAGCGCGTTAGCCGCCGAACCGGTAGCGCAGTTTTACCACCAGTTGATCAACAATTGGTTGATCGAGACTGCGGTCAAGCAGGTCGCTGAAGTTTTCATCATTCAGCGCAAAACCTACATCAGACGTGCGGGTATAAACGATAAACAGATCGGATAAAGGCGCGAGCTCCCACCGGTAGCGCGCCTGAATCACCATGTCCGATAGCGCGAAGTCGTCAGCTCTGCCAGGAGGATTGCCGGTTGGGATAAGATCGCCGGGTGTGTCGGGTACCAGAAAGAACTCATCTTCGCGCGCCTTGATGGCGATCCACTGGGCAGAAAGACGAAATTGCTGACGAGCAGAGAAGTAGTACTCAATACCCAGGCGTGGCTGCCATTGGGTCGCCTTGAAGGTGGTGAAGTTGCGATCCTCCTGATGCAACAGCCAGCCGTCCCGATCGCGATAGCGCACAGACAGTTCAACGTTGAGCCGATCCAGTGGTCGCCAGGTGAGACCTGCACTGGCGGTGTACGAATCGCCGCCAAGGTTTTCTTCGTCGAAGCCGACACCGGCTCGCCACGCAAACCGGTTTGAGCTGTTGGTGCTGTAGCGCAGGCTGGCGCTGCTGCGTTCGGTGATTCGATAGCTGCCATTGCCAAAGCTATTGAGATCATCAAACGCTGGCGTGAAGTGTCCCACGCGCCAGGTGAGGTTGGAAAAGTTGTTGAACATGATGCGATCAGAAAGCAATATCCCACCACCGAGAAACTCATCGTCTGTGTTTCTGTCGACAAATCCGCGCACGTCGAACTGATTGTTGCGACCTATTCTGGGGTTGCTATTGGTGCGGATATGGGCCGAGCGAATGCGGCTGCGATCGTTACGCGCCAGAAAGCCGAGATCGTTGATGTCGACGTTACGGTCTGTATGTTCGAGACCCAGCCGATAGCGCCGGCCGCGCTTGGGAGTGTACTCAAAGTCGATGAAGCCACCGTAGCCACGCCGTACACCGTCTATGTCTGAGGTGAAGAACTGGCCATCGATTGCCAGGCCGCCGTTGGGCGACAAGTAGTGCCCATCGATGCTCTGAGCCAGCGCATCGCCCTGATTGTGCAGTACCGCGGTAGCGAGCACGCCAAGGGCGCGATAGGCCCCGCCTTCGTTGTCTTCGTATAATAGCCGCGCAATCGCGTAATCGCTGCCTTCAACGTGCAGGTTCTCATCGAAGAATTCGCCGTTGGGTCCTTCAATGGTGGCGTCAAACTTGGTCGTTTTCTCGAGTGCGCCCAGAAAGCCGTAGCGAATTCTCCCGGACTGGCCCGTCAGTTTCGCTGCGCCGATGAGTTCGGCGGGTTGGATGAGTTCGCGTTGGCTGATGTTCAATCCATCGGGGTTCAGGGGTTCACGAGGGAAACCGCCGATGCGGCGAGTGTTCACCAGGGTGTAGGGCGTGCCAGCATTACCGACGCCACCGTTGTTGATAGCGGCGCGTGGCGATGCGACAAAAATCTCCTGCCCTTCCTGAAAGAACAGGCGTTTTTCGGGAAAGAAGTTTTCTACTGCCGTCAGGTTGATCACCACGTCGTCTGACTCCACGCCGCCAAAATCAGGATTGATGGTGGCGTTGACCTGAAAGTTAGTGGTGGGTCGCCAGAACACATCGGCGCCGAAGCGGTAGCCCACGTCGTCATCGATGTTGTCGCCGGTAACCGCAGCAAAGGGATAGATGTTGTATTGCTGGCGCGGCTGAACATCGTGCAAGGTCATTGGCTGCAGTGTGGACATGAATACAGGCTTGGTACCGGGCAGTGCGGGCCAACCCCAACGCTCGTCCCGGTAGGCGACCTTGCGTGACATAAACAGGCCCATCGCGCGCTCCGCACCCGCCGCCGGCATGGAAACGGTGCCCCAGGGAATGAAGAACTCCGCACTCCAGCCCTTGTCGGTAACAGCAGTCGCCGAGCGCCATGGGCCATCCCAGTCCGATGAAAACTTGCGTTCTGGCAATACGGTGCCGTCCTGAATGGAGCCGCCAAGATTCACACCGAACCAAAATCCGTAACGGCCTTCACCCGAGGTATCGAGCGTGATGTTGATGCTGTCCCGGTTGATGGCCCGTACATCACGCCCAGACAGACGGCTAATCAGGGTGCCTGCGGGTTGCTCCATGTCGATGCCTATATAGAGCCCGCGTTCGGTATGAAAGAACCGCACCAGGGTCTCGCTGGTGGTGTCTTTCAGCGTATCGGGCTCGATGACAAAAAACTCATCGTAGGCGGGTAAGGTTGGCCAGATTGACTCTTCCAGTTTTCCATCGATTTTAATGTCGACGCTACTTGCGGTGACGCTGCGAATGTCAATCGCTGCGTTGTTGGTAATCTTTACCGTGCCGGGATTTACCTCGGCCGTGCTTGCTGCCCAGGCGACTGTAGAGGCGAAAGTAGATGCGAACACACCAACACACATGCCCCCAAGCGGCCAGCGGGCTGCCCAGAATGAGCGCTGTGTGCGTTTACTCAACTCAGCGTGCCGGGTTGTACCAGATAGGTGATGACCAGGCGCGCTCCTGAATGGTGGCTTGCATGTCGGCGCGTGGTTCAACACCCGCCCGTATGGCATCCCAGGTCGACCAGCGGCAGATCGGGTTTTCCAGCACGCGGGCGTAGTAGAACGCGTTTTGGCTGGTATCAAATTCCGGATCTTGCCATACCGCCTTGAGTTCAGCCGCTCCCTTGTCAGCGCTTGCACTGCAATCGGCCAGATTCACTGTGGCACCGTTATCAGGACAACGGTGCGTGGCGGGGTCAACCGCAAGTCCATCAGAGCAGGCAATATCAAACACCTTTTCCTGGGTCTTCCCGTTTTCTACCCAGCCTTTGATGATTTGCAGGCGCTGCAGGGCACCGCTGTCGTTGTCGCGCAGTGCCCAGGCGTAAAACTGGGGTGTCTGGTTGGTTGCGTCCTCGGGAGAATTGCCGGGTGCCGGGTTCAGGTCGCTGCCCATTGGCACACCGGTGGCGTACAGGTTCTTGATTTCTTGTGTTTCATCAACTGTTGCTGTGTCAAAAGCGTAACCGCCAAAAAACCGCAGTTTGATGTGCGGGCCGGAGGTTGAGAAGGTTTCCTTGCGGCGAAAGGCAGCATAAATCGCGTCACGCGTGTTCGCCTCTGCCCACACGCCAGCCAAACCAGAACCGCCCCAATACCGCGAGGGGCCGTTTGCGTACTTTTCGCCGTTAGGTCCGGGCTCGTCGAGTGGTACTGAGCCGCGCAGTTGCGGCTCTATGTCGAGCACACCGGTTTTGCTCCAGTAATTGTCCTCATCAAACGATCCGGCGGCGTTGTGGGTGTCTGAGGAGCCGATGACGCCAAACTTGTAGGGGTTGAACCCGGCGTCTTCCTGCATTACCAGTCCGTTCAGGTACGCCTCGCGTACATAGCTGCCCTGCGGTCGGCTCGGCAAGGTGGAGGCGATACGCAGCGGCATGATCTCGAAGTTGGCCCACTCATCGTTGGGTGACAATAGAGGGTGCGTGTCCGATGTGCCTTTAACCTGGGTGTTTTCAACCAGTGGCTCGTTGCGCATGCGTTGCGCCCCATAGTCGGCATCAAACGCTGAGCCATCCCATTTCCTTTTCGCGAACATCCAGCCATCGGAGCCATTGGAGTTGTGCGGAATCGCCAGCCCTTCAATGCCTTTGGCGCGTTGCTCATCCAGCCAGTTCCACAGGTCTTCCGGCTGCGAGTCGTAGGCAGGGAAGGGCTCTGCAGGAACATTACTGCCACGAAAGACCACGTTCCGGTGCAGGTTCTGAAATTCATCGGCTGACTTGGTGTATTCGTAGGCAATGAACGTTGTGAACTTGCCCGGTTCGTTGTGGCGCTCGGCCGACGCGATGATCTGTTGCCAGGCATCGAGCGCGATAGGGCGATTGCGCAGTTCATCTTCGACGTCACTGGCGCGAGTGCTGGTGAGGTGTCGCAGCACGGCCTGGAAAGCGGCCGCAGAGCCGGGCACGTTAGTGGCGTTACGCACAAACTCGGCAATGGGGTGATCAGCAAATTCGCTGTCGGGGTTTGCAAGGTTGGGCATCATGCCCAGGTAGAGGTCATGGTCGGTGACGCCCTGAAAGTCGAGCGGTTTTTTCAGTTGCATGGAAAACCCGGACGCGTGTTCAATGGCATCGCCTTTGGCAAACCGGTATGCATCATCCGGGGTGCGGCGCGTACCCATCAGAAATGCATCGAATGAAAAACGAGTGTGGACGTGCAGATCGCCAAAGAAGGCATCGCGCTCGGGGTTGCTGGTTACCGGCGGCGCATTAGCTGCTTGGGCGGTGGTTTGGGCGGTGGTGTCAGAGGCCGTAACAGCTGTGCCTGCGGTTGCGGCGGGTGCCTGGCGGGTTGTCTCGGCGCACGCGGCGAGGGCGATTGCCAGGCAGATACAGAGACTAAATTTTTGACCTAAAGTCATTTCTTGAAACCCCGAATATATTTATATTATTCAATGGGTTGTCGGGAATATATAAAGGCGTTTGTTACATTGCATTCACGATGCTGAACCTGGTTATCAGCCGTCCTGCCCGGACGCCAAGAGATCCCCCAACCCCTGGCCTATTTTCGCACCCTTTACGCCTGGGTGCACTCGAGGTAGTGAAGGCTCGGGCATAATCCATCGATGACTGTGTTCCTGTCTCGAGTGCTCTGCATGCTGATGACGTTGCTGCTGTGCGCGGCAGCGGCAGCCGACGTCAACCGCCTGCATCTACTGATTCCCGGTGGTGCGGGTGGCGGTTGGGATGCTACTGCGCGTGGAGTTGGTCGTGCCCTGACTGAATCGGCGCTGCTGCCCAATGTGTCGGTGCAAAACATGTCAGGTGCCGGAGGGGCAAAGGCGGTTGCACACATGATTGAGACGGCCGAACAAAATCAACACGTGCTGCTGGTTAATTCCACACCTATAGTGGCGCGCTCCTTACAGCCCGTGTTTCGCCAATCCTGGCGCGACCTGACGCCAGTAGCAGCAGTGATCGGCGACTTCGGTATTATCGCGGTACGCGCTGATTCGAAGTTTAAAACCTTCGCTGAGTTGCTACTCGAGCTGCGCCGTGCGCCGCGCGAGATCAAGATTGCGGGTGGCTCGAATCGCGGCGGGCTTGATCACTTAATCGCCGCATCCATATTTCGGGTTGCAGGATTACGCGCAGGAGATGCGCGTTATGTGGCGTACGATGCCGGAGGCAAAGCGTTGCTTGCCTTGCTGTCGGGTGAAACACCGGTAATGAGTGCAACGGTGGGCGACGCGATGGGCATGGTCCAGGCAGGCAAGGTGCGCATACTTGCGATAGCCGCAGACCAGCGGCTGGCCGAGTTGCCGGATGTGCCAACCTTTACTGAATTGGGTTATCCGCTCACATTTATTAACTGGCGTGGCTTCTTTGGGGTGCCTGGTTTGTCAGAGGAGGCACAGCAGGAGTATGCGCAGCTGCTGCAACGCATGAGTGAGACGCCACAATGGGAGGCGCTCCGAGCACAGCATGGCTGGGTGAATAACTTTGTGTTTGGGAAAGACTTTGTGCGTTACCTGGAGACGCAAGAGCGCGTAACCGGTGAACTTATGCGTGAGCTTGGTTTTATCCAGTGAATTGGTCCGTGCTGGTAACGCGCAAACGCTTAGGCGCTATAGTTTTTCTCGGGCTAAGTCTGTTCTATGGCGCGCAGATTCCTGACATACCGCGCCTGCCCGTAGATGCGCTGGAAGCCATGAACGCACGCTCCATGCCCTGGGTGCTTGCGGGTGCCGGGGTGCTGTTGTCCATTGCGCTGTTTGTGTTTGGCGGCAAACCAGAGTCTAGAGGTGACGCCGCCGTGGCCTCAGCAAACCCCCACCATGTGCTCACTGCCTTGCTGCTGTTCGGCTGGACAGGCCTGTACGGCGCGCTACTCGAATGGGTCGGATTTTTTCTGGCCACCCTAATGTTTCTGATTGGTGGTTTCTTGCTGTTGGGCGAGCGTCGTGGGCGAGTGATTGCTGGCACGGCGCTGGTTGCCGCTGGCGTGCTGTTTCTTGTGTTGCGTTTTGGTCTTGGTTTGTACCTGCCCCAGGGCTCGCTGTGGGTGCTGGTGTCGCCGAACGTATGAGGACTCTAAATGTTTGAGGGCATCGCCGGGGGCCTTGGCACCGCTCTGGCGCCGTTTAATCTGTTGATGGTCACGCTAGGCTGCTTTGCGGGTACTTTCATTGGCTTGTTGCCAGGTCTTGGTCCTATCAGTGCCGTCGCGCTGATGATTCCGCTGACCTATGGTCTCGATCCCGCATCGGGCATGATTTTGATGGCCGGTGTTTATTATGGCGCGGTGTTTGGTGGGTCAACCTCGTCCATACTCATTAATGCGCCCGGCACCGCCAGTACCGTAGCCACCAGCTTCGATGGTTATCCCCTGGCCCAGTTGGGGCAAGCGGGTAGAGCATTGGCCCTGGCTGCTTATGCATCTTTTACCGGCGGTACTGTTGGCGCCGTTGCCTTGCTTGTTGCCGCACCCTTACTTGCACAGCTGGCGCTGTCGTTTCAGTCGCCGGATTACTTTGCGCTTATGGTGCTGGGTCTTACGGCAATCACCGCCATGGCCGGGCGCGGCCAAATGCTGCAGGCGGCGCTCATGACAGTGCTTGGGTTGATGCTTGGCACCGTCGGTGCTGACGCCACCAGCGGTTTGCCGAGGTTCACGTTTGGGCGGCTGGATCTCATCGACGGGTTCAGTTTTTTGCTGCTGGCCATGGCTACGTTCGCGCTTGCTGAGGTTGTGGGCAGTGTACTGGTCGGCAAACATCGCGAAGTACAGACGCGCGGTCGTGCAGAGCTTGGCAGTATGCGACTCACCCGCTCAGAGGTGCGTGATGTGGCGCCTGTGGTGGGGCGCTCGAGTGTGTTGGGTTTTCTGGTGGGCGTGTTGCCTGGTGTGGGTGCAACGCTTGCGTCCTTTATTGCCTATGGAGTTGAGCGCAATCTGGCGCCCGCAGCGCGCAAAAAACGTTTCGGTAAGGGTAGTTTGCGCGGCTTGGCAGCACCTGAGGCGGCGAATAATGCCGCATCCACGGGATCGTTTGTGCCTCTGCTGACGTTGGGTATTCCTGGTTCCGGCACGACGGCAATCATGCTCGGCGCGCTCATTGCTTATGGCATTCAACCGGGGCCGCGACTTTTTGTCGATCACCCGGAGGTGTTCTGGTCGGTGATTGTGTCAATGTATGTGGGCAACATTGTGCTGCTGTTGCTTAATTTGCCCCTCATTCCTTACCTTGCTCGCTTGCTGCGCGTTCCTATCCAGTTGCTCGTGCCGCTGGTTATTCTGTTCTCGGTAGTGGGCGTGTATCTGGTGTCGTTCAATACGGTGGACATTCAGATTATGGTGCTGATTGCGCTGGTTGCCTTGCTGCTTAAAGGGCTAGGGTTTCCCATGGCGCCGGTGCTGTTGGGTTTTATTTTGGGCGGTTACCTCGAGGACAATCTGCAGCGTGCGCTTATTCTCTATGACGGTAGCGTGCGCTTTTTGTGGGAACGGCCTGCGGCGCTCGGCATCATGCTTGTAACCCTGTGTTTTCTGCTGTGGCCTGCTTTTGAACACTTCCGCGGCGCACAAGAGTTGGCGTCGCGGCGGCGCTCAAGTAGTGCTGAACTAGACTAGTCTGCGTGAATGATCTTGCCCATGCGGCGGGTCGAGCGGGCCTGGCGCTGCGTTTCGCGCTCCCCAAAGTCCTCTTCGGGCGCCTGCTCCAGTTCAAAGTGCCCGTGGGTGTCGGTGCCAGCAACCAACACGGCGCTGTCTGGCCCTTTGGTCTGACGGACGTCGGTTGCGCAGTAACGTAACACCATGCCGATGCGCCGATCATTGGTGGTGTTGGGTCCACTGCCGTGGACGATTCCTACGTGGTGGAGCGACATCTCACCGGCGCTAAGCGGTGCGCTCAAAACTTTGGTTTCATCAATGCTGGTTTTGATCACCTGACCCCGACTGAGCAGATTGTCTTTGTGGTAGGTATTGTCATGCTCGTGCAATGGCGCTTTGTGGCTGCCCGGCAGAAAGCGCATTGGGCCCGTCTCGAGCGAGGCATCCGACAGGGCAATCCATGCGGTGATCACATTGAAGGGCTTAAGACCCCAGTAGTTCGCGTCCTGGTGCATGGACACAAACTTGCTGGTGTTCGGTTCCTTAATGAACCAGTTGATTGACCACAGCAGCACGTTTGGGCCCAACAGGCAGGCAACTCGGGAGACAATCCTCGGGTCGTGAATCACATCCCAGGCCCAGCGCTGGGCCAAATGCAGGTCCGTCCGTTTGGCCACGCTCTGGTCGCCAAAGCGTTGTTCGAATGCTTCGTACTGGGCTCGTAAGTCTTGGGCCTCGGCGCTCGTAAAGACCGACAGCGGGGACAGATAGCCGTTGGCATCGAAGCGTGTGATTTGTTCTATGGAGAGCATTGTTTACCTGTGGCTCCCAGCAAATAAGATCAAGGTAGACTGTACCCCGAAATTTCTGCCGTTTCCTGACAGGTCGCTCTCATGTTCAATCCTGCCCAACCCTATGCGTCGTCGCGCTCGCCGGTGTGCGCTGCCAACGTTGTGGCGACCTCCCAGCCGCTTGCGACCCAGGCCGGAATAGAGGCGCTGCGCCGTGGCGGAAACGCGGTGGACGCAGCGCTGGCGGCCGCGATTACGCTGACAGTGGTAGAGCCCAACAACAATGGAGTCGGCAGTGATGCGTTTGCGATTTTGTGGGATGGAAAAAAGCTTGCTGGCCTGAACGCCTCTGGACGTGCGCCTATGGGGGTGGATGTCAGTAAGTTTGCGGGGAAGACGAGGCTGCCGGCGCTTGGCTGGGATGCGGTAACCGTGCCTGGCGCGGTGAGCGCCTGGGTTGCGCTGTCGGAGCGGTACGGCAAGTTAGCCTTTGAAGAGCTCTTTAAGGCTGGGATTCATTACGCAGAACACGGTTTTCAGGTGGGACCAAAGTCGGCGTTTTATTGGGGGTATGCGGCGCGAACCTATAAGGATTTCTCGCACTTTGCCGAGCATTTTCTGCCGGCGCCCAAGGCGGGCGAGCGGTTTTATCGTCCCGATCTCGCCCGTACGCTTGAACTAATAGCCGACAGCAAGGGTGCTGCGTTTTACACCGGCGAGCTTGCCGATGCGATTGATGCCGCGGCCCGTGAGGCAGGTGCGGTGCTGCGTAAAGCGGATCTGGCCGCGCATCAGGCTGACTGGGTAACGCCGGTACAGCAGACTTACCGCGATATTGAGCTGCACGAGATTCCCCCTAATGGTCAGGGCTTGGCCGCGCTGATTGCGCTGGGCATTTTGCGCCATCTTGATGCCCCCGATCCAGACACGGCAGAAGGCAAGCACATACAGATTGAGGCTATGAAGATCGCAATTCGGGCCGCCTTTGATCATTTTGCCGATGCGGATGCCATGCGGCTCACACCTGACGAACTGTTGGGAGAAGACTCGTTGCGGCGTGTCGCCACCGAGATCGGTGCGAGGGCCAGTACTTTACCGCCGCGCGTGTTGCCTGCCGGACAAGACACTGTGTACCTGACTGCGGCCGACGAGAGTGGACTGATGATCTCGTTTATTCAGTCAAACTATCAGGGCTTTGGTTCAGGTGTTGTGATACCGGGCACCGGTATCTCCATGCAAAACCGCGGCTGCGGGTTTTCCCTCGATCCGCAGCATCCGAATGCGCTTGCGCCCGGCAAGCGGCCGTTTCATACGATCATTCCAGGCTTTGTGACAACCGGCGGTGCGCCGCTGATGAGCTTTGGTGTGATGGGTGGCCACATGCAACACCAGGGGCATGTGCAAATGGTAAATCGCATCTTTGACCATGGGCAAAACCCGCAAGCGGCGAGTGATGCACCGCGCTGGCATGTCTATGAAGACTTTTCGGTCGGACTCGAACCCGGTACACCGCCCGAGATACTTGAGTCGTTGGTGAAGCTTGGCCATAGCGTGCGCATGGAACCGCAGGAGCACGTGTTTGGCGGGGCGCAACTTATTTTGAAAACCAAAGATGGGTATGTGGCGGGTTCAGACCATCGTAAGGAAGGGCAGGCGGGCGGTTTTTAGCTCGACCGGGAATAGTGTTAACCGGACCCAACAACATCCGCATAATGTTTTTTCGCCACATCCGGATGGGCGCGCAAACGAATCTTTAACGTGTTGTCACCAAAGGTGGCATGTACCGGATCGTCGGCAAGCGGTACTTCTAGCGTATCCATTTCAGCCTGCAGCGACTGCGGCAACTCAACCGGGGCAAACACCGACTCAAGCATGGGGTTAAAAAAGTACGCGAGAGAAAGTCGTTCTTTACCAGGCGGTGGGCTTGCCACCCTGTGGGGTGTAGCGCGCAAATAGCCATTTGATGCCGCTTGCATCATTTGGCCAAGGTTCATGACGTAGGTGCCTGGGATTGGTGTCGCCGGCAGCAGGCCATCTTTGGTGTGCACCTCCAGACCTGCCTGTTCATCCTGCAGAATAAAACTCAAGAGCCCCGAGTCGTGATGCAAGCCGACGCCCTGACCGGTGTCTGTGCTGCTGTTCTGCGCCGGATAACGAATGATCTTCACGTGCACATCCGGGCGCGGCAACATATGCTCGTCAAAGGCGTCCATGGACTGTCCCAGGCCCAACGCCAGAGCGCGGACGATGGCAATGCCAATCGGTTCAAGGGCAGCCATCCAGGCAAGGGTAGCGGGGGCCATTTCAGGGACAGCGACCGGCCATTGGTTCGGACCGCGCAGGCGCAGCCAGGGTGGGTCATTGGGACCGCAAAACGGTGCAGGCTCTTCCGGCCCAACATCCAGCTGGTCACGCCAGTCGCTAATTCCCTGGGTGCGTTCATCGCCAAGAATGGTGTAGCCCCGAAAGTGCGGGGAGTTGGCAATTTGCAGCGCATGGCGTTCTGCCTGCGGAAGGGCGAAGAAGCGGCGAGCGGCGTCTGCGGCGGCGGCCTCAAGTTGTGGATCGATACCATGCCCTTGCAGATAACAAAATCCTGGTTCGCGGCAGGCGCGGGTGAGGTCGCGTACAAAGGCTTTACCCGCAGCACTTTCGGGTGCCCCTAGAAAAGGGGCAATGTCGAGCAGCGGCAGGCTGGGCACTTGCGTTGCACTCGAATCACTCACTCGGGTAATGCCTTAAGCATTCTCTTCAAGGCGAAGTGTCGGTAACTGCCAATGACCAGTGCTTCGATTTCTTGCCAGTCGGCGAATTTTTCGATGTTGAGTTCAATCCAGCCGTTATGGCCGGTGTACTTTGGTACCGCAAAACGGGTGTCGAAACTGTAGGCTGGCTGGGCATCGACCCCAACCCAAATGGACAGCCGCATGGTGCGGCCGCGGCGGTGCACAGAACAAAACGATTTCTTGCCGGCTCGAAATGACGGATGGCCAAAGTTGGTGTCTTCGGTCACCTCTGGCAAGCGCAGACAGAGCGTGCGCAGCTTTGCGAGTTTCTTCTGTGCGCCCGGATTATTTAGCGGGTCAAAGTCTTCCGGATCCAGGGTGATTTTTGGCTTGGCTATCCTGGGTCCCGGGGGAAGATCCTTTGTTAGTGCAGGCGGCGCCACGTTGATGTAGGCGTCCCGGGTGAGGCCAGCGATTTGATCCCAGCCAAGCCCCTTGTCGAGCAGCACGCCAAGCCAGCCCTTGGGCCCAACATAGGGTGGCACATAGAAGGCGTCGGGTTCGTTTTCGGTATAAAACTGCTGGGTACCGCTTGGTGAGTGCAGAATCAATGCGATACGACCATCGCCGTGGTGGTTGATGGAATAGGTGGCGTAGGTTTTGCCGCGTACGCGAAAGTCGGGCGAGCCATGGCTCATGACTTCTTCGGCCTCGGGAAACCACAGGCACAGTTCGCGTACTGCTGCCGAAATATCTCTGGACTTTGCTTTCGATTTTGATTGACGTGCAGTTGCCACGAGCTACACAGTGCCGTCGTCGATCAGTTGTTTGAGTCTGTCTGCATCGATATCAAGCAGCTGCGAGTACACCTCGCCGTTGTGTTCTCCCAGTTCGGGTCCGGTCCAACGTACACTGCCTGGTGTTGCCGACAGGCGCGGAAACACGCCCTGCATTTTCAGTTTGCCAAAGGTTTTATTGGTGACGTCAATAATGGTGTCGCGGGCCTTAAACTGTTCGTCGTCGAGCATGTCTGGTGCACGATATATTTTGCCGGCCGGCACACCCAGATCGGTGAGCTTTTGTAACAGTTCTTCGGCGGGCAGCGTCTTGGACCATGCACTGATTGCATCGTCGAGCGCTTGCTGGTTTTCGCCGCGTGCTACGTGGTCGCAAAACCGCGGGTCGTCCTGCAGTTCGGGTTGCTGCATGGCCTCGGTGAGCCTTGCAAAGGTGTTGGGCTGGTTGGCACCCATAACCACCATGTCGCCGTCTGCAGTGGGGTAGACGTTGGAAGGCGCGGTTTTGGGCAGTATGGAGCCGCTGCGTTCGCGGATGAAGCCGCCTTCGGTGTATTCGGGAATGGTGGATTCCATGACAGCCAGTACGGCCTCGTAAATGGCCGAATCGACCACCTGACCAACGCCGGTGTTGTGGCGGTGGTTGAGTGCTGCGAGTGCGCCAACGCAGGCGAAGGTAGCAGCGAGTGAGTCGCCAATGGAAATGCCGGCGCGAGAAGGAATACGGTCAGGGTCGCCGGTAACGTAGCGCAGGCCACCCATGGCTTCGCCAACAGAGCCATACCCGGCACGTTGTGAATAAGGCCCGGTTTGGCCAAAGCCTGAGACGCGCACCATGATGAGGCCAGGGTTATGCTCGGCGAGTTCAGGGTAGCTCAGGCCCCACTTCTCCATGGTGCCGGGACGGAAGTTTTCGATGAGTATGTCGGCCTGGGCCACCATTTTTTTCAGCATGGTTTGGCCGGGTTGCTCGCGCAGGTTGAGCGTAACGCTCTTCTTGTTGCGGGCAATCAGTGGCCACCACACCTTAATCCCGCGGCCCCAGTCGCGCATCGGGTCACCCACTTTGGGCGCTTCAACCTTGATCACCTCCGCACCCATGTCGCCCATAAGCTGGCCGCAAAAAGGCCCGGCAATGAGCGTGCCCAGTTCGAGGACGCGGAGTCCGGCTAACGCGCCGGTGGCTGTTGGGCTTTCTGCGCTCACAGTTGGACTGGTGGGAAGTTACCCGCCTTCAATAGCGCGGAGGGCAGCGTTTTGCCAAGTTTGTCCTGCAGCCAGTCGGCGCCTTCGAGCAGTGTGTCGATGCTGACACCGTGCTCTACGTTTGCGCGATTGAGCACATAAAGCAAGTCTTCGGAGGCGATGTTGCCGGTGGCGTTGGGCGCGAACGGGCAACCGCCGATGCCACCGATGCTGGCATCGAGTGTGGTGACACCGGCCTCAAGAGCAGCGTAGGCATTGGCAATGCCGGTATTGCGGGTATCGTGGAAGTGCGCGCGTAATGGCATGTCTGGGCCGAGTTGCAGGCGCAACTCGCCGAACAGATCTCTGACCTGGCTGGGTACGCCGACACCGATGGTATCTGCGAGGGCAATCTCGGTGGGTGCCTCGTCGGCCAATCGCTTGGCGGTTTCAATAACTCGTGCGGCGGGTACGTCGCCCTCAAAGGGGCAGCCAAAAGCAACGGCCAATGTGGCTTGCGCTCGAAACCCACGCGAGCGTGCGTCTTTCAATACGGCCGCCGCCGCATTGGTTGCTTCCTGCACGCTTTGCCCCTGATTGCGTTCACCAAAGGTATCGCTGACGGGAATCACAAACCCGGCTTCGTCCAGCACCTCGGTCGCGAGCAAGCGCTGATAGCCGCGATCGTTCAGTACGAGCCCGGTATAAGTAACATCGCCGCGTTGCGGCAGGCCGGCACACACGGCTTCGGCATCGGCCATGCGCGGAACCTTCTTGGGGTGCACAAAGCTTGTGACCTCGATGCGTTTGGCGCCCGCATCTAGGGCCCACTGGATGAGTACGAGCTTGTCTTCGGTCGATAACTCGGCCTGCTCATTTTGCAGGCCATCCCTGGGGCTGACCTCCATTAGCGTCACCGCTTGTGAGTGAGCCTCTGCCATGCAGACTAGGCGCCCGCCTGATAGTCGGCGAACGACTTGCCTTCTTCAGCCAGACGCTTCAGCAAAGGTGCGGGTTCCCAGGCGGGGCCACCGTACTTCTTGCCGAACTCAAGAATGTCGTCGTAGACGTTCTTGAGGCCCTGCTGGTCGGCCCAGAACATGGGGCCACCCGTAGGTTCCGGGAATCCGTAGCCGTTGATGTAAACAATGTCGATGTCGCACGGACGGATGGCGATGCCTTCTTCCAGCAACTTGGCACCCTCATTAATCAGCGGGTAGAAGCAGCGTTTGAGTACCTCTTCGTCGTTGATTTCGCTGCGCGTGATGCCAAGTTCAGCCGAAGTTTCTTCCACGATCTTTACCACCTCAGGGTCAGGCTGGCCGGCACGGCTGCCTTCGGGGTAAATGTAGAAACCGCGGCTGGTTTTTTGCCCAAAGCGTTCGAGCTCACAGAGTTTGTCAGCCACCCGAGCAGTGATGGGTACATCTTCGGGCGCCATCTTGGACAGTTTGCGTGCGCGCCAACCCAAATCGAGCCCAACCAGATCATTCATCTGGAACGGGCCCATGGGCATGCCGAAACCAAGGATAACGTTGTCGACCTGATAGGGGGTTGCACCCTGCAAAATAATTTCACCCGCCTGGCGAGTGTATTGACCGAGCATGCGGTTACCGATGAAACCAGGCGCGTTGCCAGACAGCACAGCAATTTTGCGCAGTGTTTTGCCGAGCGCCATAGACGTGGCGATGGTGGATGCTGAGGTTTTTTCACCGCGCACTACTTCCAGCAGGCGCATAACGTTGGCCGGGCTAAAGAAGTGCAAACCGATCACGTCTTCGGGGCGTGTGGTTGCCGCGGCCATCTTGTCGATGTCCAAACCAGAGGTGTTACTGGCAATGATGGCGCCGGGCTTCGCCACCTTCTCGAGCTCGGTAAAGATGTCGACCTTCACGTCGATGTTTTCATAGACCGCTTCGATTATGACGTCGGCTTCACCAAGACCTGAGTAGTCAGTGGTGCCGGTGAGCAGGCTCATGCACTTGTCGAGTTCTGCTTCGGTCATGCGACCGCGTTTTACCTGAATCTCGTAGTTCTTGCGGATGACACCAAGGCCGCGGTCGAGCGCTTCCTGATTCATTTCGAGAATGGTGACTGGAATGCCCACATTAGCGAAGCTCATGGATATGCCACCACCCATGGTGCCGCAACCGATCACACCAGCCGCCTTAATGGGCTTTACTGGTGTGTCTTTAGGCACATCCGGAATCTTACCCACTTCGCGTTCGCTGAAGAACACGTGAATGAGGGCAGCGCGCTGTGGGTGTTCCATGCATTGGGCAAAGTACTCACGTTCTTTCTTGAGACCATCATCAAAGTTGTCGCTGTTTACGGCAGCTTCAACACACTTCACGATCATCTCGGGTGCGAACCGGCCACGCATTTTGCGGCTCATGCCTTTGCGGGCGTTGTCAAAGAGATCAGGGTTGGCGCGATCCATCATCACCTTGTCGGCTTCATCACGGATCTTACGGGTAGGGCTGCCGTTAGCCACCAGGTCTGTGGCAAAACCAACCGCCGCGTCAACGATGTCACCCTCAAACACTTCATCAACGATGCCCAGCTCTTTTGCAGCCGGGCCAGGAATCGGATCGCCGGAGAGAATAAAACCCAGTGCTTTTTCAGCACCAATCAAACGTGGCAACCGTTGGGTGCCACCGGCGCCAGGCAACAGTCCGAGCTTAACTTCTGGCAGGCCAACGGGCGCTTTGGGAGAGGCCACCCGATAGTCGCAACACAGTGCTACCTCTAGTCCGCCGCCGAAGGCGGTGCCATTGATCGCAGCAACAATGGGTTTGGCACTGCCTTCCATCATCGCCAGCACCTCACCCAGGCCCGGACCTGCGGAGGCAGCCTTGCCGAACTCAGAGATATCCGCGCCAGCGATGAACGCGCGGCCTTTGCCTGTCAAGACAATGGCGTTTACGTTGCTGTCAGCCAGTGCGGCACTCATGCCGTCATGCAGGCCCTGCCGAACACCACTCGACAGTGGATTAACCGGCGGGTTGTCGATGGTCATCACGGCGATATCGCCGCGGGTCTCGTAGTGGACGGTGCCTTTTAGTTCTGTCATTGCGGTGCTCCCTGGCCCTCATGATGCAAGTCTTGTTGCTGCTGTATATATTGCAGCCGTCCAGTATCGGAGAAATCGCGCCGGGCGTCTATCTGGCACCCGGTAACTGTTTTTGACCTGGCCTTACAGGCGTACGATGCGGGTGCCCACGTTGCCGCCGGCCAGCAGGTCCACAAACGCCTCGGGTGCAGCTTCGAGTCCCGCTACCTCATCATTCAGCATGATCATCTCGCCGCTTTGCAGCCAACCACGAATGTCTGCCCGGGCCTGGTCATACTTTTTAATGAAGTCGAAAACCAGAAAGCCCTGCATGCGTATACGCTTGTTTACGAGTAGTCCGGGCACGCCTTTGGGGCCGGGTTCGGGCCGATCGGTGTCGTACTGTGATACGACACCACAGCACGCAATGCGACCGGCAACGTTTATCCGAAACAGCGCCGAGCCAAGAATTGGTCCGCCCGTGTTGTCGAAATAGACATCAACGCCATCTGGTGTTGCTGCTTTGAGGGCCTCGCGGTAGTCGTCTTCGCGGTAGTTCACGCCCGCGGCAAAGCCAAGGGTAGTCGTGAGGGTTTGTAGCTTGGCATCCGAACTTGCAATGCCCACAGCGCGTGCGCCCTTTATGGTGGCGATTTGCCCCACCATGTGGCCTACCGAACCGGCGGCTGCGGAGACGAGCACGGTTTCGCCAGCCGCGGGTTGGCCCACATCCAGCAGCCCGAAGTAGGCCGTTAAGCCATTTATGCCCAAGGGCCCGAGCCAGGTCACTGGATCGTCTTCGGCTGCGATTTTGCTCACTGCCTTGGCGTCCATGACGCAATGGGTTTGCCAGCCCGTCGGGGCCTGTACCATATCGCCAGGGTTGAATCCGTCGGCGTTGCTCTCAAGCACGCGACCGACGCCCAGCGAGTTCATCACGATGCCGGCCTTCGGGGCACCGGCGTAACTGGCAGAACCCTGTAAGCCTGCGCGGGTACCCGCAGTAATCGCAAAGGCCGTGGTTTGAATGAGCACCTGGTTGGCTTCCGGGCGTGGCATGGGCGTCTCCGCTAGCCGGTAGTCCGTTGCGCGCAGCTTGCCGTTTGGCAGCGCGTTAATCAGTACTTGTTGGTTGGTCGACATCAAAGGCCCCTTTATGGATCGCGCTATGGAGCCTTCGTTGTACGCACTTTATGCCCCTATCTCAATTGGTCCCCGACACTGCTACTATGCGCAGCCCTGCGATTTTGGCCTTACGCCCAGATGACCCAACTCGACCGTACCGGCCTGCTGCTGTCAGGTGTCTGTCTCGTGCACTGCGCGGTGTTGCCCCTGTCGGTACTGGTTTTGCCGTCGCTGTCTGGGCTTCTGTTTGATCACTCGAGCCTGTTGCACTGGGTGTTGTTGGGACTGGCCATTCCGGTGAGTGGTTATGCGTTGGTGCGTGGTTACCGTCAGCACGGCGAGCGCCGCGGTCTGGTGATAGGGGTGGGCGGAATGCTGCTGATGGGGCTTGGCGTTAGCCATCTGTTGGCCGAGAACCTGGAGATTCCGCTAACGCTCAGTGGTACCGCAATCGTGGCAGCCGCGCATTTTGTGAACATTCGCCTGCTGAGCAAGCAGCAGCACTAGGACGTTTGTCTACCAGTTTTCACCCTACCAGGTTTCACAGTGGGGGCGAATTTCGATGTTGAACGACCAGGCCGACTTGGGTTGTTTGGCGATGCGGAAAACTTCGCCTGCTATGTCTGCGGGTTGACAGAAGAAATCATCCGGCGCATCGCTCCAGCGCTTGCGGGTCCAGGGCAAATCAATCACGGCGTCGATAGCAACGTAGGCGACATGAATGCCATCAGGTCCGAGCCGGCGCGCCATAGATTCGAGCAAAATTCGCTGGGCTGCCTTGGTGGGGGCAAAGCCGGCGAAGCCTGCCTTGCCGCGGTAGGCTGAGGTGTTACCCGTGGCAATGAGCGCGCCGGCGTAGTTCTTGTCGGCTGCCGCCCGTTCGATCATGGCGGGTGCGACGCTGCGGGCAAGATGCAGTAACGCCATGGTGTTCACCTGGAAATTGCGATCCAGCACTTCTGGTTCGATTTCCATGAAGTCGCCGAATGAACCCCCAACTGCGTTGTGCACAACCACCTCGGGTGTGCCTGAGCTTGTCATGATGGCGTTTAAGGTACTCTGCAGGCTGGTGGTATCTGTCACATCGCAAGGATAGGCGAGTGCGTCGTCCAATTCTTGGGAGAGTTCAAAAAGACGCTCGGCGTTGCGTGCGAGCATGGCAACCACGTAACCCTGGTTAATAAACTCCCGGACAATTGCGCTACCGGTGCCGGGACCGACGCCGGTGACAATGGCGAGTGGTTTGGCTGGATCGCTAGACACTAAACCTTGCTCTGGTCGCTGTCTGCGGCTTCTTCAGCAGCATTATCCAGGTCTGTTTCGTCTTGCATGCTGTCGGTGACGCTGGCTTCGAGTTCGGTGAGGGTTTCTGCGACACCTTCGTCAGAGGCTGCAAATTCAGGGTCGTCGGCCTGGGCTGTTGCAGCTGCTGCAGTACCCGCAGCTGCGGTTGCCAACGCACCTTCGATGACCTTACCGTCTTCGGCGTCATCAGCTTTGGGGCTATCGCCGTCATTGAGCGTCAGTCGGTGCCGCATATCGACGACGCCGCCTAGCTGCTCAGCGCCTTCAGATAAATGCTTGTAAACCTTTACGTAGCTTTCGGTGAGCTCGTTCACCAGCTCCGAGGTGGTTGCAAAGTGTTTATCAACGTCACTCTTGTGGGTTTCAAACTCTTCCTCGACGGCTGCCAGTTTGCCCGTCAGTTCGGTTTTACTTGGCCCGCGACCAATCAGCAGATAAGTGATGAGCCAGCCAATGAGCAGGCCCCCAACCGCGGCTAGTGCCGCCACGAGGACGATGTTGTCTTGGAGGTTGTCTAGTTCCATTCAAGGACTCCAGGCGGTTGTGTTTTTAGTGTGAGGGTAACCCCCATTGTAACGCCAAATGCTTTAACCTCCGAGGTTCAATTGGCGTCAAATCAGCCTTCTTTCACCTTTCTTTTACCCTTCGATCACCGCCAGTTGTAAATTCTCCTCAACAGAATCGCCAACATTCACGGCTAAGCTAGTAATCGTGCCGGTCTTGTCGGCCACAATTTTGTGCTCCATCTTCATGGCTTCCATCACTACCAGCGTGTCGCCGGCCTGCACCCGGTCGCCTACCTTTGCCAGCACGGCGACCACGTTGCCGGGCATAGGCGCGCTCATACCGCTGTTACTCCCTCCGGTGCCGGGCGTTTGATAGTCGGGTTCGATCTTAAGACTGTAAGTTGTGCCTTCGAGAAACAGAGTGAGTAGCTCGGCCGTGCAGCAGTAGCCGACTGTAGCGCTCCGACCCGCACTTCTATAATGCAGTTGTTCGGTGTCTGCGTGCAGCACTTCAAATGTTTGGGCCGCTGCGCCATTTACTGACACCTTAAAGTGCACTTGTTGGTTGGTTCTGGTGCGTTCCAGTTCTGCCACATAACGATCTTTGCCGGCCGCTAATGCGATGCGGAGCCGTTCGCCAGTCAAGGAGCGAAAACCTCCGCTGCTGCACCAGGGAGAATGTTCATCTGCATTGGCTGCGGCGAGCACTTGATACTGCGCGAGCGCGGCCAGTGCGATCACGGCCGCATCCACCTGCGGCAACTGGTCGAGCAAGTCATCCAGGTTGGCGTCAAGATATTGCGTATGCGCGGTTCCGCCAGTGAACTTCTGATCGCGCAGAAGCTGTTTTAAAAATGCGAGATTGGTAACCAGGCCGCTAATGCGGGTAGCGTTCAACGCTTGCAGCAGTCGGGTGATGGCAGCGTCGCGGTCAGCGCCCCAGGCCACGATTTTGGCGATCATGGGATCATAGTAAATACCAATGCTGTCGTGCTGCCGAACACCAGTTTCTATGCGCAAGTCGTGGCTTGCTTCTGCAGCAGGAAACTCCAGTTTATGCAGGGTGCCGGTCGCGGGTAGAAAACGCTTTGCCGGATTCTCGGCGTACAGTCGTGCTTCGACAGACCAACCCCGGGTGTTGAGCTGATCCTGGGTTAATGGCAATACACCGCCGCTGGCAACGAGCAACTGCCATTCCACCAGATCAACACCGGTGATCATCTCCGTGACCGGGTGTTCTACCTGCAGACGCGTGTTCATTTCCATGAAGTAAAAGTTTTGCTCTACATCCATAATGAATTCGACGGTGCCTGCGCCACGATAGTCAACAGCCTTGGCCGCTGACACCGCCGCGTTCCCCATGGCAGCTCGCGTTTCCTGCGAGAGCCCAAACGCCGGCGCTTCTTCGATGACTTTTTGATGTCGGCGTTGCAGCGAGCAGTCGCGTTCAAACAGGTGCACCACATTGCCGTGATTATCGGCAAACACCTGAATTTCGACGTGTCGGGCATCGATCAGCATCTTCTCCAGCAAGATGCGGTCATCGCCAAAGGCTGCCTTGGCCTCGCGTCGTGCGGCTGCCAGATGACTGGCAAAATCCGTCGCGTTGTCCACCCGCCGCATGCCCTTGCCGCCGCCGCCAGCCGAGGCCTTGATCATGAGTGGGTAGCCGATGTCTGTGGCGGCTTTTGTGAGTGTGGCGTCGTCTTCGGTAGAACCGTGATAGCCAGGAATAAGCGGGACCGCTGCGCTTTCCATAAGCTGCTTGGAGGCCTGCTTTGACCCCATGGTTTCAATCGCTGAACCAGGTGGACCAATAAAAACCAGCCCGGCGTTATCGCACGCCTTGGCGAAGGCGGCATTTTCGGACAGGAAACCATAGCCGGGATGAATGCCCTCGGCGCCGGTTTGTTGTGCTGCTGCAATCACCGCGTTGCTGTCGAGGTAGCTGTCGGTGGCGGGTGCCGCACCGATGTGAACGGCCTCATCCGCCATTTCGACATGCCGGGCGGTGTGATCAAAATCAGAGTACACCGCAACCGTTTTAACACCGAGCCGGCGCGCTGTATCGATAACGCGACAGGCAATCTCGCCCCGATTGGCAATAAGTATTTTCTTGAACATTCAACTCATCTCGCTACATTCGGAATACGCCGAAGCGCGGGTCGGCGATGGGGGCGTTGGCGCACACTGACAAGCCAAGCGCCAGATACTGGCGAGTGTCGAGTGGGTCGATGACGCCATCGTCCCAGATGCGCGCCGAGGCGTAGTAGGGGTGACCTTGTTCTTCGTACTGCGCACGAATAGGTGCCATGAAGGCTTCCTGCTCGGCCACCGGCCAGTCTGTGCCTTGGGCTTCCAGTGCATCGCGCCGCACCTGGGCCAACACCTGGGCGGCCTGCTCGCCACCCATCACCGAAATGCGCGCGTTTGGCCACATCCACAAAAACCGCGGACTGTAGGCTCGCCCCGCCATGCCGTAGTTGCCTGCGCCGAAGCTGCCACCAATGATGACAGTGAGTTTGGGTACGTTGGTTGAGGCTACCGCCGTGACTAGTTTGGCGCCGTCTTTGGCGATGCCTCCCGCCTCGTATTTTGATCCCACCATAAACCCGGTGATGTTCTGCAGCATGACCAGGGGGATTTTGCGCTGGCTGCACAACTCAATGAAGTGCGCGCCCTTTAGCGAAGACTCTGAAAACAGAATGCCGTTGTTGGCAACTATGCCAACGGGATAGCCGTGAACACGGGCGAAGCCGCAGACAAGGGTTGAGCCATAGAGCGGTTTAAACTCATCAAAGGCGCTGTCGTCAACGATGCGACCGATGATTTCGCGGACATCGAACGGTTGACGCGCGTCTACAGGCACAATGCCGTACAGGTCGGCGGGGTTGAGCTGCGGCGGTTGCGCCGGCTGCGCAATGATCGATTTGCTGCGGGCTTCACGATTCAACCGGGCCACCGCTGCGCGCGCCAAATCGAGCGCGTGGGCGTCGTTTTCTGCGTAGTGATCGACCACGCCGGAAGTGCGGGCGTGCACATCAGCGCCACCGAGATCTTCGGCGTTAATGTCTTCGCCGGTGGCTGCCTTCACAAGCGGCGGACCGCCGAGAAAGATCGTGCCCTGATTGCGTACGATGATCGCTTCATCGCTCATAGCCGGAACATAGGCGCCACCAGCGGTGCACGAGCCCATGACCACCGCAATCTGTGGAATGTTCCGCGAGCTCATCTGGGCCTGATTAAAAAAGATTCGACCGAAGTGCTCACGGTCGGGAAACACTTCATCCTGCTTTGGCAGGAATGCGCCTCCCGAGTCCACCAGATAGACACAGGGCAGACAGTTTTCCAGGGCAATCTCTTGCGCTCGCAGGTGTTTTTTCACAGTAATAGGGAAGTAGGTGCCGCCCTTCACCGTCGCATCGTTTGCCACCACCACACATTCAATGCCATTGATGCGACCAATGCCCGTGATAATGCCAGCCGCGGCGATGTTGTCGTCGTACATGCCATGGGCGGCAAGTTGGGAGAACTCCATGAAGGCGGTGCCCGTGTCGAGCAGTCGTTCTATCCGATCGCGAGGTAGCAGTTTGCCGCGTTGAGTATGTCTGGTGCGAGAGGACTCGCTGCCGCCGCGAGCGGCCGTGGTGACCTGCTGCTGTAAGTCGTCAACCTGGGCTTGCATGTGCGCCTTGTTATCCTGGAACTCGGCACTTTTCGGCTGTAAGCGGCTAGTGATCGCGCTCATAGGTGTTAATCCGTTTCCTTGAACAGTTCGCGGCCAATCAGCATCCGGCGAATCTCTGAGGTGCCTGCTCCAATCTCGTAAAGTTTGGCGTCGCGCAACAGGCGCCCGGTAGGGTAGTCGTTGATATAGCCGTTACCGCCGAGCAGTTGGATGGCATCGAGCGCCAGTTTGGTGGCTGCCTCTGCGGTGTAAAGAATAACGCCGGCCGCGTCAATTCGAGTGGTGACGCCCCGGTCAGCGGCACGTGCGACCTCATACAGATAGGCGCGCGATGCGTTCATGGTGGTGTACATGTCTGCAACTTTGCCTTGCACCAGTTGAAACTCGCCGATCGCCTGACCGAACTGTTCGCGCTCGTGCACATAGGGCAGCACGGCGTCCATGCTCGCCTGCATAATGCCAACGGGACCACCTGAGAGCACAAGACGTTCGTAGTCGAGACCACTCATTAGCACGGCAACGCCATCGTTGAGTTCGCCCAGCACATTTTCCCGAGGCACTTCGCAATCTTCGAAGATGAGTTCGCAGGTGTTGGAGCCGCGCATGCCCAGCTTGTCGAGCTTGTTGCCGGTGCTGAAGCCCGTAAAGGATTTCTCGATGAGAAAGGCGGTGATGCCGCGTGGTCCGGCGTCGGGTTCGGTCTTGGCGTAGACCACTAGCACATCTGCATCAGGGCCATTGGTAATCCACATTTTGCTGCCATTCAGCACATAGTGATCGCCTTTCAGCTCCGCCTTGAGTTTCATGCTGACAACGTCTGACCCTGCACCGGGTTCGCTCATGGCAAGCGCGCCAATGTGCTCGCCACTGATTAGTTTGGGCAGGTATTGTTGCTTTTGTGCCTCGCTGCCGTTGCGATGTATCTGGTTGATGCAAAGGTTGGAGTGGGCCCCGTACGAGAGACCTACCGAGGCGCTCGCCCGGCTGATTTCTTCCATCGCAATGCTGTGTGCGAGATAACCCATGCCGGCGCCGCCATAGGCGGGATCTACCGTAATGCCCAGCAGGCCAAGCTCACCAAACTTAGGCCATAACTCAAGCGGAAACTCATTGTTTTTGTCGATCTGGGCGGCTTGTGGCGCGATTTCTGTCTGGGCAAATTCCGCGAGTGTATCGCGCAGCATCGAGGTAGTGTCATCGAGGTGAAAGTGCAGCATGGTCGTTCGCGCTCACGGGCAAATAAATCGGAGTAATTTTACCACAGTGCGTGCTTAACGATTAAACTCAGCGCTGCAGTAATAACAGGCATTTGAGGCACAATTTGAGCGGTAACTTTTTCGCAGATTTGCATGCAGTGTTCGATGAAAACGCATCTCGTCCATGCTTTATTTTTTCCCGCGGTGGCGGTTGGACTTTTGCGGACCTCGAGGGGCGCATCGGCCAGTCGGCGGGAGTGTTGTTGCGATCCGGCGTAAAGCCTGGCAACCGGGTGGTTGCGCAGGTCGAAAAATCTGCAGAGGCGATCGCGCTGTATCTCGCATGCTTGCGAGTGGGTGCTGTCTATGTGCCGCTGAATACCGCCTATACCAGTGCCGAGGTGCAGTACTTTCTGGATGATGCCGATGCTGCGCTGTTCGTTTGTGATCCCGATGGGACCGACGTGGTCGCGGCGGGCACGCTCACCCTTGATGCCCGAGGCGAGGGCTCATTCACCCAGACGATTGCGCAAACAGAACCTTTCACCGGCATAGTCGCGCGCTCGAAAAATGACGTGGCTGCGATTGTTTATACCTCGGGCACAACCGGTCGTTCCAAGGGTGCCATGTTGACCCATGAAAATTTGCGCACGAACGCCGTGGCACTTCGCGCTGCCTGGGGCTGGCAGGAGCGCGACGTGCTGCTGCATGCGTTGCCCATTTTTCATGTGCATGGGTTGTTCATTGCTTTGCATTGCGCGCTACTGGGTGGCACCACAACCATCTTCATGCCGAAGTTCGATATGGAAGAATTGATGCTGTGGCTGCCGAGATCGACCGTGCTGATGGGTGTACCCACGTTCTACACCCGGTTGCTTGGTAATGCGGAGTTTACTCGTGATACAGCCAAGGCAATTCGCGTCTTTATCAGTGGCTCTGCACCCTTAACCGAACAGACCTTTGCGGAGTTTGAAGCGCGTACGGGGCACAAGATTCTCGAGCGCTACGGCATGAGCGAAACCATTATTAACACCACTAATCCATTGGCTGGCGAACGGATTGCTGGCACGGTTGGCTTTGCTTTACCGGGCGTGGAAACACGGATTGCTGACGATGCTGGTAACGCCTTGGCTGCCGACGAAGTCGGCATGATTGAGGTGCGGGGGCAAAATGTTTTCGCGGGTTATTGGCAGATGCCCGACAAGACCGCCGAAGAGGTGCGCGCCGATGGCTGGTTTATTACCGGCGATCTGGGCACCCAGGGCAAAGATGGTCGATTGAGCATTGTGGGCCGCTCCAAAGATTTGATCATCAGTGGCGGCTATAACGTGTACCCCAAAGAGGTGGAGCAGGTGATCGACGAGTTGCCTGGGGTTGGTGAAAGTGCTGTGTTTGGCGTGCCGCACCCAGACTTTGGCGAGGCCGTAGTAGTGGCGATTGTGCCAGCGTCAGACGGTGCCGAGAACGTCAATATTGCTGTTTTGGATGCAGCTCTTGAAGGCAAGCTCGCACGCTTCAAGCAACCCCAGGTGGTGGTAACGCTTGCCGAGTTGCCGCGCAATACCATGGGCAAGGTGCAAAAGAATCTGCTGCGTGAGCAGCACGCGCAACTGTTTGCGGGCGAACAATAACCAGGCTACAAAGCGTCGGCCGGTTGCTCTGGCCAACGGCCAGGTTGATGTAGGTTTTGGCTAGCTCAAGCCGTACTTGGCTTTTGCCTCACGGCGCCGTCGGTGGAGGATAGGTTCGGTATAGCCATTGGGCTGCGCGTGACCTTCCATAACCAGTTCTACAGCGGCCTGAAAGGCCACGGAATCGTCAAAGTTTGGGGCCATGTTGCGATACGCCGGGTCGCCGGCGTTCTGTTCGTCGACAACCGCGGCCATGCGCTGTAGCGTTTCCATAACCTGGTCTTTGGTACACAGGCCATGCTTTAACCAATTGGCAATGTGTTGGGAGGAGATACGCAGGGTAGCGCGGTCTTCCATCAGGCCCACGTCGTCGATGTCCGGCACTTTTGAGCAGCCGACACCCTGATCGATCCAGCGCACCACATAGCCAAGCATGCCCTGGGCGTTGTTATCGAGTTCGGCCTGGATGGTTGCCGCATCGGGTCGAGCACCGGCAGGCAGCAGTGGGAGCGTTAGAATGTCGGCAAGCTTGGCAGGTTCCCGCTGCTTGAGTTCTTGCTGGCGGGCGCGCACGTCAACCTGATGGTAGTGCATGGCGTGCAGCGTGGCGGCGGTGGGAGATGGCACCCAGGCGCAGTTTGCGCCAGCTTCCGGGTGGCCGATTTTGGCCCCCATCATTTCTGCCATTTCGTCGGGTTTTGCCCACATACCTTTGCCGATTTGGGCTTTGCCCGCCAATCCACCGGCCAGGCCAACGTCAACGTTCCAGTCTTCGTAGGCCGCAATCCAGGGCTGCGCTTTTATGTCGTTTTTAGGCACCATGGCACCCGCTTCCATGGCGGTGTGTATTTCGTCGCCGGTACGGTCAAGGAAACCCGTGTTGATGAAAATCAGGCGCTCTTGGGCAATTGCGATGCAGGCTTGCAGGTTAACTGTGGTGCGGCGCTCTTCATCCATGATGCCAACCTTGAGAGTGTTGGGTGCCAGACCTAACAAATCTTCTACAGCGCCAAACAGATCGCAGGTGAACTGAACTTCTTCGGGACCGTGCATCTTCGGTTTTACGATGTAGACACTGCCTGCGCGAGAGTTGCGAGCACCGCTGGTCTTCTGCAAATCGTGTAGGGCGCACAGGCTGGTTACGAGTGCGTCCAGAATACCCTCGGGTACCTCTTCGCCTGCACTGGTTAATACAGCGTCGGTGGTCATGAGGTGCCCAACGTTGCGCACCAATAACAGGGACCGACCTGGCAGGGTTAGGTTGCGCCCGTCTGGTGCTGTGAAGTCGCGATCAGCCACGAGTGCGCGGGTGACGCTGTTACCGCCTTTTTCAAAGGTGTCGCTCAGCGTACCGCGCATCAGGCCCAGCCAGTTGCCGTACACCTCCGCCTTGTCGTCGGCATCCACAGCCGCCACGGAGTCTTCACAGTCTTGAATGGTGGTGATTGCCGCCTCGAGAGCCACGTCTTTGACATGCGCTGGGTCGTCGCGGCCGATAGAATCTTCAGGATCAATCTGAATTTCTATGTGTAATCCATTGTTATTTAAGAGAATAGATTGTGGATTCTGTGGATCGCCGGTGTAACCCGAGTACTGTGCAGCGTCTTGCAGTTCAGCCTCGGACCCAGAATTTAATAACACCTGCAAGCGACCGTCCGTTGTTTGGTAACCGGCAGCATCAGCATGGCTCGCGCCGGCCAGGGGCGCGGCCGCATCGAGAAACGTGCGGGCATAGTCGATCACCCGCTGTCCGCGGATCGGATTGTAGGACCCGGCTCGATCAGCGCCGTCCGATTCAGGAATGACGTCGGTGCCGTAGAGAGCATCATACAGGCTGCCCCAGCGCGCGTTCGCGGCGTTCAGTGCGAAGCGCGCGTTTTGGACGGGGACCACCAGCTGGGGGCCCGCGATGGTCGCGATTTCCGGGTCTACATTGCTGGTTGTCACCTGGGCCAGCGGCTGTTTCGCCAGCAAATAACCAAGTTCAATCAGTTTTGCCTGTTCATCATCCGCGTTTGGGGGTGCCGACAAACTGCGATACCAGGCGTCGATTTCAGCCTGTAACTCATCGCGCCGGGCAAGCAGGGCAGCGTTTAGGGGCATATAGCGCTCAAGAATCGCGGCCGCACCCTGCCAGAAGGTGGCAGAGCTAATGCCGGTGCCGGGCAGTGCCTCGTTCTCGATAAGATTATCAAGCGATTGGGCGACTTGCAGGCCCGCGCGGTCTACTCTGATGTTGCCGCCATTTGTCATAGTACTGCTGGCTCTTATCCCTAAAGGCGCTAAGGTATCATGCGTGCAACATTATTCTTGGAGATTTCAATGATCTATTCATCTGCTCACCGTGTTCTTGGTGGCCGTATTGCTCACCGGGCCGCGCTGCTTGGAGTTTTACTGCTGAGCGTCATCGTCAGCCCTCTTTCGCTTGCGAGTGGGGGTAGCCGTGCCGCCAAAACTCCTGTTGTTCCGGCTAAGGATGCGGGGGCGATCGATGTGCCCTCCGGTGCCTATGGCCTCGACAAGACCCATGGCTATGTGACCTTTAGTTATTCGCACCTTGGGTTCTCCAACCCTGAGGTTGGCTTTAATGACTTTGATGTTGACCTCAAGCTGGATGCTAACGATCTGCAAAATTCGAGTTTCCAGGTGTCGATTGCTGCCGCGAGTGTTGATTCTCGGGTGGACAAGTTCGATGAGCACCTGAAGGCCGAGGGCTATTTTGATGTTGCCAATCACCCGGAGATAACCTTCACGTCGACCGCTATCGAAATGACTTCAGCGCAACACGCAAACATAACCGGTGTTTTGACGATCAAAGGCGTGGCTAAATCGGTAACCCTGCATGCGGTACTCAACAAGGCCGGAATGCATCCGTTGCGGCGTGTGCCCGCCATTGGCGTGTCCGCCACTGCAACTATTCTGCGCTCAGATTGGGGTCTGTCGAAATACGTACCTATGGTAAGCGACGAGGTTACGCTCAGTATTGAAGTTGAGCTGCCTAAGGTTGCGGTAGAAAACTCTCAGTAAGGTCATAGTCGGCGAGCAACTGCTCAATGGTGCGGCGCTCGTTTGGCGGTAGTTCGTTGATGCTGGCAATGACCATCTGGCGTGATTGCTCTGGATAGGGACGCGTTAGGTAACTCACTGTTTCGCCATAGATCTGTGCGCTACAGGCCTTGGTTTGAACTTCCAGGGCGGCTGCATTAGCGAGCACCCAGGGTTGATAAGTGGTGCTCATTTCGCGCAGTACGGCGCGGGCAAATTCTGTTGGGTGACTGGCGGGCTCCAGGCTGCCGGAACCGTTCCAGGTATCAGCGCGCTCATTGGCCCAGTTGATCAGGTTGGGGTAATCCTGCATTACCGCCGCTGGATCGGGGTCCATTAGCGTATGCGCGCGCAGACCACCCAGCACAATGCAATCGAGCGCCGTGGGTTGTTCACCAAGTAAGAAAGTGGTGTTTTCCAGTTGCTTTTCAGCGGCACTCATTAGGCGCAAATATTCCTCTTCTGCGGCATTTTGCTGAACCGGCGATTCAGTGCCGGTTGCGCGACAGGCTCGTGGACCCCAGTCACGAACTCGTGCCGCAGTTTCCGCATGGCCGTTGGCCATCTTGGCTGAGGCGAACTCTGCGCTTTTAGGATAGTGCCAGCGGTAATGCACCATAACCCGCGCTACCCACTCGTCGAAGAATTCCTCCAGCACATGTACCAGCGCACCCGAGGCGCCGACCGGGAACATGGGGCGGGTGGGAAAGCGGCCATCGAGCATTTTGAGGATGGGGGTGGTGTCGGCGATCAGCCAGTTTTC
>CAZSYU010000002.1:0-53346 GCA_964611345.1 uncultured Pseudomonadales bacterium
GATTTACGATCCACCTCGACATCGATATTTTCAGATCGATGTCGCCACGGTCGCGCTGTTAAAAAACTGGAGCGCCGGGAGTGTCGGCGAAGTTCGCGAGGCAGCTTGTGCTGAGGTGGATGTAAGCTCCCCTGATATCGAAAAAGTTGTGCGCTTCCTGTATTTGAATTCACTCACGCTGTCACCTCCAGAAGGTGATTCGAGCAACTATGCCGCTCAGGCGATGGCGGCGAAACATTCGAAGTCAAAGTGGCTGATTCATAACTACCTGTTCTTTCGCATTCCGTTTTTTCACCCACATGCCTTCCTGAGGAAAACTCAGTCAGCGACCGATCTGTTCTTCGCCCGTAGCTGGTGGATAGTTCTGGGCGCGGTTTTTTTGATATCGCTCTATCTGGTGATGCGCCAGTGGGACGAGTTTGTTCATACATTTCTCCACTTCTTTAATTTGAAAGGGCTTGCGCTCTATCTACTGTCGCTGGCGATTATTAAGTCCCTGCATGAACTAGGTCATGCCTATGCGCTAACGCGTTTCGGCGGCCGTGTGGCTACGATGGGCGTAGCTTTTCTGGTTATGTTTCCGGTGCTGTATACCGATACCACCGACAGTTGGAAGCTCCGGTCGAGACGAGAGCGCCTCATCGTGAGTGGTGCAGGCGTGGGGGTGGAGCTTACTATCGCCGTCCTTGCGACATTTGCCTGGGCGTTTCTTCCGGACGGGCCCCTTAGAAGTGCAGTGTTCTTTGCTGCGACCACGAGTTGGGTGCTTAGCCTTGCAGTAAACCTCAATCCGCTGATTCGGTTCGACGGCTATCACTTTCTGTCAGACGCGATTGGCGTGCAAAATTTGCAGGCGAGATCTTTTGCGTTTGGCCGTTGGGCCCTTCGGGAAGTGTTGTTTGATCTTGGTGAGCCTGTGCCCGAAGAAACCACAAGAGCGCGTCGGCGTGCGCTCGCAATGTTTGCCTGGGCGTGCTGGGTTTATCGGTTTTTCCTTTTTCTTGCGATTGCGCTTCTGGTTTACACTTTCTTTTTCAAGGTGCTGGGGGTTCTTCTTTTTATCATTGAAATAGCGTGGTTTATCGTGATCCCAATATTCTCAGAGTTCAAGCAATGGTGGTCTCGACGCGCAGATATTGCGGCGCGCCCGCGAACACGTTGGTTAGTTGTCAGTTGTACCTGCGTCTTGGCGCTACTGTTGGTGCCTCTGCAGTGGACAGTGAAGATTCCGGCAGTTCTCGAGGTTTCTGAACAGTTCGCGATACACGTGCAAGGACCCGGACTTATCGATGCCGTTAGCGTTACTGAAGGCCAAAAAATACGTGCGGGAGATGTGCTCTTTACCATGAGGTCTCCTGAGCTTGATAATTTGGTGAGGCTGTCTGAGCGGCGCTTGCGTTTGGTTCAGGCGCGGCTGGATCGGACGATTGTGGATGCGCAAGACTTGGAGCAAAAAATGGTGTTGCAACGCGAGCGCGTGCGCGAAGAGGCGACGCTCAAAGGGCTGCACGCACAGCAGCAAGCCCTGCAGGTGATAGCTCCTCGTGATGGCGTTGTTGTAGATCTCGCTGAAGCCTTGCATCCAGGCCGCTGGATCAATGATCAGCTGCAACTTGCGAACCTGGTTTCCAGTTCTGGTGTCCGAGTCAGGGGCTATGTGTCATCTCAGGAGGTAAGGCGGATTAGTAGCGGCGCTGCTTCTACTTTTGTACCCGACTCGATTGAGCTAGACACGCTCGACGGCAAGATCCTTAGCATCGCTGATGCTTACGCTGAACGCATTTCAATTCCTTCGCTCACTTCTCGCTTTGAAGGGAACATTGCCGTTTCAGAAACCACTAGCGATCTCGAGCCTTTAGGCGCGTGGTATAGCGTGGTGGTAGAGCTTGATGAAGATGTAGCGGTGCCCGGTTGGGAAACCCGCGGCGTTGTACATACTGATGGCGAGGCCGAGAGCTTAATCGCTGTCGCCTGGCGCCAGATTATGCGCGTGTTGGTGCGGGAATCTTCAGTTTAGCGAAAGCGTAGGTTCTTGGTTCTACACACTACCTTCAACCAAGGAACAGACCCCTAAGCAGTTCTATCAAGACCGTTTCTCCATTGCGCCGGCGTATGATCGATGACTTGACGCTACCTAAGCTCAACGATAAGACACAGATCGAGTACATCCGCGCCGTGAAACGATTTACTCGTTACTTGTCAGCCGCTCCCGCACTCAAGGCAAAGGCGGCCGTGATCGTAAAGCCATGCTCTCGCCGTTGCTGTTAGCAGTCCTGCCTGATTGGTGGAAGGAAGGTAAACGGCTCGGCAAGGTGCTGTCCGGGGGCTCGTTGTTCCCGGGCATGAACCCGGTCAACCCCATTGTAATTCCCCCGGAAATTGACGGGGTTTCGAAATGGATGCATCGAGCATGAAGCGCCGCAAAGAGATGGAACAGCAACAAGGCAAGCAACACCCGTATGTTGATGATCTGCTCTTCCGAGTAGTGTCTACGCTTCATATCCAGACCTATTCGGACACAAGCAGACGTATCAGCGCTCTTTGTGCTTTTAGATGGTGCTGTTTGCCGCTCACCCGATCTATCAGGATGGCCCCTTCGAGGCCAGAAAGGATGGTTCTTGCGACAACGCGCGCATTCGCTGCACCGCCGGAGTGGTTCTGCGCAACGACGACGGTGAGCCAGTCTTCGGTGTCAAGGAAATAGCGGGCGAGGGCGCTTCGACTGGTGGTATCGAGAGATTCAACTTCAGCCGCCATCATGCCGCAGAGACAAAATTTCTCGTTCTTTAGTGCGTCCTCGAACAGTTTGACGAAGGCATCGAGCTTTTTAACTGCGCCCTTCTTGTCATCATCAATCTGGCGCAGAGCCGCTGCGAATTCGGCGCTGTAACGCTCGATTAGCGCGATGG
Organism: uncultured Pseudomonadales bacterium; assembly: GCA_964611345.1. Lineage (GTDB taxonomy): Bacteria > Pseudomonadota > Gammaproteobacteria > Pseudomonadales > Azotimanducaceae > JALZVT01. The sequence continues at coordinate 2,910 of CAZSYU010000002.1, forward strand.
CCAGGTGCGACTTCTCTGGAAAGTAGTAATGGACGCTCGAGGATTTCACCCCAACCTGATCCGCAAGATTCCGAAAACTCAGATTATGCAGACCGCTGCGTTGCACAGCGTCAGCAGCAGCGTTCTCAAGTTGTTCGCGTTTTTCTGACATCGCCTCTCAATGCCTCGAATCAACGCCTCGAATTCAGGTGTGAGGCAGTTCGTATTGGGACCTCCTATAGAATAACACCTGGCGTCAAGAATGCTGCGGAAGCCGACCGGGCGCTGCCCGATCGGCGTTCGCTTTAACTAGCGCTTAGGTCATGTGGAAGAAGCACAGCTTGTTGCCATCTGGATCATGCACATAGCCGCCGTAGAAGAAATCAAAACGCTGGCCAGGGGCTCCGGCGCAGGTCGAGCCTAATTCTATGGCCTTGTTATACAGGGCTTCCGCGCCTTCTTTAGAGCCGCCCGGAATCGCGACCATCTGGCCGTTGCCGCAACTTTGGGGTCCTTCATCAGCTGGGGTACAAACGGCAAGCATGGCGCCACCCTCATCTGTGCCATAGAACTTAATTCGATCCATTTCCATAACTCGCTTGCCGCCAACCAGACCAAGTAGTTCGTCATAAAAAGCAACGGCCTTGGGTAGGTCTTTTGAGCCAAGAGTAGAATATCCAATCATCGTTATTTCCTTGTATTTTGCTGGTGGCTGGCCCGGCGAGCGCGATATTGTGCGCTGACAAAGCCACACCAGGTCGTTATAGCGTCATCGCTAGGGCGAATATAATCTATCTATTGGTAGGTAGACAACCTTTTTTCGATAACCATCGTACAGCAACTTGGTGAAGTACCCTGTGCGGAACTAACTTAGTGCAATTTGATCTACCTATCTACTGGTAGGTATTGTGTGATGCGCAATTTTTTCCTAAGGTGTGCCGCTTCTGGGCCTCGGGTAAACACCGTGATAAATATGGATACACAGAGAACAACACTGCAGTTCATTCGATCTGATTCCACAGGTACACCTAGTGTTAGTTACTCAGGGTTCGATGAAACACAACAGTACAGTGCTGACTATCTGTTTCAGGAGTCTGAGGTCATCAACGCGCGGGCACTGGCAAAGAAAAGATCGTTCAGCCTGGACAAGGAAGCGTTCAAACTGGTCGATTTTTCACCCTCAGAAATCGATTTTTTAAACCCAATACTCGTAAAAACAGCCTACTATCCCAGCGTCGAAGCGCTGGTGAAAAAGGCAACGGGTGCAGACCACGTTTTCGCTTTCGACCACACGGTACGGCGGGGAATTCAGGCTTCTAACAGGCACCCGGCTTATCACGTTCACAACGACTACACCTTCGACACAGGGATAACCCGGGCACGCGACTTCCTGGGGAGCGAGGTGATGGGGCAATTTGCAGGCAAAAGAATGATCCAGGTCAACGTTTGGCGGTCTATTGCGGGCGTGGTCGAGCAAGACCCTCTGGCGCTGTTGGACGCCACAACGCTCGATATTTCCGACCTTGTGAAAACCGAGATTCGCTTTAACGACAGCAAGACTGGCGACACCCACTCAGGCGAAATATTCGCCTTGAAAAAGAACGACGCTCAACGCTGGTACTACTTTCCTGAAATGGATTCTCATGAAGCCGTATTGATAAAAGGGTTTGATACTGACCCTTCCGTTTCTTGCTTTGCTATGCACAGCGCATTTCCGCTGCCGGAACAAGGCCCACATAACAAGCCCAGACAAAGTATCGAAACCCGGGTGTACGGGTTTTATGATGCGGCATGAGGAATTTCGAGTTCTATCTGCTATCACTCAATTCGCTGAATCGTAACCAAGAGAGGACTCCATGTATCGACGCCTAGCACTGTTTCTAACCCCCTTATTGTTGTGCGGTGCGATGACTGCAACGGTTACGGCGGAGGAGGTCGCGCCGGGCGTAGTGCGCACGCCCGACTCAAGGTTTGAGAACCTCGAAGACTACCCGTTCGAGCCTAATTACATGGAGATTCAGGGCTTGCGTGTGCATTACCTGGATGAGGGTCCACGCGATGCGCCACCCATATTGCTGATACATGGCGAGCCCACCTGGAGCTACCTGTTTCGCAAGATGATCCCGGTATTCACTGCCGCAGGCCACCGGGTCATCGTGCCGGACCTTATTGGCTTTGGTAAGTCAGACAAGTTCACCGATGAGGATCGCTACAGCTATCAGTTTCATGTTGATGTGATGGGTGAGCTGGTGAATCGCCTTAACCTCAAGGACGCGACCTTCTTCGGGCAAGACTGGGGTGGGTTGATTGGTCTGCGTGTTATTGGCGACCACCCGGAACGGTTTGCTCGCGTGGTGGTTTCGAATACGGGGTTACCAGCGGCATCAGGCCTGCAGGGCTGGCTCGCCTACCCATTATTCAAACTGGCGGTGTGGTGGCAGGGTGCAATGACGATGGAAGAACTGAGGAGTGAGCTGACCTTTCCGCGTTGGGTTGCCTATTCCTATTACGTGGACGAATTGCCGATCGGTGAGTTGCTGCAGTTTATGGGCGCCAAGACGGCTGTTGTTCAAGCCTACGAAGCCCCGTTCCCTGATGCCTCCTACAAGGCAGCCACCCAAATCATGCCGTATCTGGTGCCGTCGCAACTTCGGGAGAACGAACGGGTGTGGCAAGAAGTCTATGAAAAGTGGGAGAAGCCGTTTTTGGTGGCCTTTACCGACTCCGATCCCATATCCAAAGGCGGCGATGCCACTTTTGTGGAGCGCATACCCGGCGCGATCAACGTAACCATCAAAGGTGCCGGCCACTTCGTGCAGGAAGACGTTGGTGCGGAGTTGGCTGCAATGATCAACGACTTTATCGCTGGTAAAGAAGTGACCGGGTTTTAGCTGCTCGACAACTAATGCCATGCATTAGACTATAAAGGTATTAACACTACCGGGGAGATAAAAACATGTTGAAACTGCACTTCGCGCCAAATTCTCGCGCGGGACGCATTGTCTGGTTACTGGAAGAACTGGACCTGCCCTACGACCTGAACCGCATGGACTTCCATCCCAAGGATCTGAAGTCGGACGAACACCGGGCCAGACATCCGCTGGGTCGGGTGCCAGTGCTTGATGATGGTGATATCAGCATCTTTGAATCTGGCGCCATCGTCGAATACATTCTTGAACGACACAAAAACGGCGGACTGAAGCCAGGTGTAGATTCGCCCTTGTTTCCAGAGTACCTACAGTGGTTTCACTACTGTGAGGGCATGGTGATGCCGCCGGTCAACACCATTGTAGTGCAAACTATCCTGTTGCCGCCGGAACGGCAGGATGAGACGGCATTGAAGCAGGCGCAGAAACTACTAACCCGGGCGCTGGCACCCGTGGAGGAGGCGCTTGCGGGTCGAGAGTATCTGATCGGCGATTTTTCTGCGGCTGACGTGATGCTCGGGCATTCCATGTTTATGAGCAATCGGTTGGGCTGCGTTACGGATGACATGACCAACATCAAGGGTTATGTCGAGCGAATAGAAGCGCGCCCAGCGTTCCAGAAGGCCATGAGTAGCTAAGAGTCCGGACTAGAGTGGCTGCGAAAGATAAACAACGCAGCCACCCCGCCAATCAACTGATATCATTCAAAACTCAGGAGTATTCATGGCCGACATTCGATCACTAGCCATCACGGTAGAAGAAAGTGCAATCGCTGACCTGCGCGAGCGCCTAAGTCGCACCCGTTGGCCCGACGCCGAGACCCCTGACGACTGGAGTCAGGGTATTCCTCTGGCTTATGTGCAAGAGGTGGCCGAGTACTGGCGTAACACCTACGACATGAACCGGCTGGCAGATCGTTTGAATGATTACCCACACTTCACCACAACCCTCGATGGGGTAGATGTGCACTTTCTGCATGCGCGTTCCAGCAACGCCAATGCAAAGCCGCTCATCCTCACGCATGGTTGGCCTGGTTCTGTGGTGGAGTTTCTTAAAGTCATTGGCCCTTTAACTGAACCGCAAGATCATGGTGGCAATGCTGCAGATGCCTTTCATGTTGTCTGTCCGTCATTAGTGGGCTATGGCTGGTCTGGCAAGCCCACAAGTCCGGGTTGGGGCGTGGAGAAGATGGGTCTTGAGTGGGGCCGTCTCATGGCCCGGCTGGGGTACGAGAATTATTTGGCGCAGGGCGGTGACTGGGGCGCCATTGTTACCACTCACGTGGCACTGCAAGACCCTGAGCACTGCAAGGGTATTCACCTCAACATGGTGGTGGCACCACCGCCGTCAGATATGATGGAGGATCTTTCCGAGTTAGAACAGTCCGCACTTGCCGGTATGCAGCACTATCAACAGTGGGACTCGGGTTATTCAAAACAACAAAGCACGCGCCCACAAACCGTTGGCTATGGGTTGGTGGATTCGCCAGTGGGTCAGATGGCCTGGATACTAGAGAAATTCTGGGCCTGGACCGACTGTGATGGCCATCCTGAGAACGTGCTCACCCGCGATGAGATGCTGGATAACGTGATGGTGTATTGGCTGAACGCGGCCGGTGCATCCTCTGCACGTCTGTACTGGGAAAGCTTTGGGAGCAGTGGAGCGGGCGATGTTGTTGCCACACCAATGGGCGGCAGTATTTTCCCGAAAGAGATTTTCCGCACGTCCCGCCGCTGGGCAGAGCGGCGCTTCAGCAGCATCGTGTACTGGAATGAGTTGAATAAGGGCGGTCATTTCGCCGCTTTTGAGCAACCACAACAGTTTGTCAGCGAGGTCCAAGGCTGTTTTAGCGAGATTGCGATCTAAGTCCCTGCGGCGTACTCGCTTACTGATTTTACCTTAGTTGTTTTGGCTGGCTGTGTGTTCCTTTATGAACGGCAGCATGGCCTCGAGTATTTCTGGCAGGTGTGGGGCAAACCTGAATGATGAATTCTCGATCAGGGTGGTTGCTGCACGGGTGTTGGTGATCGGATGCAAATTGTCGCTGTATTGGTCATGGTGCAGGATCAGCGTGGCGGGAATTTTCAGCGTCGCGAGATCTTCGTCTGTCATACCCAGCGCCGTTTGATAGCGGGTGGCCTGCAAGTGTTCCCCGGAGGCTTTCATCGCGGCCAGAAAGTCGTCGATATTGGCCGCAAAAAACCGCTGCTGTTTCTCCGGCGTATTGCGGGCAAGGTAGGCGCTCCACAGTTCGGTTTGTGCAACGTCTTGCATTGAGGTGAGTGGCAGACCATCGATGTGCTGCCGCGTGGTCAGCTTCTGGTCAGGTAAATACTTAAAGAAGTAGTCTTCAGACAGGCGTGCTGCGGCGTAAGGGCCGCCTGTAAGAGGGGCAATGACCAGTGCGCCTATGTCCTGCGGGTAACGCGAGGCCAGAACCATGTTGGAGCGGGCACCGGAAGACATGCCATACAGCGCTGTGGGGGCAACACCAAGACGTTTGATCAACACGTGCAGGTCTTCGCCTTCTTCTACCATTTGTGGCTCGCTACCAAACGACACCTCAGACTTACCCAGGTTGCGCCGATCGTAAATGATCACTTTTAGCTCGGGTGCAGCGGCTGCCACGTTGCGCGCAAAACCGCCAAAGCCTTCGGTATCGCCGTTGCCACCGGGCGTTATGATGAGTGGAATAGTGCCTTTGGGGTTATAGATTTCAACGTGCAGCGTGACGTCGCGCTCGGGTCGCAGGTCTACCGCCCGGGTTTCCATCACTACCTTGTCCGCACCTTTTTCAGACTGGGCCCTGAAGTACACCGGGAAGTAGGTATTGTTGGCTGCGCCGCGAAACAGGGTGACGTCGATCTCGTCGTTTTGCACATCAATGGCCTTTTCCGGTGTGGCGGTGCAGGCGCTAACCAGGGCTAAGAGAGCTGTGGCTAACAGCAGCGCCACAATGGTGCGCGAATTGGTGGGCAAAGTGGGACGAATTGGGGTGCGCATGGCTACAAGATCTTCATTGGTTGGTGGGATCAGTCAGCAAGCGACAGCCTCGTAGTTAAGTCAAGTTGCAGATCAGCGCGGCTGGGCCTTGCCGAGCGACTGTGGTAACTTAAAACGATCGTTTAAAGTAGTAGTTAATGCTGATGGGCAAGCCCGAGCGTAAAACGCTCCAGCGCGCAGATTCGTTGATCACTCGCGAACGCCTGCTTGCATCTTCCTTGCGGCTCTTCAGCGAGCGCGGCTATGAAGGCACCTCTGTGCGCGCGATTACCGACGCAGCCGGGGTGAACCTGGCCGCCGCGAACTACCACTTCGGTTCCAAGCAGCAACTGTTGCAGGCCACCTTCCAAACGGCGCTGGCGCCGATCAATGCGGAGCGCATTCGACGTTTGGAGGCACTTGTGAGCGGGGGCAAATCCGCAAAACTTACCGATCTGGTCCGTGCCTTTGTTGAGCCCTTGTTTCAGTCTGTAGAGCATGCATACCTGCCCAAACTGCTGGCGAACCTGTTTGCTGAGCCGAAAGAGGTTGCGGTACCGCTACTTGAGTCAACGTTTGCGCCTGTTGTTGAGCGCTATATAGAAGTGTTTGCGCAAGTACTGCCCGGCATTGCCAAAAGGGAGTTGCAGTGGCGGCTGCACTTTGTCGTGGGATCTATGTTGCAGCTAGCGCATTTCAGGCAGCCGCTGTTTTCCGCTTCTGCAGAGGGTGTTGCAACCAGCAACTCGGCCCAGGGATCAGAGGCTGGTATTGAGCAACTGGTGAAGTTCACTGTTGCGGGACTGCGGCAGTAACCGATGAAGAAAGTACTGTTACCCCTGATTATCTTGGCGGCCGGTTTTGGCTGCGCTGGGTTGCTGTTGGTTACCGGCCCAAGTATTGAGCCGCAGCCTGGTGAGATCGTTGCACCCCTGGTGCGCACGGTGGAAGTGCGCCCGCAAACGTTGCGCCTGAGTACCCACACCAACGGCATTGTGGTGCCACGTACCGAGAGTGAACTGGTGCCTGAGGTGGATGGTCGGGTGATCGAAGTTTCGCCCTCGCTGGTTTCTGGTGGCTTCTTTGCGGCGGGTGATACGTTGTTGCGCATTGAGACACTTGATTACAAGGTGGCGCTCGATCAGTCCCGGGCGGGCTTAACGCGTGCCGAGAGTGACCTTGATAACGCCCAGCGCACGCTCAAACGGCAAGAAGACCTGGTGCGCCGCGGCGCGGCGAGTGACTCGCAGCACGATGATGCGCTCAACCGGGTGCGAATTGCTGAGGCGACCTTGCGTGACGCCAAGGCGCGGTTATCCCGAGCGCAACGGGATTTAAAGCGCACCAGTATTATTGCGCCCTACGACGGCCGGGTCCGTAGCGAGCGGGTCGATGTCGGGCAGTTTGTCAGGCGTGGCACTGCGGTTGGCACCATTTATGCCGTGGATATTGCTGAAGTCAGGTTGCCGGTGCAGGACGAAGAACTCGCGTTTCTGAATCTGCCTCTGGGACAGGGCAGTGATAAGAAGGAGCAGGCAGGTGCACCGGTAAAACTAAGGGCGCGCTTTGCTGGCAATGAACATACCTGGGAAGGGCTGGTGGTACGTACCGAAGGGGAGCTAGACCCGGGCACGCGCATGGTTAACGTTGTCGCCCAGGTGGCACAGCCCTACGCCACCAGTGGCAGTCGTCCGCCACTCGCGGTCGGGCTGTTTGTCGATGCCGAGATTATGGGGGCAACCTTGCCAGAGCTCGTACGTTTGCCGCGCTCGGCAATGCGTGGTGATTCCAGAGTGTTGGTTGTTGGTGAGGATCTGCGCATGTACTTTCGCGAAGTGAACGTTGTGCGCCGTGACCAGGACGATGTGTACATCAATGGAGGCTTAAAAGCTGGCGAGCTGGTCTGCGTGTCGCCACTACCCAGCACGACTGAGGGTATGCGTGTGCGGCTGCATGACCAGCCAGGGCCGGTGTCGTGAACGGCCCCATTGCGTGGTTTGCGCGCAATCACGTGGCCGCCAACCTGCTGCTTGGTGTGATTGTTATGGCAGGAATGGTCAGCCTGCCCTCCATGCCACAAAAATCATTTCCTGATTTGGACTTCAATCTGATTACAGTATCTGTGTTGTATCGCGGCGCCGCACCGGAAGAAGTCGAAGAAGGCGTTTGTGTTCGGGTCGAAGAAGCACTTGAAGGGGTGCAGGGCGTTGATCGACTGAATTCCACTGCGATAGAGGGTGTGTGCCTGGTTACCGTGGAGCTGTTCGAAAACGCAGATGCCTCTCGCGCACTCGATGACGTAAAAAACCGCATTGACGCGATCGATACGTTTCCGGAAGAAACCGAAAAACCAATTATTACTCTGATCGACCCCAAGCGAGGTGTTATCGATATTGCAGTGACGGGTCCTACGGATGAGCGCGAGCTGAAAGTAATTGGCCAGCGCGTGCGTGATGAAATCGCGGCGTTGCCATACGTTAACCAGGTAGATGTTGCGAATTCCCGACCTTATGAAATCTCGCTCGAGGTCTCTGAGGCGGCGTTGCGGCGTTTTAATCTCTCGTTCGATCAACTAGCGGTAGCCGTTCGACGGGCTTCGCTTGACCTGCCAGGTGGGTCAATAAAGACACGTGGTGGCGAGATACTGCTGCGCACCAAAGGCCAGGCCTATTGGGGCGAAGACTTTGAAAAGCTGGTGGTGCTCACCCAGGCCGATGGCACACGAATACGGTTGAGTGATGTGGCCACGGTGGTGGATGGTTTCGAAGATACAGACCAGCGTCTGTGGTTTAACGGTAAGCCAGCGGCGCTGGTCAAGGTGTCGCGCCTGGGTGAAGAGGATGTTTTGCAAATCACCGCCTCCGTCAAGAGCTATCTGGCAACCGCCGCCAGTACTCTGCCCGAGGGCGTTGAGCTTACTATCTGGAACGACGATTCGAAGTTTCTGCGCGACCGACTCGATACGTTGATAGACAGTGCACGACAAGGTTTTTTGCTGGTGCTTTTGTTGTTGGCGGTCTTCCTGCGACCGCGGCTATCGTTCTGGGTGAGTATGGGGGTGCCGGTGGCGTTTTGCGGGGCACTCTTTCTGCTGTCACTACTGGGTATGTCGATCGACAGTATTTCCACCTTTGGATTCATACTGGTGCTGGGCATACTGGTAGACGATGCCGTAGTAGTGGGTGAGCGGGTTTATACACTGCAATATCGTGGTGGTAGTTATCCCGATGCGAAGCACCTCATGAACGCAGCCATTGAAGGCACCCGACAGGTTTCTGTACCGGTAATTTTCGGCGTGCTCACCACGGTTGCGGCGTTCACCCCGGTAATGCTGGCACCAGGACCCATCGGCCAGATACAGAATATTATTGGCACCGTTGTGTTGTGTTGTCTGGCGTTTTCGCTTATCGAGTCACAGCTAGTGCTGCCGTCGCATTTGGGTCATCGCAAGAACGATCACGCCGCAGGCGAGGTAGGCCTGTTGTTGCTGCCTCTGCTCGCTATTGTCTTGATAGAATTCTCCTGGAGCACCCGCAGTTTCTTTGCGTTCGCTATCGCCACACTTGCTATCTTTGTTGCTTGGCATGTCTATGGCGGATTCGATGAGTTCTCCGTAAAAGTAATTCGCCGCCAACAGCAGTTTTCAGATGCGTTAGAGCGGCTGATTCAGGGTCGTTACCGGCGGCTCGTTACCAAGGCAACCGATGCGCGTTATGTCACGGTTTCGTTCGCGATAGCAGCCTTCATTGCAACAATTGGTGCGCTTGCTGGTGGCCACATGCCGTTTTCTTTCTTTCCCTCCGTTCCCGCTGATCGGGTAGTCGCAAAGCTCACCATGCCGCTGGGTACTCCATCGACTGTCACGCGGTCGGTTGTCGATAGATTGGTGCAAACAGGCTCTGCTGTTCGTTCTGAGGTGAACGAACAGCACCCCGATAACCCGCCAGTTCTACACATGCTGGCAGCAATGGGCGGGCAACCCATTAGTGGCGACGCTGTTAGTCCAATCTACACGCCCAGCGCCGATGGTGATGAGTCGCATTTGGCTGAAGTGGCCATACAGCTTACGCCCGGTGAAGAGCGCGACGTTCCCACGCTTGAGATCGCCCGGCGTTGGCGGGAGGCGGTTGGCATTATTCCCGAGGCGACGGAGGTGAGTTTTGATTCTGCCGGTTTTTCTGTGGGTGCCGAGATCGATATTAAGCTTGAGGGGGATGATCTTGTTGAGTTAAGTGCTGTCGCTGGGCTGATCAAGGAACGGCTCGTGGAGTATCCGGGCGTGTTTGATGTTGCGGATTCTTTTCGGGCGGGTAAGCAGGAATTGCAGCTGGATATTCTTCCTGCTGGAGAAACGCTGGGCTTGACGCTGGGTGATCTCGCTCGGCAGATACGGCAGGCGTTTTTCGGCGAAGAGGTCCAGCGCATTCAGCGCGGGCGCGACGATGTGCGCGTTATGTTGCGCTACACAGAGTTGGAGCGTAGCTCGTTGGGTGCATTGCAGAACATGCGCATTCGGGCGCGCGATGGTTCCGCGGTGCCCTTTGTGTCAATTGCTGATGCGCAACTTGGCACAGGTTATTCGGCAATCAGGCGCACGGATGGGCGGCGAGTGGTCAACGTAACGGGCGACGTCGATCGCACGCTTATAACCGCCAACGAAGTGCTTGCCCGGTTTAGTGACGGGCCTATTCAGGAGATTATGCGCGATTACCCGCGAGTGACGTACAGTCTTGAAGGTTCGCAGCGGGAGCAGAGTGAATCAGCGGCCAGACTAGTACCGTTATTTATATTGGCGTTGTTTGTTATCTATTCACTGCTCGCAGTTCCACTGAAGTCCTATACGCAGCCACTCATCATCATGTCGGTGATTCCATTTGCCTTTGTGGGAGGTGTTTGGGGGCACCTGTTAATGAAGGGAGCCGGGCTTTTAAGCAGCATGGCGATCATGTCGGTGATGGGTTTTATTGCGGCTTCTGGCGTCGTGGTGAATTCAAGCCTTGTGCTGGTGCATGGGATCAACGCGCGTCTGAAGGATGGCTTGAGTGTGCGTGATGCCGTTATTGAAGCAGCAGTTACCCGAGCTCGGCCGATTATGCTGACATCGCTCACGACCTTTGCCGGTTTATCACCATTGCTGCTCAATCAGAGCGTACAGGCGGCGGTGCTTATACCCATGGCGACGTCTGTTGCCTTTGGCGTAATTTTCTCTTCACTGGTAACACTGCTCGTCGTACCGTCCGGGTATCGAATATTGCAGGATCTGGGTGCGTTACCGGCGCAGGAATCTGCAGTGCCGCCTAGTCACGCAGCGCATCAAACTCCAGTCCAAACTTAAGCAGATACTGCTTTAGTCGATGCGAATCGTTGCTTGAACGTTTTTTCTGCCGCGACACATTAAACAAGCGTCGACCTGCCTCCGCGAGTGAGTGGCTAGTACGACACACTGCAATCACCTCAATGAGCTGAAGCTGATCAAACTGGTCGATCTCTGTCAGTGCGCTTGGGCTTTGAGCACATTAACGTGGTTTTTGAGGGGCGCGGTGAGAAGCGGGTGACGGCAGAGCAGGTGGCCAAACGTTTAATGCGTGAGATGGCGAATTACCTGAACAGCAAAGAACCCGTGGATGAGTTTCTGGCGGATCAGTTGATGGTGCCGATGGTGCTGGGGGCAGGGGGTGCGTTTCGTACCTGTGCATTGAGCGAGCATTCGCGCACCAACATGCGGGTGATTGAGCAGATCCTTGGCAGGCGTTGCTTTGCAGTAGAACAGGCGAGCTCTGGTGCGGCTTTGGTAGAGGTTGAAGGGATAACCTGCACGTGATGAATGATCTCGACGGCTTGCTGCATCGTTTGCTGCCAGAAGGCAAGTAGCAGCGGTACAGTGACCCTTGAGTCACCTGCGGAGCGGGTGTGCTGTTTAACAGCAGCGCTAACCCGCTACGCTTTTTTATGGAGTAACTCATGTCTGAAGAACAACCCGAGCGCTATGTTTTTGATCTTGACGGGACGCTGGCATCGGTGGATCACCGCAGACCAGCACTCGAGGGTGAGCATCCAGATTGGCACGCCTTTAATAAGGCCTCCTTGTTTGATTCTCCAGCCGAGGCTGTAGTGCGTGTGGCGCGTGCGTTGGCCGATCATTATGAAATTTGGATAGTTAGTGGACGCAGCGATGCCGTGGAGCGGGAGACTCGTGGTTGGTTAGAAAAGTATGAGGTGCCGTTTGATACGTTGATCATGCGTTCGGCAGCGGATCATCGTCCAGACCACATCCTGAAAAAGGAATGGGCGCTGAAATATAATTTTGTCGACAACGTACTAGCGGTATTTGATGACCGCGACAGTGTGGTCGCCATGTGGCGCGAGCTGGGCATTGTGTGCTTCCAGGTCGCGCCGGGCGATTTCTAGCACTCAGTCATCAAACCCTAAAAAGCGGGCCGCTTCTTCCACACTTTTGCGCTCTGAGACCACCGCATTGGCTGGAAAGCTCTCATCTGGCCAACCCAGTGCGACCGCTTTCATAATCACCTGATCTTCCGCGATGTTGGCGTGTTCACGTACGACGGGCGATTGCATAATGCCCTGACTGTTGATGACGGCACCCAGGCCGCGCGACCAGGCGGCGTTAACCAGCGCGGTCGTCACGGCGCCGCAGTCAAACGCCGTGTCATCGCTGTCGGCCAGTACGCGATCGTAGGTGATAATCACACACACCGGCGCATCAAACTGACGGAAACCGCGCAGCACCCAATCCTGGCGGCCTTCTTTATCTTCGCGCTCGATACCCATCGCTTTGAATAACTGCTTGGCCACACCCACCTGACGATCGCGGTGTTGGCCGGCAAAGGCCTGGCCGATGCGGAATTCGCGGGAATGCGGCACACCCGCGAGATTGCGTTCTGTGTTGCCGGCACGAATTCGGTTCAGCGGTTCGCCGGACACGATAGTGAAATTCCAGGGTTGGGTGTTCATGGATGAAGGCGCGCGCATGGCCAGGCCCAGAATTTCCTTAATCAGCGCCTTTGGCACCGGGTCTGGCTTGTAACCGCGAATGCTGCGTCGCCCCAGCAGAACCTCATCAAACTGCACCTGGAATCTCTCTCTATCAATGAACGTATTGGAACAGTCTACGGGATTTGGCGGGAGCAGGGTGAAGTTTGGGTAACCAGGTGGTTGTCTTTGCATGTAACCTAGAAGCAAGCTACATAAGGAATCTGCCATGTCGACGAACACAGCCGAGGCCCCGAAATTCATCACGCTCGAAGAAGCCGCTGCGATGACGACCGGAACCCGCGTCACCTTTATACCCGGTATTCCAGCCATGTACTCCGAGGCCTTAAAGAACATCTGTTATGTGAAGGGTGTGCCTCTTATCAGGGCGCTGCATCCAATGATGGGTGTCGATAAGGCCACAGGCGAAGATCGGCAGGCAAAGCTCTATGAACTCACGGCGCAAACGAGTTTGCCCACCATGTTGCATGACGAGGAGCGCCCTCGAAACGTGTGGATAGAGCAGCTTGCCCTGGCCGAGCAAATTGGTGCACCTGGCACACCTGTGCTTATCCCCGAGAACTTTGAACACCGTGCCGACATGTTTGGTTTGTGCGCTATTGTGCTTGCCGAGGATGGCCTGGTCTGGAACATGCGAATTCTTATGGACAGTCCGCTTGCAAGAAAGTATGGCTATAGCGAAGCCGCGAGTGCGGCAGCGGCCGACAAGATTGCCGCAGTACTCGGCATTCTCGATCGGCGTCTTGCGGCGCAGGCGCAGGGTGGGTCGAAGTATCTTGTTGGCGATGCTGTCACCGCGGCGGACATCTACTGGGCCACGCTTAGTATGAGTATCCTTGTGCCGCCGCCTGAGATTATGCCTGTGACCAAACAGAACCAGGGAATGTTAAAATTCTTCGCGGCCAACGCGCAGGCGCCGAAGATCGGGGAGGCGCTGACGCAGCGAATTGAGGATCATCAACGCTACATTCTCACTACGTATTGCGAAACGCCGGCGGTTCTTGGTGGCGAGGCGCTATAACTTAAGCGGTATAACCCGAAAGGAGCAAGCATGTACGAAGGCAATCCCTTTTTAAGTGACGCCCTGAAAACCAATCACGCGAAGAGCTGGCAGCAGGTGTCCCAGGCTGGTGATTTCTGGGATGCGGCGCAGCGGGTTGCGATAGTTGCCGAGGCGCGCAGTTCCTTGCACTGCGAACTCTGTTCGACGCGCAAGCAAGCACTGTCGCCGTTCGGTGTGACTGGCGAGCACACCCGACAATCGACGTCGAGTGAGCTCAGCGATGTTGCCATAGACTGCATTCATCGGATTCGCACAGACCCTGGACGGCTGACTCGCGAGTGGTTCGATACGGTCATCGCGTCGGGGATGTCAAAGCAGGCGTACACCGAGCTGGTGAGCGTTCTAGCTAGTTCGGTAATTATCGACACGTTGCATAGCAGTGTTGGGCTGGAGGTGCCCGCTTTGTACCCACCTGAACCAGGCGATTGCGCCAATGAGTTCAACACCGACACCGTTGACGAAGGCGGCTGGTTGCCGATGCTGGCTGCACCCCGCGATATCGCGAGCCACGGCTTACCCCAGGTACCAAACATCGCGCGAGCACTGGGACTGGTGCCTTCGGCGCTTGCGCTGTTTTTTCAAACTTTCCGGCCACACTACGCGCTGCAAGATATCTCGTTATCCATTAGCCAGGCACAGGCTGAGTTTGTCGCGAGCAGGGTATCGGCTATTAACGAGTGCTTTTACTGAACCAGCTCGCATACCCTGCTGCTCCGGGCGAGCGGCGAGAAAGACGGCAATAATTACGACGCAACTTCCGTGACCAGCGAGACTGCTGATTCTGGTGTGCAACACAGTTCCCACTTGCGTGCGCTCACAGAGGCTTCGATCCGCAATCAGTTTGAAGAGTTGTCGGCGATCTATGCCACAGCCAAGGCAGCGATGGGTGAGCAAGCAGTGGTAGATGCTCTGGTGGTTGCGAGTGCGTTTAATGGCATTACGCGGGTTGCAGATGCGACAGGCATTCCGCTGGATGACAGTACGCGCGGCGCGACGGTGCAGCTACGCCAGGAAGCTGGCATAGATGAGTTTGACTACGCGGTAAAAAGCGAGCGCTACGGCGGCAGCTAGCGCGGTTAGCTGAGGTATTCCTCGGGGCTGCGATAGGGCGGCACAATGTTGTTCTCGACCCAGTCGTCTGGGTCTGTTCTTGGCAAACTGTAACTGGGTTCGCCCTTGCAACTGATGCGATACATCAGGCGCGCGTCTTCCGGCGTGTTGATTATGCTCTTCGCGGGTGGTGCGTTGTGCAGGGTGGCGAAGTTACTCCACAGCGTGACATCGCCCGGGGTGTGGATGTGGTCGTAGCGGTATTGCGGTTGTAGCACATGTGACTCCAGACGATCGAGGAACTCACGCGAGGCGGTGTCTGTTAGACCATCGACTTCTACGGGTGCGATATTCTTGCCGCGCGAGGCCCACACGGGGCTGTGCAGCGACTTGGTGCCGGTTCGTGGATTGGTGTACACCAGTGGAATTAGCCAACCCGGGTCGCCCACGCGTAAGCGCCGACGCACCATCGTTTTGTCCAGCTGCTCTTGTTCGGCTGCTGGCAGGTCCGCGTAAGCGGCCACAGTATCGGTGTAGGCGGTTTCGCCGTTCAATGGCAGGGTGTTGCGGCGTTGGGTGAGTTCAGCTGGCGAATCCGGGTGGTAAAAACCTTCTTCTCTCGGTGTTTCGGAGACCCAGGTTCCGGCAGGGCTGTTTCTGGTGGTAGGGGCAGCTTGCACGTAAAACATGCTGGTGGATAACGGAATGGGCTCGAATTCGATATCGGTATGCCAATGCAGACTGCCCACCACCATTTCCTGTTTATCGGGGCCGCTGTTCACCAGGTTGGTAACTACATAGACAGCTGGGCTCTCGGCATCGGCGATGCAATGCAAAGCATCGGGAAAGGCCCTGTTGCACAGGGTGGCAGTCTGTTTCTCGACCGACAGTAACTCAAGCGGCACCTGCTGTTTTTTGTAACTTAAATAGTTGGCGTAGTTTTTTGGGTGTGGAATAGGGGCGCCGAAGTGATTGGCCAGCCGTTCCAGATCGCGCAGGCGAAAGCGACTTTGGTCTTGGGCGGCAAAGCTCACTACGCGGTAGCGGTCGAGTAGAGCCACGACCAATTTTGCCTGGTCGGGTGTGAGCGCTCGGGTGAGGTCAACGCCATGGACTCTTCTGCCCATACGCTGCTCGGTTGAAAGCGGTGCGATGCTCACCTGGGTGCCAAAAAGATTATGGAGTTCGGGTGCGAAGTCTGTTGCTGGTTGTGTGCTCATGGGAAACCCAAGCTAAGTTAGTGAAGCAGTTTGTTGATGCGCGATAGTCACTTAATGGGACATAGCCTCTTAATGAGGTATAGCCATTGCCCTTGGTGGTCGTACCACGATGTCGGCGATGTTGACGTCAATGGGTTGAGTGACTGCGAAGAGTACGGCTCTGGCGACATCTGCGGGGCTGGACAGGGTCTTCTTCATGTTTGCCGCCAGTGCATCCAGTGTCTCGGCGGGCAAGTGTCCACCTGGCTGAGCTTCGATGTCCATGCCGGACATTTTGATAATTTGATCGACAAACGGTTTTGGAAAATTGCGGGCGAAATTAGTGGCAGTGGCCCCTGGCATAACGTTCGTTACGCGGATGTTGTCCTCTTCCAGTTCATCTCTCAGGCTTGCTGAGATCACGTTGACGGCGTGTTTGGTGGCACCGTACACGCCCGAATTGCGGCGCTGGGCAGATACCGAAGAGATGTTAACGATATGGCCTTCTGCCTCACACTTGCGCATTGCGGTCACGGCGTTCTGGCAACCGACTAACAGGGCGAGGACATTGGTGTCGAGCATCGTACGCCAGTCTTCCGGGTTACCTTGCATGATGGGGGCCGGGAATTCGAGGCCAGCGTTGTTTACCATGATGTCCAGGCGCCCGGTGCTTCCGACGGCAGAGTCAACCAATGCCTGTACCTGGGTGGGTTCACGCAAATCGGCGGTGACCACACTGGCACGGCCCTCGGCGTCGGCGATGTCCTTTTGCGTTTGTTCCATGGCGGACGTTGTTCGTCCGGCGAGAAAAACGTGAGCCCCAGCCTGCGCAAGCTCGGTAGAAATAGCCAGACCAATGCCGCTGGAGGCGCCTGTCACTATCGCTGTACGTCCTGCCAGTGGACTATTGGTGGTGTTCATGGATGGGATTTCCAGTGTTATTCAATTCCATCAAAATGACAAAATAGATATAAAATGTCAATTTGGCAGAAATTTGGTAGGTACTCATTCGACTCCATCAAGCGTTTTCGTCAGAATGACCGCCATGCAGGAACACCCAAAACGTCAGGCAATTTTAACCGCTGCGCATACGCAGTTTAGCCAGTACGGCTATCGCAAAACGTCGATGGAGGACATCGCTACTGAACTCGGCATATCCAGAGCCTCGCTGTACTCCTATTTTGACAATAAGGACGAGATTTTCCGTTGTGTATCCAAATCACTGCATGAAGGAGCATTGGCGGCGGCGCAAGAGTGTCTTGCTGATGATGCCAAGGTGAGTGATTTGGGTGCGAAGGTTGCGAGCGCGCTGCTTGCCCGGCATCGCCCGTTTCAGTATGAGTTTGTACAGTCAGCGCATGGTAAAGAGTTGCATGATGAATACAGCCGCCTGTGCGGCGATATAGTTACGGACTCACATCAGCGGTTCCAGACCATGCTGGGTGCGGCACTGAAGGCTGCAGTGCGACGCGAGGAGATTAACCTGAAGCAGTCTGGCGTTAGTGCGGCTCAAGCTGCAGAGTTATTAAACTTGGCATCGGCCGGTCTCAAACGCGGTGCGACTGACTCTGCCTCCTTTGAAAAACGTGTCCGCAAGCTGGCAGCCATATTCGTCGCCGGTTTGAGTTAGTTCCCTTAGAGAAATCGATTATGAGTATTAGAGCAAAGCTTATGGGCGCGATCATTCGTCGCACTCTGAAGGAGCGGATGGCCACCTTCACGGACGCGGATGAAGTACGGCACCTGGCTAACGCGCCCGGTAAGGCGGCGCCTAAAAGTGTGAGTGTTGAGGCGGTTAACGCGGGAGGGGTGAACGCCGAGTGGATCGAGGCGGAGGGCGCCCAGAACCAGCAAGAGAAAGTAATCCTGTATCTGCATGGTGGCGGGTATGTGTTTGGGGGGCTGGATAGTCATCGGGAGATCGCCTGGCGATTGGCGGTGGAAACGGGGCAGCGGGTGTTGTTGCTCGATTATCGGCTTGCGCCTGAACATCGCTTTCCAGCGCCCGTGGATGATGCGTTTGCAGCCTACGGCTGGTTACTCGAACAGGGCTGCAGTGCAAAACAGCTCACCGTGGCGGGTGATTCCGCCGGTGGTGGTCTGGCGGTTGCTCTGGCGCTGAAGCTTAAGGATGAGCGTGTGGATTTACCTGGCGCGTTGGTCTTAATGTCGCCCTGGGTTGATCTCACGCTATCTGGCAACACCATTGATGCCAATGATGCAACGGACGTGATGTTGTCGCGGGGTGCGTTACAGCGATTTACTGATCTGTATATCGGGGAGCAGGATGCCGCGCACCCATACGCCTCTCCGGTGCTGGGTGATTTGTCTGGCCTGCCGCGAACTTATGTGGTGGTGTGTAGCGGGGAAGTGCTGCGCAGCGACTCCGACCGACTTGTCGAGCGCATGCGGGTTGCCGGCACCGACGTCACACTCAAAGTCTGGCCTGACATGATGCATGTGTTCCCCATTGCAGCGCGAATGATTCCCGAAGGGAAAGCTGCGATTAAAGATATGGCGACTTTTCTGGGTTCAGTCCAGCGTTCCAGCTAAAGCTAAACCGTTGACTCCTGCGCTGCCTTGGTTTTCTCGGCGAGTTGTTGGGCCAGCTCAAGCTCGCGCGGCAAATGGGTGCCTGCTCGCCAGTACAGGAAGGCAGCGATCAGGTTAACCAGTCCCCAGCACATCAGACTGTAACGCAGGCTGTCTTCGGCGTAGGAATCAACCAGGCGATCTGCCAGCCAACCCACCGCTGGTGGTCCAAATACAAAACCGATGAAGTTCAGAATAAAGAGCAGGATTGCAGCGGCTACTGCGCGCATGTGCACGGGGGCCAGACCCTGGGTTTGGGCAAAGGTTGTGCCTTGGTAGAAGTTACCGAGAATCACGGGAAGGCAGAGAAAGAGCAGCGAGGCCTGCCAGCTGTCTACCCAGAACGCCGCAATACCCAGGGGCACGCTAACCGCCAGAGCAACGGCAACCACCCACAGGTACCAGCGTGCGTCGCGGCCGCCAAAGCGATCTGACAACCAGCCACCGGCAACAATGCCAAGTCCGCCAGGGATGCCGAGCACCAGGCCCAGCCAGAAGCCTGCCTCTGTGAGCGACATTGAATGGCTGCGCACAAAGAACGCAGGCGCCCAGGTGGTCAAACCGTAGCCGACAAATGCGGTTAGCCCGGCACCGGCCGCCATGTAGGTGAAGGCCCGGCGTTGCAGCAAAAATTGAAACACTTCTATGATGGAGGGGTGATCATGGACAGCATTAGCGGCGACACCATCAGCTTGCCCTCTAGCCGGTTCCTTGACGGTCAGAAACACAATGGCGGACAACACGAGTCCTGGAATGCCGACGATAAAAAAGGCGATCCGCCAACCGAATTCATCCGCTATGGCACCACCAGCGAACAGCCCAAACATGATGCCAAAGGGTATTCCCAATGAGTAAATACCCAGTGCAGTCGCACGTTCCTTTGCCGGGTATAAGTCAGCCAACATAGAGTGCGCAGATGGGCTGCAGCCGGCTTCACCAATGCCCACGCCGATGCGTGCAATGGCCAGCTGGACAACATTTTGTGCCAGGCCAGACAGCGCCGTCATGCCGCTCCAGATGGCCAGCGACAGACCAATCAGGTTTCGTCGATTCCAACGATCGGCGATTAACGCCAGTGGCATGCCGAGGATGGCGTAAAAAATGGCAAACGCAGTACCCGCGAGCAGCCCCATAACAAAGTCCGTTACACCCAGGTCGGCTTTGATGGGTTCGATCAGAATCGACAGAATCTGCCGATCGATGAAGTTAAAGGTGTAGACCACCACCAAAACGCCGAGGGTATAGCGCTTAACGTTGTCACTAATCAGGGGGGCGGTAGATGTTGCCATTGTTGTTGTTCTTTTTTACAGCCAAGCCCCGGAGCTTATGCGACTTTGACCCGAAGCGATAGAAAATCAATGGAATTTTGTCCTAACACTTTGATTTCATAGTCTCAAACGGATTTAGAAAACACTCAATGTGCCGTAGTAAATGTTTATTGGCCGTTGCCAGGGCGCTTTGTTAGCCTGTTTGAACGGGGGCAGCAGGAGATGGGGATGAAACTGGATGCGAAGCGAATGGTGCGCATGTTTGAGACCATGACGCGCATTCGAGAATTTGACGAGCGTGCCGCGCGACTCATGGAGCAGGCCAGAGTGCATGGCTCGGTGCATCTTTACTGTGGCGAGGAGGCGGTGGCAGTGGGGGTGTGCGAGGCCCTGCGCCCCGATGACTACATTACCTCTACGCACCGCGGTCATGGCCACCTGTTGGCGAAAGGCGGTGATGCGGAGCTGATGTTTGCCGAGCTGTTTGCCAAACCGACCGGCTACAACCGCGGGCGCGGTGGCTCGATGCACATCGCAGCGCTTGAGCTCGGCATGATTGGCGCCAACGGCATAGTCGCTGCCGGCGCACCTATTGCGCTGGGCGTCGCCTTTGCCTCGGCGTACCAGGACAACGCTCGCGTGACGATCTGTTTCTTTGGTGACGGCGCGGCTAACGAAGGCGCGTTTCATGAAGCAATGAACATGGCCTCAGTGCTAAAGGCCCCGATGGTCTTTGTCTGTGAGAACAATGGTTACGGCGAATGGTCGCCGGCTAACACCCAAAGCAACATCGAAGACATTGCCGATCGCGCACACGGCTATGGCATACCCGGTGTGGTGGTTGATGGTATGGATATCGTTGCCGTGCATGAAGCCGCCGGCGCCGCCGTTGAGCGTGCTCGCGCGGGAGAAGGACCGACGTTGCTTGAGTGCAAGACGTACCGGTTTTACGACCACGTTGGACGTAATTTTGGCGTGCTTGATCGCCCAGCGGAAGAAGAGGCTTTCTGGCGCGCGAGAGATCCGATAACCGCCTGGCGCAAGGTACTGATCGAGCAGAAAGTAAGTACTGCGAAAAAGCTTGATGCCATCACCGCCAGGATCTGCGCAGAACTTGATGCCGCGATAGAAAAAACAGAACAGCAACCAGACCCTAACCCGGACGAGCTCATGGAAGGCGTGTATACCAACCCGATTTCTGCGTCAGGTAGTGAGGTGCACTCATGAGTGTAAAGACCATGACCGCCGCGATTAACGAGGCGATTGATCAGGAAATGGCACGCGATGAGCGGGTGTTTGTTGCCGGTGAAGACGTTCGAGTTGGTGGCCCATTTGGTACGGAGGCCAACTTGCTCGAGAAGTATGGCGAGAAACGCATTGTTAACACCGCGATTTCGGAACAGGCGCTGACGGGCCTTGGGGTGGGCGCAGCGGCCGTCGGGCTGCGGCCGATCATAGAGATCATGATCATGGACTTTGTCACGGTGGCGATGGACCAGCTTGTTAACCAGATGGCAAAAATGAAGTACATGCTGGGTGGCAAACCGGTGTTACCGATTGTAGTAACCACCCACGCGGGCATAGACAGCAGCAGTGCTGCGCAGCACTCAGGCAGTCTCGAAGCCTGGTTTTGCCACGTACCAGGCCTAAAGGTGCTGATGCCCGCAAACGCCTACGACGCCAAAGGCATGCTGATTAGCGCTATACGCGATGATGACCCCGTAATTTTCATCAGTAACAAGATTTGCATGCAGTCGAGTTGCGAGGTACCTGATGAACCTTACACAGTGCCCCTTGGGGTGGCGTCGATAGTTAAGGAAGGTAGTGATATTACGCTGGTTGCCACCGGGCGAATGGTGCAAACCTCGCTCAATGCCTGCGACGTATTGGAAAAGGCCGGTATCAGCACCGAGGTTATCGATCCTCGCAGTCTCACACCGCTCGATTTCGCCACCATTCTTAAGTCAGTACAGAAAACGTCGCGAGCTGTCGTGATACATGAGGCCGTTGAAAACTGCGGAATTGGCGCCGAGATTGCAGCGCGCATTAGCGATCAGGGGTTCGATTTCTTGGACGCACCAGTCAAACGCGTGGGCGCACCATTTACGCCAGTGCCTTTCGCCCCAGTACTGGAAAATGCCTACTTGCCGGATGAAAACGATATCCTGGATGCGGTGGCCGAGATCTTTCCCAAGCTAAAACCTTAAGAAATAAACAGGACACTGCAATGAAGCTGGTTCGTTTGATATTTTGTGGTGCGCTGGTTGCGGGTCTTGTTAGTTGTGCTGACTCGAAGCCGCAGTTCGATGCTGCTGCCGAGTTCTCTACCCGCTGTGCCAACTGTCACGACGGCAGCGTTCCCAAAGCCCCACACCAGATCAAGTTCCAGCTTATTGGCCAGCGAGCGATTGCGCAGGCCATGACCACTGGCGCAATGCAGGTGCATGCTGAGGGTTTGGCTGCTGCTGAGGTTACGCAGCTAGCCGCCTATCTGGGTGGCTCTGTTGCTTCTGATGTACCGGTTAAGCGGTGTTCCAGCGCAGTCTTGCCAGCGGTTGCGCCGGCGCTCGATGGCTGGAGCTTAAATGCGCGCGGTACACGTTTTGTTCCGGGTAATATTGCGCAGCTAGAGCCTGAGCAGGTGGCAACGCTTGCGCCGGATTGGGTGTTCGCCTATCCCGGTGCTACGCGGGCGCGGTCGCAGCCGGTGCCCTTTGGGGATGCCCTGCTGGTGGGCAGTCAGAGTGGCGTCGTGTACGCGCTCGATCTTGCCAGTGGCTGCACCTACTGGAGTTATCAGGCTGAGGTTGAAGTCCGTAGCGCCATAGCGATAAGCCCGGATGGAACGCGGGCGTTTTTTGGCGACCTTGCGGGCCGGGTTTATGCCATTGATCCGCGCACCGGCGAAGAGCTTTGGCGGGTGCAGGCGGATGAGCATGCCGACACCAGTATCACAGGCTCGCCGCGGTTACATAACAACATTGTCTACGCGCCATTGTCGTCCTCTGAGTGGGGCAGTGCTGCAGATCCGGGGTACGCCTGCTGCACATTCCGCGGCGGGGTTGCGGCTATAGATGCCTTGTCAGGGGAGTTAATGTGGACGGCCTACGCCATACCGGATGCACCAGCGCTTACAGGTAAAAAGAACGAACTTGGGGTTGAACTGTGGCATCCCGCGGGTGCGCCAGTGTGGAACAACCCTACCATCGATGTGGCGCGCAATCAGTTATTGATCGGTACCGGTGAGGCTTACACGTCACCGGCCGCTGATACCAGCGACTCGGTGTTGGCATTTGACCTCACCACCGGCGTACGCAAATGGAAATATCAGTCCATCGCAGGAGACGCCTGGAATATGGCGTGCTTTATTGGCGGCGGTGCAAACTGCCCCGAAGAAGACGGTCCTGATCTGGATATTGGTGCGCCACCGATGCTGGTGACGGCGCAGGGGCAGGAGCTGGTTATTGCGGGGCAGAAGTCGGGTGATGTGTTTGCACTCAATCCTGCCAATGGTGAACTGTTGTGGCGCAATAAGGTAGGACGGGGTGGTTTTGCCGGAGGCGTGCACTGGGGCATGGCGGCCGGAGATGGATTGTTGTTTGTGCCCAACGCAGACACGGTGTTTACAGGTCGCTTTACAGGGCCGCGCAAACCGGGGTTGTTTGCGCTGCGCCCACTTACTGGCGAGGTTGCGTGGTTCGCCGCGGCACCAGACGTGTGTGCAGAAGCGGATAAGCCAGCGTGTGATCCTGGATTTTCTGCCGCCGTTACGGCGATTCCCGGTGTGGTGTTTGCTGGTGCCTTTGATGGCCACCTGCGGGCGTATGATTCGACAACGGGTGAGCTACTATGGGATTTTGCCACCAACAGAGAATTTCAGTCTGTATCGGGCGAGCTCGCCCATGGCGGCAGCATTGAGGCGGATGGACCGGTTGTCTATCGCGGTCGGGTGTTGGTGAACTCCGGGTACCTGTTTGGTGATCGAATGCCGGGTAACGCGCTGATCTCTTTTGTGCCCAAGAGCAACTAGTTAGCTACTGCTAATCGACTGCTGTTACTCAGGTAGTACGCTCCAGGTATGGCGCCAAACGCCCCAGTTGCCTGCCGGAGTCTTGCGTAATACGTCCACGTAGCGTGTGCGCGTGCGATTCGCCGTGAGTGCGCCCGGTTCCGTTACCCCCGCATTTTTGTCTTTGAGTTTGAGGTGAATGATGTATTCGTATTCCGCTATTGCCAGATCGCCCACCAGTTCCACCTGCGGTAATTGGGAGACTTCAATCTTGTAATCAGCAGCTTCAAACACGGGTCCCAGGAAGGCGGCGTAGCTGTCTGAGCCTGCAACAACCGGCGCCCCGGGTGGGAACATTCGAACCTCTGGGTGCAGCGCAGTTACGTAGGCTGGTATGTCCGCGGTTTCTACTGCCGTGCGCCAGCGCGCGTAAACTTGCTCCACAGCGGCCGTTTCACTTTCTGTGGTTGCGTCTGGGGTTGCGTCTGGGGTTGCGTCTGGGGTTGCGGAGTTTGTGGTGGCCAGAGTAGGCAAAGCACCTGACGTGGCGCCCGTACAGGCGCCAAGTAGTACGAGCCCAGATGAGAGGATTAGGGAGAGTATCAGTGCACGCATCTGATTGTCCTTGTTTGAGTCGTTCTTGGTTGAGTCGGTTGCAGTTCTTACGGTATCAGGTATGCCAGCTAAAAGTCGCCGGTGGTTGGTTGCAGAGAGCGCAGGACTGTTACAGTGAGGCAGATTTATGGGCTTTGGATGTGTTGACGTGCCAACTGACGCTAGCGTGCTTGTTTTGGGCGGCAACGGCTTTATCGGGCGGCACGCTGTAGCGGCGCTGCTTGAGCAGGGTGCGCGAGTAACCATTGGCTCACGGGTTGCTGGGGCTGGCCGAACTGCCATTGCAGTGCAGGTAGAGGGAGTGCAGGTCGAGCAGGTTCGCTTGCATAAGCGCACGCGGCCACAAGACTGGCAAGAGATTGTTCAGCATTACGATGTGGTACTGAATTGTGTGGGTATTCTGCGTCAGAGATGGGGTGAATCCTACGCGGCAGTGCATCACTTGGCGCCGGCGGCTTTGGCTAGCGCCTGTGCCAGCCAACGCTCTACGGGCAAAACGACCCGCTTTATTCAGGTGTCGGCGCTAGGTTTGACCGCGACCGCCCGCAGCCGTTTTCTGAGTTCCAAGTGGCGGGGTGATGAAGCCGTGTTAGCCACGATCGGGGAGTGCGTGGTTGCACGGCTTTCGCTATTGGATGGTGAAGGCGGGTTTGGTGCGAGCTGGTTGCGGGCGGTTGCCAGGCTGCCTGCGTTCATCGAGCCGAAATCAGCAAAAGGCAAGATTGCAGCGCTCACCGCTGCGGATGCCGGCCAGGCGCTGGCAGAGCTTTGTCTGAATGTACCTGTTGAACCTCAGTCCAGAAGTTCGCGTTTGTTTGAGCTAGGTGGCGCTCATAGCTACTCATTTGCTGATTACATCATCGGATTGCGACGCCGTTACGCAACTCGACCGGCGCTTAAAATCACCGTACCGGGTTGGCTGGCACGCTTGGCGGCACACCTGTGCGACCAGGTGCATTTTAGCCCCTTCTCCTTTGGCCACTGGGAGCTTTTATGCAGCGACAACGTGCCGACAGTAAATCGCCTGCCAGAGCTGTTGGGGCGCGCTCCGGAACCGGTAATCGATTCCGCAGAGGTCGAGCCATAGCGCACTGCAGATGTTGTTAGAATAGCCGACAGAGCAACCCAACACTCGAGCCCCGTGTGACCCGAATAACCCTCACAACCCCTGACGATTGGCATCTGCATGTCCGCGATGGTGATGCCCTGGCCAGTGTGCTTCCTTTCACAGCGAGGCAATTCGGCCGCGCCATCATTATGCCAAACCTGACACCACCGGTGACCACCACTGAGCAGGCACTGGCCTACCGGCAACGCATTGTGGCTGCACTACCTGTACAGGCAGAGTTCGAGCCCCTGATGACGCTGTACCTTACCGACACCACGCCACCCGAAGAAATTGTGCGCGCCAAAACTAGCGGTCAGGTCTTTGGGGTGAAGCTGTACCCTGCCGGTGCCACAACTAACTCTGATTCTGGTGTTACGGATATTGCCCGCTGTGAGAGGACGCTCGCGACCATGGAGCACGAGGGATTACCATTGCTGATTCACGGTGAGGTAACGGACGATCACATCGACATCTTTGACAGGGAGGCGGTATTTATTGAGCGGGTGCTAACACCGCTAACGGCGCGCTTTCCAAAACTGAAAATTGTTTTTGAACACATCACCACAGCTGATGCGGTTGAGTTTGTTCTCGCGGCTCCTGATAACGTAGCGGCGACGATCACAGCCCATCACCTACTGCTTAACCGCAACGATCTGTTTGTTGGTGGTGTCCGAGTGCATAACTACTGCCTGCCAGTGTTGAAGCGCGAGCAACATCGCGAAGCCCTGGTCGCTGCAGCAACCTCGGGTAACCCGAAATTCTTTCTCGGTACCGATAGCGCACCCCACAGCAAAACCACTAAGGAAGCGGCCTGCGGTTGTGCGGGCAGCTTTACAGCCCCCAACGCACTCGAGCTGTACGCGCAGGCCTTCGATAACGCAGGTCACATCGACCGGCTCGAAGCTTTTGCCAGTCACTTTGGCCCTGACTTCTACGGTTTGCCGCGAAACGCTTCAGTGGTCGCGCTGGAGCGGCAAGCCTGGCAGGTGCCGGCGAGCTACCCCTATCTGGACGCAGAGTTGGGCGAAGAAATTGTGCCCTTTATGGCCGGCGAGCAGCTCGATTGGACGTTTGCTGAGTAGCCATTCGGTGAAGGGCCGTATTAGGATAAGAGACTGTAACTGCCATAGGTAAGTACCATGCCCTATATCGAAGGCCGCCTTGTGCATGACGCCGACAGCCACCTGATGGAAATGTCGGATTGCTTGAACCCTTATTTCGAACAATCTCTGCTCAAGCGTTTCCTTGACCACCCGAATCTGGGCGTGCGCTTAGGCAATCGGCTCGCCACCGAAGATGCGCAGAAGCGTCAGCAAGATGCCGCTTTCCGAGCGGGTGCTGCCGAGAACATTATGCTGCGGAAAAACTATGAAGCGCAGGGCGCGTTCTTGCCACAAGACCGCCCCGCTGCTGTGGATGAGATTGGTGTTGCGAGCCAGTTGGTTTTTACTACCTTTTGTCTTGGCAACTTTGGTTTCGATCAGGGCGCTGATATGGACCTTTGCTACGGCGCGGCCACAGCCCACAATCGAATGATGACGGACTTCTGCGCGGTTGATAAACGATTGTTGTCTACTGCGTATGTGCCGCTCGAAGATTTTGCGCTTGCGAAGGCGACCGCTAAAGCAGCCATCGAGATGGGCGCCAAGGCATTGATGGTGCCCTCATGGTGCCCGCAAAATCACAGCCCAAGCCATATCGATCTGTTTCCGGTTTGGGCGATGGCCGAAGAGGCTGGCTTGCCGATCCTGTTTCATGTCGGTGGCGAAGACAAACTTGATCTGACCTACAAGAATAATGGACTGCCTGCAGTTGCAGATTTCCATGGTGGTGACGCTAACTTCACGTCAGTCACCTATCTGCCCATTTCGACGTCGGTACAACAAACCCTGGCCACGCTGATTATCGACGGTATCTTTGACCGCTTTCCCAACTTGAAGTGGGGGGCAATCGAACTTGGCGCCTCCTGGTTGCCCGGTTGGTTGCGGAACCTTGATTCGGCGGCGCACGCGTTTCGCAAGAACGAAGAGCGACTACAGAAGCTGTCCGATAAACCCTCACAAATTGCCCGGCGCCAATTGCGTGTTACCCCTTACCCGCACGAAGACAGCGGCTGGATCGTGCGCAACTCTTTCGAAGAGATGTGTCTGTTCTCTACCGACTATCCACACGTGGAAGGCGGGCGCAATCCGTTGAAGCGGTTTGGTGAAACGCTGGAAGGCTTGTCACCGTCTGCGCAGAATGGTTTCTACGCCGAGAACTTCATCGACATGATGGGTGCTGGGCTGGCACCAGAACTTCGGCGACCAACTGCAAGTGCCTGAGTAGCCGCAACCGCGGCGGTTAGCCCGCCGATGCTGCAGTCGATACTGTGGCCGTAAACTCCAGTTCCTGAAACTCAACGGGCTTGACCGATTTCACGAGGCGGCCCGGGTAGCCCTTAAAGTGTGGGATGCCCTGTTCGTGATCTAGAAACTCGTCGTTGTCTGAGCAGAGCACGGCGTCGCTGGATAAAAACGCGCCTCCCAGTTCTGTCTTGCCCCGTAACTCGGGGTACCACCAACCATGTGGCACCCGCAGGTGGCCTTGCTTCATGGTGTCTTTTACCGCGAGTTGGGCGCTCACCTGGCCGTAGGCTGTTTCCAGTTTCACCCAGTCACCATCAGTGAGGTTCTCTTTTACCGCGTCGTCGGGGTGGATGAATATGCTTGGCCATGGGCAGCGCTTGCGCAAATCGGGAATGTTGCGCTGACCCGTTTGGAAGAACGGGTCCTCGCGGACACCCGAGAACACCGCGTAAGGGTAGTCTTTGCTCGGCTGTGGGCCTTCGCGGTGGTAGGGCAGAGGATCAAACCCCATATCCGCCAGCGCCGAGGAATACAGCTCAACCTTGCCGGAAGGCGTGGCAAAGCCGGTTTTCTCGTATTTTTTAAACTCGGGTGGTTGCAGTTCCATAAACCCTGCTTTTTCGAAGTCGGCGAAGGTTCGATCAGAGCGTGACAGGCGGTAGTCGAGCATCTCTTCGAGTGTTTCCCAGGGAAAGCGATTGCCAAAACCAAAACGCACCGCCATATCGCGCCAAAACTCGAAGGTGCTCGTAACGCCTTCCGGGGGCTCAACAACTTTTTGTGACAGTGTCAGGCGAGTGGTCCAGCTCCAGCCGTCAGCAATGTGGTTGCGCTCGGTGAAGACGTCACCAGGTAGTACGTAATCAGCCAGCATGGCGGTTGGCGTCATGAATATTTCGTGCGCCACAATCAGATCCTGGTTCAGCATGCCTTTGTGGATTTGGTGCTGATTGGGGTAGCTCATGAGCGCGTTGTTACCCAGCGCAAAGAAGGCCTTGATGGGATAGGGGTCTTCGGTGGCCATTGCGCGGAAAATCTCCGACGGGTTAGCCATATGACAACCCATCACAATATCGGCGTACGGAAACCCCCAGACTTTTTCTGTGGGTTCCTTTAACAGCTCTGCCGCGCGGTAAGTGTAAGCCGGGTGTTTGTCATAGCCGAGTTGTTTGGCCTTCTGTTCGAGGGGTAACTCCTCGTGCAGGGCAATCTCAGACTCGGGAATGTAACTTGAGTTGAAGCCGCCCAGTGTTTCGCCGCCGGCAATATCCAGGTTGCCGGTGACGGCGCGTAGAATGGAGTGCAGGCGTATGGCCGATGTGCTTGAGATCTGCATGTCAGTGATCGGCGTCCAGGGAATAATTGCACCGTCGGCTTGCGCGTACATGCGTGCGGCCTCGGCAATGAGTTCCCGATCTACACCCGTAATCTCCTCCACTCGCTCGAGCGGGTATTCATCGACCCGTGCCTTGAGTTCGTCGAAGCCGGTGCACCAGTCGCGGACAAAGTCATGATCGTACAAATCTTCGTCAAAGATGACTTTCAGCCAGCCAAGGCACATAGCGGCATCGGTGCCGGCACGCAGGCGGAGGTGTAAATCGGAGGATTTGGCCTGACCGGAGACTCGCGGATCCAGCACGATCACCTTGGCTCCACGGGCGCGGGCGGCATTGATTTGATTGAAAACGGGTGTCCAGGAATGTTTGCGCGGATTATGCCCAAACAACACGATGCAGTTAGCCGCGCTGAAGTCGCCGAACGGAAACCAGCCGTAGGTGAATTTGTTCACCGCTGCCGTGTTGCCCGCGCATAGCGACACGCCGCTGGTCCAGTTGGGCGAACCCAGCAAATTCATAAAGCGCCGGTCGGTGGCGTGAGTGGTTTGGGTATTCCAGCCGGATGTGGAGACGGCAAAGGCTTCGGGGCCATGTTGGGCAACTACCTTCTTTAGCCGCTCGGCGATCTCGTCCATCGCCTGTTCGTAGGATATCTCCTCCCACTGGTCAGCGCCGCGCTCGCCGACACGCTTTAAGGGCACCCGGAGACGGTCTGGATGATTGTGAATGCTGGGGGCGGCGACGCCCTTGTAGCAGATGTTGGCGGCGAGCATGGGGTTGTCATGCGCGATGACACGTTGCACTTTGCCGTCCTCGGCCTCGGTGCGCAGCTGGCAGCCGATATCGCAGATGGTGCATACCGAATATTTGGTGTCTGAACTCATGGTGCTCCCCGCTCCGTGATAAAGATATGGCCTTAAAGTCGCCTGATTTGAGTGATTTGTCAAAGATCAGCGGCGGGCTGCTAAGGTACTGATTTTATTGGTAGCAACGATTCGCGAGGTTACGAATGATTTTGTTCTATAGCTCACCTACCCCGAACGGCTGGAAAGTCGCTATGGCCCTTGAGGAGCTCGAGCTCGATTACGAGTTGCGGCTGGTCGACCTGTCCAAAGGTGAACAGCACAGCCCGGAGTTCCGGGCCCTAAATCCCAACGGGCGGATTCCTGTCATTCACGACACGGAGATGGACGTCACCGTGTTCGAGTCAGGTGCCATCCTGTTCTACCTCGCCGAGAAGGCCGGCCGCTTGCTGCCTACCGATCTGGCCGGGCGCTACGACGTCATGCAGTGGGTGATGTTTCAAATGGCGGGCATTGGCCCCATGCAGGGGCAGGCGGTGAGCTTCATCCGCTATTTCCCCGAAGTAGTGCAGCCGGCGATAGATCGCTATGTTAATGAAACCCGGCGACTCTATGAGGTGATGAACACACACTTGCAAGATCGTGACTATCTGGCCAATGAGTACTCGATTGCCGATATCGCCAACTATTCCTGGATTCGTAGTCACAAGTGGGCCCGTGTGTCGGTTGAGGAGCTGCCACATTTACAGCGCTGGATGGCGGTCATGGCGGCCAAGTCAGGAATTCAGCGCGGTTGTGAGGTGCCACCCTCACCGGGTAAGGCCACATTGGTGACAAGTGGAGGTAAGAAAATTGTCACTCAGTAGGGTCGCCCAGCGTGTCTGACAGCGTTTGACCAATGCTGGCTGAACAGGTAAAACGTCCCGCTCGGGCTTTAGGCCTGCAGACATCCAACATCCAACATCCAGCAGACGCCTTTATGACACCAGCGGCTTACTTCACCCCTCGACGGCAGCGCTGCTTCGCGCTACTGGCGGGATTGGTGTTGCTTGCCGGTCAGCTCGTGCTCCAGCAGCACGTGCACGCCGATGACACGGCGGATGGTGTCTGTGTTGTTTGTGTTCAGGGTGATCACACGCCCATTACCGCATCTGCGGTTGCGTCAATCCAGATCAGCACTGTTGCGACACCCATTGTCGCGCCTGCGGTGCGCGGCATCAGTGCTGGCAACCTAACCACCTACCATCCCCGCGCGCCACCGCGCTCCTGAAGATTTCTCGTGTTTAATGCCTGAGCTCCGAGCGAGCCTGGCGAGTTATCGATAACAAACGCGCCCTATATGTCCTGCGCGTTTTCCGGGTCTGTGTAAGCCATGGCTCGGGTCAGGAGCAAAATTGTGAAGATTTATAAGTGTATTCCCCGTGGTCGCGCGGGTTGGGCCGGTATGGCCAGTATGGCAATTGCGTTTGGGAGCCTACAGACACTCGCACAGGACGCCGATACCTCGGCGGACGATACGATCGAAGAAGTGGTCGTTGTTGCCCATCCATTGTCGGGCAAGGGGCTGGCCCAGGCCAGCGATGTTCTGAGTGGTGCTGAGCTTGAGCGCAAGCTCAACACGAACATTGGCTCGACGCTTGCCCGACAGCCGGGCATCAGCTCTGCCTCCTATGGTAAGGCCGTGGGCCGACCGGTGATTCATGGCCTGGGTGGACCGCGGATACGAATCATGGAAGACCGGATTGATACGCTGGACGTCTCTGTAACCAGCACCGATCACGCGGTCGCCGTTGAACCCTTTATTGCTAATCGGGTTGAAGTGTTGAAAGGGCCCTCGGCGCTCTTGTATGGATCGGGCGCCATTGGCGGTGTTGTGGACGTAGACACCGGGCGCATTCCGGACCAGGTGCCTGAAGAATCAATCTCTGGGGGCGTTGAAACACGCTTCGATAGCAATACCGATGGCAACGCCACCTCGGCGAAACTCAATGGCGGTGCTGGCAATTTTGCCTGGCATCTTGATGCCACCTTTAAAGATGGCGATGACTATGAGATTCCGGGTTTTGTAGAATCGGCGGCGCTGCGCGAGCTGGAAGAAATGGAGGAGGCAGAAGAGGGCGGCGACGGTGAAGAAGAGGAAGAGGAGCGTGACATTTTAGCGGGCAGTGGCTTTGACTTTGAAAACTATGCTGTGGGTGCCTCGTACGTGGCTGAGTGGGGTTTTATTGGCGCCTCAGTGAGTAGGCTGGAGGCGAACTATGGTTTGCCTGGTGGTCACGAGGAAGAGGGCGAAGAGGAGGAAGAGGAAGCTATTCCTGGGTTCGAACCCACAGAAACACCCACGCTCGATCTTGAACAAACCCGTACCGACATTGAACTTGGAATTAACAACCCGTTCGCGAACTTTAAGAGTTTCAATCTGCGGGTGGGTATAAACAACTACGAGCATCAGGAAATTGAACCCAATGGCGAAGTAGCGACAAACTTCGAGAACGATGCCTGGGAAGCTCGCACAGAACTCGTGTTCGAGACCGAAAACTACAACGGCGCGTTTGGTGTGCAGCATACCAATCGAGATTTTTCTGCGATAGGCGAAGAGGCCTTTGTGCCACCCGTAGACAGTATCGACACGGGTGTTTTTCTGGTCGCAGAGCGCTCTTTCGACGGTTTTGATCTTGAGGGTGGAGTTCGCGCGGGCTGGGTTGAGCACGATCCTTCTGTTGATGAGCTGGGTACAGAGACGTTTGGGGTATATGCCGTATCGATCGGCGCTGTTATTCCTGTCAACGCCTCATTGCGCTTTGGTATTAATGCAGATTACTCCTCACGGGCTCCCGTTGCAGAAGAGCTGTATTCCAATGGTCCACACCTGGCAACCAGTGCGTTCGAAATTGGCGATCCAGATCTTGATAACGAGCAAGCGTTTAATCTCTCGGCGGTATTGAATTATGACGATGAGCGCTTCTCTGCATCGTTAAACGTCTACTACAACAACTTCAATGACTTCATCTTTGAGCAAGCGAACGGCGAGATAGAAGACGATCTGCCCGTGTTTGAGTTTTTGCAGAACGATGCGCGCTTTATCGGTGTTGATTTGGAAGCGAACTATAAGTTTGCAACCTGGGATCAAGGCGAGGCCCGTGTGCGCGCCCTGTTTGATGTGGTCGACGCGGAGCTTTCTGGCAGTGGCAACGATAATCTGCCACGGATACCGCCATTGCGCTATGGGGCGGGCGTCGAAGCCCGTTATCAGTGGGTGACCGCGTCAGTGGATTATGTGCGCTCGACCCGGCAGAGCGACGTTACAGATGTTGAACTGCCGACAGAGGCCTTTAATGACCTGCGAGCCTACGTTGGGGCAGACATTCCAATTGGCGGCGGTGCGAAGATCACAGCCTTTGTTGTGGGGCGCAATCTAACCGATGACGAGCAGCGCGCACATGCGTCCTTTATCAAGGACTTCGCGCCCGCGCCGGGGCGAACGATAGAGGCGGGCGTGCGGTTTGTGTTCTAGCGCACACTTTTGCTGGGTACTTTGACCGGTATCGAAAGCGTTAACAACAACGCAACAATTAGATTCGATCAAGTCTCGGCGTGGCGTACGCCAGACTGCCAAGCTGTCTTCGAGCTTACACAAGACGTGTAAGCGGAGGCAGCGCAGGATTGCTGCTCGCGTTAGCTGGTCTGACTCGGAATGGATACACGCTGGGTTAGATCGTGGCAACCGGCAGGATGTTCATGAAGGGCACCGCGGGTAAAGCAAAGGAGCAATTCAATCGAAAATTAGCGACTTAAGTCATCTGACCCAGGACAGGTCAGGAGCCCACGCTCGAACCGAGTCATATGCTCAGCGCGAAGAAACTGAGGTTGTATAAACCGTAAAGGACACCGCACGTTCGAACAGAAATGGTTTCAATCATGTCACAGATGATTCTCTCCAATGGGTGTGCCAAGTCCCTTGTCCCCTCACCGAATCTGGCACACCCTTTTTTATGGGTGGGTTTTTATAGGTGAGTGAATAAGGGCCCTCTGACATTGCCCCACGGTGTCAGACCAAATGCTATTATCGACCTGCTACACCCCTAGAATCAGGTAGTGAGAAGAGCATGACCGACGCAACAAACTCAATCACAGTAGATACCGGCACCGATGAGCTGCTGTGCAGAATAGAAGATCGAGTAGGCGTGATCACCCTGAACAAACCCCACAAAAAGAACGCGCTTGGCGACGTTCTAACGCCCGCGTTGCGGCAAACGCTGCTCACCGTGGAAGAAGACAATCGAGTGGGTTGTGTGTTGATCACTGGTAGTGGCGATGCGTTTTGTTCTGGGGGTGACGTTAGCGGTATGGGGCCCGGTGCAGGCAGCACGGCGCCTGTTTCGAAGCAGGATCGCATTGCTGAACTTACGCATAAACAGGTCACGTTAACCCTGCGTTTGCATGAATTGTCGAAAGTCACAGTTGCTGCCTTACCAGGACCCGCAGCAGGCGCTGGCCTGTCCATAGCACTTGCCTGTGACTTGCGCATTGCATCAGAGAACACCTTTATCACTACGGCCTTCAAGAACATCGGTTTATCCGGAGACTATGGCGCCAGCTGGTTTCTACCCCGACTTATTGGGCTTGCGAGGGCGAAAGAACTGTTTTACACAGCAGCGCGGGTTGGCGCCGAAGAAGCGGCGCGCCTGGGGCTCTTCAACAAGGTTGTCCCGCAAGACAATTTTGCGGACGAAGCGCTTAACTACGCCAGAGAAATTGCCAATGGACCGACCATGGCGCTGGGTAGAATGAAGATGAATCTGAATCGTGGGATGGATCAGAGTTTAAGGGATAGCCTTGTGCTGGAGGCCGAACATCTGATTGCGAGCAGTGGAACCGCTGAGTCCCGCGAGGCCATAAGCGCTTTTATGGAAAAACGGCCGCCAAGTTTTCACTAGCTAATAGTGGCAAACGAGAAAACTGTTGTTCCCGAGTTTGTGCAAACACTGCCGATCGCTGATGTTGTTGCAGACGTCGGCGCTGCGCTTCGGGCAGGCAATGTGTTGTTACACGCAGAACCCGGTGCGGGCAAAAGCACGGGCTTGCCCCTTGCGCTGCTGGCTGACGCCTCACCGACCAACAAGGTTGTAATGCTTGAACCGCGGCGTCTGGCTGCCATTGGGGTGGCCGAGCGCCTTGCCCAGCAGTTGGGTGAGCCGCTGGGACAACAGATTGGTTTGCGTATGCGGGGTCAGACCACGGTCTCTAGTAACACGGCCCTTGAGGTGGTCACCGAAGGCGTCCTCACCCGCATGCTGCAAGCCGATCCGTTGTTGGAAGGTGTTGGCCTGGTCATTTTTGATGAGTTTCATGAGCGCAGTCTGAACGCTGACCTTGGTCTGGCACATGTCGCGAAGTACAACAAGAGCTAAGACCGGATCTGCGCCTGCTGTTGATGTCCGCGACCCTGGACAGCACCGAATTGGGCGAGGCTTTGGCGCCGATTAAACAGATCACCTGTGCCGGCCGCACCTACCCTGTTGATATTGTCTGGCTGGGGGCTAGTAGGGACGAACTGAGTCGCCGGGTCGCTGCTGCGATTGGCACTGCGCTGGTTGAGCAGCCCGGTGATGTGTTGGTCTTTTTGCCAGGGCTCGCTGAGATTGAGAAGACCGCGAAGCTGGTTGAGTCGCGACTGGAGGCAGGTGTGGTGCTCTATCGCTTGCATGGTCGGGCTGACCGGGAGACGCAGCGGGCAGCTACAGCGCCTGCTGCAGCGCAAAGTCGACGAGTGATTCTTAGCACCAGCATTGCCGAAACATCGTTGACCATCGATGGTGTGCGGGTGGTTATCGATGCCGGACTCGAGCGCCGCGGCCGTGTGGAACGCAATACGGGTGCTGTACGCTTGGAAACTGTGATGGCGAGTCAGGCAAGTGCAACCCAGCGTGCCGGCCGAGCCGGCAGAACCGCAGCCGGAGTGTGTTATCGCCTCTGGTCACAAAGCGAACACTCGGGGCGAGCGATTAGCTGGCAAGCGGAAATTATGCGGGCAGATTTGTCCACCGTATTGCTTGAAACCGGACAGTGGGGTGCCAGCGATATCAATGCGCTGCCCTGGCTTACGCCACCGCCTGCGGCCAGTATCAGCCGCGCAGAAACGCTGTTGGCAGCGCTGGGTGTATGGCGCGACGGCCGGCTAACCGAGCATGGTGCTCAGGTCGCCCAGCTTCCGGTTCATCCGCGGCTCGGTCACATGCTGCTATGGGCGGCAGAGCATGGCGCTGCCGAACTGGCCTGCACCCTTGCTGTGTTGCTTGAAGATGGGGTAAGCACAGCCAATAGCGCAGATCTTGATGTACACATTCGGCGGCCATTGCCGCGCTTTAAAGATCGTCGTCGACAACAGTTGCTAAAACTAATGGATAACCAGCAACCCCCTGGTGGCGCACCCGGACTCGCGGTGTTGATTGCGCAGGCGTACCCAGACTGGATCGCTCGGCGGCGTCCCGGTAGGGATGCGCGCTATCAACTGAGCTGCGGCGCCGGCGCTTTTGTTGCCTCCGTTGATCCTCTGGCGCAGACCCAATGGTTGGCGATTGCGGATATGGGGGGAGCAGGAAAGGAAGCTCGAGTGTTTCTTGGAAGTGCCCTTGTTGTGGGGGAGCTTGAAACCTGGGCGCCTGACTTGTTTGAGATCCGCAACAGGCATGGTTGGGATGACCAGCAGGAGCGCGTTGTCGCCGAACAACAAAAACTGCTGGGTGAGCTGATAGTGGAAGCCAAAGCCACAAGCGATCTAAGTTCGCAGGAAAAGGCAGTGGCGCTACTGGATGGTGTTCGGCAAAGGGGCATCGAGTGCTTGCCGTGGACGCAAGATTGTCGGGAATGGCAGGTCCGGGTGCAGCTTATGCAAAAACTTGACGTAGACACCGAATCTCACTGGCCCGCGGTAGACAACGCAAACCTTGCGGCCAACCTGGAAGAATGGTTGCTGGTATGGTTGGACGGAAAGAGCAGTCTGAAAGCTCTGGTGCAACTCAACTTGTTGGAAGTGCTGAACGCCATGCTGAGTTATGAGCAGCAGCAAGCGCTGAATGAGATGTTACCCGAGCGTTACACAGTACCTAGCGGCTCCAACATTCGTTTGCGCTACGACCAGGGAGATCTTCCTGTTCTGTCGGTAAAGCTGCAAGAAATGTTTGGTTGTGTTGACAATCCGTCCATTGCGAATGGTCGGATCAATCTCAAAGTGGAGCTGTTATCACCAGCACGTCGACCTGTCCAAGTGACCGCAGATCTCGCCAATTTTTGGTCCAATAGCTATCCGGAGATCAAGAAAGAGATGGCTGGCCGTTATCCAAAACACAATTGGCCGGCAGATCCTATCGCCGCCAGGCCCACGGCTTATGCGAAGCCACGCAAACCACGAGGAAACTGAAAGGCTAGTTTGGGGCAGGGGTGTACCAAATCGGCGATGTATAGGCGCGTTCTTGCAGCGTCGTTCGGGTCTGTGGTTTTGGCTTGTCGCCGAAGCGCTTGGCATCGTAAGCGGTCCATCGCGGGGTAGGAATTTCGATCACCCGGGCGTAGTACACGGCGGGTTGGCTGGCATCAAATTCCGGGTCTTGCCAATAACCCACCAGCTCCGCAGCGCCAATGCTATTGTGCCAGGTCGCCTCGGCTACGATTACGGTGTTGCCCACTAAGGGCAGGCGTCCATTGCGTTTTTTCCGGCGCTTGTCTGGATCACTCCAGGCCACGTTATAGATTTTCTCATGAGTCTTGCCGTCTGCGTCGAGCCAGCCCTTGACGATCTGAATACGGTCGAGGTGGCCGCTAAGAGGGTCTTTGAGGGCACCAACCAGGAAACCGGGCGTAGAATCTTTTGTGCGGGAAATCGCGGGTGTGAGGGTTCCACCCATAGGCACCCCTGTTGCGTAACCCCTCGTTGCAAGCTTTTGGAAGCTTGCGTCTGCCGCCGAAAAGTCCCAGCCACCGAAGAACCGAACTGTCATGCGCGGACCGGTGGTGGCGTAAACCTCGCGGCGTTGCATGGCGTCCCAAATTGCCTCCCGTGTGTTCTCACGCGCCCACACTGCGGCATAGCCCGACGCACTCATCTCCCAGGTTTCCCAGCGATCCGGTGTGTTGACGTTCACCATGGGGGTATTCATTCGATCTGCGACGGGTTCTTCGTGCTTAAACTTGCCAAAGAAGTAATTCTCGTCCGCGGTAGCCAGCCCTGTATGGGTGTCGGTTGAGCCCACCATGCCAAATTGATAGGGGTTAGTGCCTAGCTTGCTTTTTAGTTTGAGGCCGTTCTTGAGGGCTTCTCTGGCGTACTCGTAAGGCAGCATTTCTGGTGTTTTACGAATGGCCATGCTCGCGTTGCCGCGATCCCAGGTTTCGAAATCGGCAAACTCATCGTCCGGCGATAGCGCCGGATGGGCTTCGCTGTCGCCTTTTATTTGGGTAACTTCAAACAAGGGTTCCCAGCGGGCCCGGGTGCGAACGTAGTCAGCGTCGATGGCGGTGCCGGTGTTGGGATTGGTTTCTACCGGGAACATTTTGCCGTTCGACAAGTTGCCATTGTGGGCGAGCGCCAACACTCTGCCTCCTGTGGTCTCTTCGTAGCGTGCCATCCATTGCCACAGGTCTTGAGGGTTAATACTCTTATTCGCAGTAAAGGGCAGCATTTTTCGCGCTGTTGCAGCGTCGTCCCGGTACAGCACGTTGCGGTGTAATTTGTCACCACTTTGGGTTGGGGTCCATTCATAGCCAATAAGAGCCGTGAACCGACCCGGTTCGTTGTAGCGGTCTGCGGTGTCTACGTAGTCTTCCCATACCGTTCGCATCACTTCTGTGTTTAGCAGGGGGCCATCGTAGTTTTCGTCGATCAGTACGGCTGCAATCAGTCCGACGGCCTGCGCGGCACTGCTGCCGCCAGCAATGAAGTTCTCGCGCAGTTCTCTGAGCTCTGCGTTTTGCATGAGAATTTCATTGCCTTTGACTAGCTGATCGACCACGCCCATAGCGTCTGAATGATCTGAGACCACCAAAAAATCCAGCGGCCGAGCGAGCTGTGCCTTGCGGCCGCTGCTGGTGATGACCTCATCGCCGCGCGCAAAGGCGTAGGAGTCTGCAGCGTCCAAAGTGACCCCCAGAATACGGGCGTCGAGAGAATTGGTGGTGTGCAGGTGCGTGTCACCCCAGAGCACTTGAGTGGGGTGGTTTGGCAAGTCGTAGGCTTGCTGTTGGGTGTTCGGCTGCTCTTCGGCAAAGCTACCGAGTGTTAACAGGCCTGCTGCTGCAAGCAGACTGAGTGTGCTGACGCGCAAAGCCGCTGCTGAGTGCGCTGCTTTACTCTTGGCTGCCCGAATACCGCCTGTACCT
Source organism: uncultured Pseudomonadales bacterium (assembly GCA_964611345.1). Lineage (GTDB taxonomy): Bacteria > Pseudomonadota > Gammaproteobacteria > Pseudomonadales > Azotimanducaceae > JALZVT01. The sequence goes on from CAZSYU010000002.1 coordinate 42,576, forward strand.
ACCCGCATCGCCGTTCCTCCCCTCATTCCCAATACCATAGCAGCGGCGGGCCATGGTGGGCTATAGGACTCGAGTGCGATCTTATCGACCGTCAGATCATCAGCGACATCATGAGGTTTGATTACAAGCCCGATAATGCCGACTTCGCCGCTAAGCGATGAGGTGACAGAATCTTAACTCAGGGTCACTACAGGGGCATACTGTGGCGCCAGGGTATCGACCATCTGGCCGACCTGGTGGTGCAAAATTCCCTTTGCACCCAGGTAGAACAAGACCGGTAGTGCAAGCACTACTAACACCAGCTTCTTCAAGATCGCGGTTCCTTCGCCTCTGTGTTTAACAACTTAGCAACAACGGATGTGTAAACTTGAGAGGTTGGACACGTTTTTCCAACAATGTAGTCCGACCAGTTAACGTATAGGCTACCTAGTTGGCTCAAGAGTAGTTGGCTCAAGAGTAGTTGGCTCAATAAGTGGAGACGAAAAGCTATGCTGCATTCTGCACAATACGATGCCGTGATCATCGGTTCAGGGTTTAGTGGTCTGTTCGCACTGCATCATCTGCGCGATACCATGGGTTTAAACGTCCGCGTGTTTGATGGCGCTGGTGGCGTTGGCGGTACCTGGTGGTATAACCGCTATCCGGGCGCTCGTGTCGACGCGCCCAGCAGTCCCTTTTACGCCTATACCTTCTCCCAGGAGCTCGTCGATGAATGGGAGTGGACAGAAACCCAGACCTCCCAGGCTTCTGTGCTTGCTTACTTAGAGCACTTCGCTACGAAGTTCGATCTCGAGAAAGACATTCAGTTCGAAACCTGGATAACCGATGCCCGCTTCGATGAGCACAGCCAACAATGGACGGTTGAAACCGGAGAGGGAGAAACCGCCACGGCGCAATTCCTGATTTGCGCAACTGGTGCGCTGTTTATCGCTAACACGCCAGACTATCCAGGGTTTGAGAAGTTTGCGGGAGAGTGCTACCACACCGGGCGTTGGCCCCACGAGCCGGTGTCCTTTACGGGTAAGCGCGTGGGTGTAATCGGCACCGGTTCCTCAGGCATTCAGGCCATTCCAGAGATCGCCAAGGAGGCGGCGCATCTCACCGTGTTCCAACGCACACCACAGTACTCGCTGCCCGCCCGTAATCGGCCGCTGCGCAAAGAGGAGCTAGCTTCCTATCGAGAGAATTGGGCAGAGTTGCGTGAGTCCATGAACAGGCGTGGGGGTTGGCCGTTCAAAACAACGCGGCGACGCGCTGCAGAACATACATTTGAGGAACGTCGCGCCATCTACGAAGAGCTCTGGGAAGAGGGCGGCATTCATCTGTCGATCAATAGTTTTCGCGGCGTACTTCTGGACAAAGAGCTGAACGATGAAGTCTCGCAGTTTGTGCGAGACAAGATCAGCGAGCTGGTTCATGACCCGGTAACCGCCATAAAGTTGCAGCCCGACTATCATTTTGCGACCAAGCGGTTGATCCTGGATAACGGCTACTTTGAAACTTACAACCGCGACAATGTGGCGTTAGTAGACCTCCGGGATGATCCCATTGAGTCGTTTGGCACAGATAGTGTGCGAACCCGCCAGGGCGAGCACCAGATCGATATGCTGGTGCTGGCCACCGGGTTTGATGCCGTAACGGGTTCAATGCTGAATATTAATCCTAAAGGTGCGGGCGGCGTGAGCCTGGCACAGAAGTGGGACGAGCGTTTTCATACCTACCTGGGGACGACCATTCCGGAGTTTCCCAATCTCTTTATGATTCATGGTCCGAGCTCTCCGGGTGTGCTGTTTACCATGCCGTTGGGCGGCGAGCGAACAACACTGTGGATCGCCGAGTGTATCGCTCACATGCGCGAACATGGGCTTGGATCGATGGTTGCAACCGACGCGGCTGCTGCGCGCTGGGACAACGACATAAACACTATGGCTAACCAGACACTGTATCCGCTAACCAACTCCTGGTATGTCGGGGCGAATATTCCAGGCAAGCCACGGCAGTTTTTGGCGTATCTGCGTGGCTCCCAGTACTTCGAAGACCTAAGTCAGGTGGCGGCGAATGGCTACAAAGGCTTTGAGTTTAAAGGTTCTGAGTCTTAATCCAGCGGTCAACTTGCTCGCCAAGCTTTTTCATCGGCAAGGGACCAGAACCAAGAATCAGGTCGTGAAAGGCGCGGATGTCGAAGCGCTGGCCGAGGGCTTGTTCCGCGCGTGCGCGTAACGCCTGAATTTCCAGCATGCCAATTTTATAGGCGGTTGCCTGACCCGGATTATGTAAATAGCGCCGCACTTCTGCGCGCACCGAGAGTTCGGGACGTGATGAGTTAGCGAGGGCGTAGTCAACAGCCCTTGCTTCGGTCCAACGCTTGGCGTGCAAGCCGGTGTCTAGCACCAGGCGTACCGCGCGCCAGAGTTCGCCTGACAGGCGACCAAAATCGGCGTAAGGGTCTTGGTAGCCACCCATTTCCTTGCCCAATAACTCGGCGTACAACCCCCAGCCTTCGCTGTACGCCGTATAGCGGCCGTTGGCACGAAATAGTGGCAGGTTATCTTGCTCCTGTTGAATGGACAGTTGCATGTGATGGCCCGGTACACCTTCGTGATACGAGAGATTCTCGAGTCGGTTAACTGTCATGGCGCGCATGTCTATGAGGTGGGCATAGAAGGTTCCGGGACGGGACCCGTCTTTCGTGCCGCGAGCGTAGTGCGCTGCGCCGCCAGCGGCCTCCCTGAAGGCTTCCACACGCTTCACCTGCAAAGCGGCTTTGGGCAGAATACCAAAGTAGTCTGGTAACTTTTTATACATGGCGTCCAGATACCCTTCTGCCAGCGCCAAATACTCCGCTCTGCCAGCGTCGGTGTTGGGTAAGTAAAACTGGTCGTCCTCACGCATGAAGATCAGAAATTCGTCGAAGCTGCCGGTGAATTTCACCTGCTGTTGAATCTCGCGCATTTCGTCTTGAATGCGTGCAACTTCCTGCAGGCCCAGCTCGTGTACCTGATCCGCAGTGAGCGGCAGAGTGGTCATAGCGGTCAAGCGTTGTTGGTAATAGGCAAGGCCATCGGGTAGTGCCCAGGCACCGGTTGCCTGGGTGGATACGTTTTCGCGATCGGCGCGATGCCATGCGGCGACTTTTTCTAAGGCGGGTTGGAAGACATTGACTAGTGCGTCCCGGGCCTGAGTTTCGAGTACCCGTGCTTGTTGGTCGTCGATGAGTTTGCCCTCAAGTAATGCCGAGAGCTTGGTTTTGATGTCTTGCCACAGTGCCGAAGGTTCGTCTGTTGAGGTGCCAAATGGTGCGCCTGTGGTAACGCGCTCTATCTCACTCAAGGTGCGGTCGTAGTCGAAGTAGGGCGCCCTTATCCCGTTTTGTGCTGCGCTTTTAGTTCGATCCAGATACTGATCGAAATAGCGTCCAGACTGGTTCAGACGAGATACGTAGGCCTCCATATCAGCGGCTTCGTCAACCTTCTGATAGTTGATCAGATGATTGGCAAGACCCGCCTGTGGTCCATAGCGGCCGAATATGTAGCGATGCTGATGAAACTCGTGATTTGCTTGCGCGCGCTCTCCCAGATAGATCCACAGATCCCACGACAGCTGGTTGTCAGCATTGAGTGCCGCACGGTCAAAATCGCGCTGCATGCGCGCCACGGAGTCGGTGCGCCAAGCGAGACTGGCCTTGAGTCCGGCGACGGACACATCATCTAAATCGCCGTAGTTGTCTTTTCTGCCCAGTCTGGTTTTGGTCAGCGGGCTGAAATCGAGCGCGTGGTTGTACTCACTGTCAAGCCATACTACAAAGCGAGTGTCGAGCGAGGTATCAGCGGAGGTGGTAGTTACTGCGTTGCCTGTTGTGTTGCCTGTTGTGTCGCCTGTTGGGGATTGCAGCGCCTCATTAGCCGTACAAGCGCCCAGTAAGATAGACAAGACGGAGAGGAAGAGGGGGCGAAATCGATACACTGATGGTCCTTTTTTGGTGCTCATAATACACTATTGTGCAGTGGTTCTGGCGCACCCTTTTTCACCAGTTTTCAAACAGTTACTGCCAGAAACACCATGGCGCACTGGCGGCTGATATACCCACCATGGCTTCTTTGCGCCTGTCTCACTCGTGATGGTAGACGACGCCAGACTCGCTCGCGCTCATTACACAGTTGCTCCTATCGCTTTACGAACTTTGTCATGTTCTGCTTTTGTCAGGTTGTAGAAACTCGCAACAAACGCGGTTATGGCGATCAGCGTAAGTACGCCGGGCCCCATCGCCATGGCGAGGGTGCGGAGCGACTCCGGTGCGATTGTTTCGATTGTCGCATTGCGTTGAATGCCCGCCAGGTCGACAACGACACCAGAAATGACGACCCCAAACCCGCTGATTGCCTTAGTGGCAAAGGAGGAGGCGGCGAAGTAGATGCCCTCACTTCGGCTGCCGAACTTTTCTTCATGCTGATCGGTGATGTCAGCGATCATTGAACTGAGCATGACCATTAACATGCCAATACCCATGGCGCAGATGGCGTTGGACGTCATCACGAGGTAGAAGAGCGCGGGATTGCCAGGTTTTGGGAACAGACCAAGCAAGCTAAGAATAATGGGCATGGTGTTCCAGAAGGCATACCAGAGCAGCCCACAGACCAGCAGGGTTTTCTTTTCCTGGAACACGCGGCCAAGCGGTGCGGCGAGCGCCGCACCCAGAAAGGCGCCAACGGTAGAGGCCGGAAAACTCAGCCCTATGAGTTGCACGCTGAACTGAAAATACAGCGTGCCCAGGTAAATCGACAGCGCAGCGACCATGCCCATCGTCATGCCAAACAGCACGGCAGTGAGCACCACCGTGCGAAAGGAACTAAACCCAAAGGCTTGTTTGGCTTCGCTCAATACCTGTTTAAAGGTAGTCTTTTTACTGTCTTCTGGTGCCTGCGGCAGATGTGGTATGTGGCTGTGAGTACCACCCGCAGTTAGCAGTACGCCCAGGAAAATGAAGACCGCGAATACTGCAGCAAATCTTGGATAGGCGTCAGGGTTGAGTTGACCGTTTGGAAACTCGGGAGTGGACCCAAAAAACACCTGCAAGCCGAGCAGAAAGACCATCAGTGAGCCAACATTTTGGAACAGCTGGCGGAGTGATGAGAGCAGGGTGCGTTCCTGATAGTCGTTGGACAGCTCGGCGGTGAGCGACGTGTGGGGAATGGAATAGATGGATTGGGTGGTTCTGGTCAACACACTGAATACGACCAACCACGCAAAAACCTGGTACTCACTGAGTCCGGCCGGCGGTGCCAGCAGCAAATAGAAACAGATTGCGAAGGGTGCGGCGCCAGCGTACATAAAGGGGTGGCGGCGTCCCCATTTGTGTCGGTATCGATCAGACACAGAGCCGATGACAGGGTCGCTAATGGCATCTACAACCAGAGCGATAACAATGGCGCTACTGGCAAGCACCCCCGATAACCCGAGCACCTGATTGTAGAAAAACAACACAAAGAAGCTGAAGGAAGTTTGTTGAATGCCCTCGGGAACTTGTCCAACGGCGAACATGGTGCGCACGCGCCAGGTCAACGGACTTTCTGTTGCGTTGGTTTTAGTTGAATCAGTAATCAAACGTCTCCCTTTGCCGCCATGCAGGCGACACCCCACAGCAGACAGTAACGTACTTGAGGACCGAATGTCACATGGGTTTAGCGGACGCTGGCAGCCTCGATTGCGCTCCGAATCAAATTCCGGTTTGATAGTGAACGTGGAGAAAAACAGAGATATGACTGATGCCTAGAGTGAAAGAAGTGGCCGGGATGGAAGGGTTTGCCGGGGTTTATGCGAACTGCCCAGATCTGTTCAAGGGGTTTATGTTTCGTTATGGCCTGCTCTGGTCGCACAGCCGGCTTGATCCTGTGCTGAAAGATCTGGTGCGACTCAAATCAGCGAATTTGAACGGTTGCCGTTACTGAATACCCGCACGATCTGCCGCGGCGCGGCAGAATGGCATGACCGAAACCATGATTGTGCAAATGCTCGATCACAAGAACTCTGATCTTGATGACGGTTTGAAGTTGGCGCTTGACCTAACCGAAGACTTCATCATCAACCACGCGCATGGCGTTGATGACGCGTTAATGAATCGCCTTCGCGAACACTATAGCGAAGAACAAATTGTTGAACTCACCATTGCGACTGGCATCTGGGATTCTGTGCATAAGTTCAACAACGTATTCGATATCGACCCGCCTGTAACGGACGGTCTGTTTGAAACGGATAAGCCAGATGTGCCAGAAGATATGCGCGAGCATGTTTCAGAGCCAGGCAACAAGTATTAGAGTAATTGGACTGGCCAGCCAGTCCGGTCTGCAGAGGAGAGTAGAGTGTCGTTACATCCAGCAATACAACCCGGGCGGACGGCTGTTATAACGGGCGGCGCCAGTGGGATAGGTCTAGCGACGGCGCGCCGTTTAAGTGCCGCAGGAATGCAGATATGTCTTGCGGACTGCGATGAGGCGGCATTGCAAGCGGTGCGACCTACCTTTGGTGATAACGTTCGAACCCGAGTTACTGATGTGTCTAACGCCGACGATGTGAGTGCGCTGGCCGACTGGGCCTTCACTGAATGCGGCGATGTTGCCATTTTAATGAATAATGCGGGAACCGGTGGTGGTGGAGGCGCCTTTGCACGGCTTGCGGGCTGGCAACGCGTACTCGGGGTCAACCTGTGGGGTGTGGTGCATGGGCTGCAGGCGTTTACCCAGCGTATGATCGACCAGGGTGCCCCAGCGGCGATAATCAATACGGGGTCCAAGCAAGGCATTACCAACCCACCAGGGGATGCCGCCTACAATGTCAGCAAGGCAGGGGTCCGATCCGTAACCGAAAGTCTTGCGCATGAATTGCGTAGTATTGAAGGCTGCGCCGTAACTGCCCATCTGCTTGTGCCCGGGTTCACATACACTGGACTCATTCGCAAGCACATTCCCAAGCAGCCACCTGCGGCCTGGTCGCCGGGACAAGTCGCAGAAGAATTGTTGCACCGTCTAGGTAGCGGTGACTTCTACATTCTGTGCCCCGACAATGATGTGACGGTTGCTATGGATGTTGCTCGCTTGCAATGGAATACCGATGACGTGGGTAACAACCGCCCCGCGCTCTCACGCTGGCACCCAGACTACGAAGAAGAGTTTGAGCGTTTTATGGCGCAGCGCGTTTAGTCACAAGTAGTAGCGGTGAGCCTAAGCTAAAAATTCGGCGCGAGTAGTACTGTTGCTTTTAAACCTGCCGCCAAATGCTGTTGTTTGGGTTTGGGAATTCGCATCCATGACACCTCGGGACTTAACGCAGTAGTGAGTCGCGTCTATTTTTACAGCAACGTCGTCGGTCTCCAGCAGGGTTTGCAGCGCCACCAACACCTGTTGTGTGAGTCGCTCTTGCACCTGTGGCCGTTGGGCAAAGAAACGCACGATGCGATTGATTTTCGACAGACCCACAATCTTGTCTTTGGGTATGTAGGCGACACGGGATCCACCATCGATCGTGACAAAGTGATGCTCACAGGTACTGATCACGCTGATATCAGACACCTTCACCATTTCTTCAACACCCATCTTGTTTTCGATGACGGACATTTTGGGAAAGTTAGCGTAGTCCAATCCACCGAAGAGTTCGTCCACATACATTTTTGCAATGCGATGTGGCGTTTCAGCCAAGCTATCGTCACGCAAGTCGAGGCCCAGGGTTGAAACGACATCGGTCATGGATGCCTTGATACGTTCGTACTTCTCGTCGCGAGTCAGATCACTCTCGATCATGGGCGTCTCAAGGCCCTTCTCTAGCAACGCGTGATGCACCTGTTGGGCCTCTGCGGAAAGCTGTTTGCCGAATTTCTTGAGCGTCTTGAGGGTAGAAGAAGCAGGTGCGGCGATGGCATTCATAGTGCTGTTTTATCCTTGGCGGAAATTTCTCTAGTGCCATAATGGATTGGCCAGAGTGAAAACAGCGTGAGAAAGCACATTCAACAGTGAATGTAAAATAATGTTGCAGATCGCCTTCGGCGGCTTTTATTGCTACCGGCACTTTTTATGCTGCCGGCGGCTGGCACTGAGCGTTTACGCCGCGTTCACCTGCACTTTGGTCGGACGGCTGTTGCCACGCCCGTACAGATTCACTCCAAGCTTCGATATCGCGTGTACCAATACATTCGGCGCGTACTTGATCTTGCCGGTAAACTCGATGTTGGGAAAACGAGCGAAGATTTGCTCGTACGCGACGCGCAACTGCATTTGTGCGACGTGTTGCCCCAGACATTTGTGGGTGCCATAACCGAACGCCAGGTGTTTGGTGGCGTTTGCGCGGGTTAAGTCAAACACATCAGGGTTGGGGAATACGTCTGGGTCGCGGTTTGCGGCGCCGTACCACATGACTACTTTCTCGTCTTTCGCGATACGCTGGCCATTCAATTCAGTGTCTTCCAGCGCTGTACGACGCATGTGCTTTACCGGACTGACCATCCGCAATGCCTCATTGGACATTGCGGGTATGAGTGAGGGATCGTCCAGCACCATTGCTCGTTGGTCTTTGAACTCGCTCATCAGTTTGATCGTGCCCGATAGTGAATTACGGGTTGTGTCGTTGCCTGCAAAAATAATAAGCAGCCAGGAGCCATCGAGATACTCCTGCGGTAACAATTCGTTGTCGAGCTGTGAGTGTGCGATGACACTCAGCAGATCTTCGCGCGGATTGGCCCGCCGGTCCGCCATAACCCGGGCGCCGTAGGCAAACATCTCGTCAACGACACCATTAAACCGAAAGGGCAGCATGGGCTCGGTCAGGAAGGTTTTAAACGGGTTGGTTAAAAACTGGCCTGCCATTTCGAGGTAGTGCATCCAGTGCACCACCTGCTGGCGATCTTCTTCGTCAACGCCAAGCATTTCACACAGGGTGTAGAGCGGGAGCTGGTTCGAAAAGATGTCGACAAAATCGACTTCGGGACCTTTTGCCTCCAGATCATCGAGCAGTTCCTCAACTTTTTGGCTGACTTTTTCGCGCAGCTTGGTGACATAGGCCGGTATAAAAAAGTCTTTCTGCTGGATCCGCATGTGCATGTGCTTCGGTTCATCCATGCAGATGAGATTATCCATGGAGGCTCGAACCAATATTTCAGGTTTCCAATTTTCACGTGCTGGCACGGCCATGTTGATGCCGCCGCGTTCGGAAGAAAACACGTTGGTTTGTTGTTCGACCTGCTGAATATCCTCGTGGCGGGACACCGACCAGTACGATGACGCGCCCCTGGCCATATCGGACCACATCACGGGGGCCTGGGCGCGCATTTGTTCGTACAGCGCCCAGGGATGGCCCTTGGTCCACGAAGTGGGGTTCCAGAGTTCGAAGTCGCTTTCCAGCGACGGGTACACCGTGTCATATCTTGGTGTTTGCGCGCCGGTATCGACGAAAATTTCGTCGCTGATGAGATTAGCCATAGCTACTACCTATTTCTGCTGTCACTAAATTGCCAACCTAGTCAGGTAAGCCAAGAACTCGCTTGGCTACAATGTTGGCCTGCACTTCGCTGCTGCCACCGTAAATAGTCGTTGTGCGGAGGTGCAGAAATTCCTCCGTCGCCTTCAGTTCCTCAGCGCTAAAAGAGCTTGCCTCAGGAGCTCCGAGCCCGCGAGAGCCCATGAGTTCCCGTTTCAGGTCGGCCTGGTCGCGCTGCAGGGTAGCGCCGACCAGCTTAAATATACTGGTTGCAGGGCCGGGCGTGCCCGACTGATTTTCTTCGTTCACACGCTGGGCCGTGAGTTGGAACGCAGCGCGCGTCATGTTCATGTTCAGAATGCGTTGGCGAACATCCAAATCAGCTATTTGACCTTCTGTGGTTTCACCGATGTATTGCTTCGCTACCTTGACTAAAACTTTTGCCGGATCGCTGCTCTTCACGCCGCCGGTGAGCCCACCAATGCCGGAACGTTCGAATTGCAGCAGTCGTTTGCCAATGGTCCAGCCTTTGTTGAGTTCGCCAACAAGATCCTCTTTTCTCGCAATGGCGTCGTCGAAGAAGGTTTCACAGAACGGCGATGAGCCCGAGATCAAACGGATAGGCTTCGTGGTGATGCCTGGCTGATCCATGGTGAGTAGCATGAAGCTGATGCCATTGTGTTTGGGTGCATCGGGATCGGTGCGTACGAGTATGAACATCCAGTCTGCGGTAGCGGCGCCAGAGGTCCATATCTTCTGGCCGTTGATTACGTAGTGATCGCCGTTATCTTCGGCCTTGGTTTTTAGTGCTGCCAGATCAGAGCCTGCGTTGGGTTCAGAGTAACCCTGACACCATTGCACCTCGCCTCGAGCGATCTTTGGCAGATGTTCCTGCTTTTGCTCGTCGGTGCCGTACTCAAGCAGGGTAGGGCCAATCATGCTTGTGCCCATACCCATCAGGGGTGAGCGAGCCTTGATGTTGCCCATTTCTTCGTACAGCACCTTGGCCTCTGCCGTGCTCAAACCGGCACCGCCAAATTCTTTGGGCCAGGTCGGTACCGTCCAGCCTCGTTCTGCCATACGATCGAGCCACACTTGGGTGTCGGCCTCGAGCTTGATTTTGCTCGAGCCAGTGGCGATTTGGCCCGGTCCCCGTGCGCCTGGCGGACAATTGTCGGCCAGCCAACTGGTTACTTCGCTCCGAAAGGCTGCTAAATCTGCCATGCTCGTCTCTCTAGCTGCTTATGATCTATGGTTAGCCCCTGACTTTAGGGGCTGCGATGGCGTTTCGCAATGCGTTGACGGTGCGTTG
>CAZSYU010000002.1:53446-91077 GCA_964611345.1 uncultured Pseudomonadales bacterium
TGCGTTGACGGTGCGTTGGGGGTGCGTCGACGGTGCCTTGCCTGTGTTCGTCAGGCGAAGGCTGTTCTTCAGACAGAGGGCAGCTTGCAAAACTGGTCTTCCAGGTCGAGCGCCTTGAGCAGTCGCCCAAAACCGATGTATTGCCCAATCATCATGCCGAGCTCCAGGATCTCCGGGTCGGAAAATTCCTCTTTCAAGGTGATGAACAGCTCGTCATCAATATTGTGGTGGTCGACCGCCAGCATTTCCGCATAGCGCAGAGCCGCCGTCTCCCGGTTGTTGAACGTTTTGGCACTTGCTTCTGTGGAATCCAGGGCACTTATCTTTTCTTCAGTGAGGCCGTTTTCCATCGCCGATGGAAATCTTGCGTTTAGTCACGTGAAGCAGTCGTTGAGCCGAGCGATTTTCAATCGCACGAGCTCTTTAAGCTCTGGCTTAACGATGCCTTCCTGATGCGCGGGGTAATAGAATTTAAAGTAGTCGGCGAACATATCCGGACGATTGGCAAACGCTCGTAGGGCCGTTGCGTCAGCACCGGCTGCCTCGGTTGCCTGTACCTGTTGCAGTGTGTCCGCGCCCAGTTCCTCATTCGCCAGAAGTCTTACTCTGGGCATAGGTTGTTCTCCTGATTAGTGGTTTCCAGGTCTACCAACTTGCAGCTTCTCTTTTCACCACATCAATGGCCTGGTCCAGAGACGCTGTGCGTTCTTTCCAGTTGCTGCCGCCGGTGCTGACACGCAATGTTGACACGCCGGCATCACGGTAGGCTCGCAGTCGTTCGCACACCATTGCCTCTGTGCCGATCAAGCTGGTTTTCAATACCATCTCGTCGGGTACTGCCTTTATGGCCTGGTCTTTCTTGCCATTTACCCACAGGTTTTGTACTTCGACAGCAGCGTCTTCGTAACCTGCGCGCTTGAACGCATCGTTGTAGAAGTTGGTTTTGGCGGAACCCATTCCGCCCAGTGTGAAGGCCATGGCAGGTCGTCGGGCATCGATCATTGCTTCGACGTTGTCACTGATCTCAAAACTTCCACCGACCTGAATGTCCATGTCGGCGAGCGTGCGCCCTGATTTTTTTAAACCACGATTCAGAGGTTCCAGAAAGACATCAGCGTGTTCAGGAATAAATGACGTGCCTAACCAGCCATTTGCCAGTTCACCCGTCATTTCCATCGATTTAGGGCCGAGTGTCGCCAGATAAATTGGCAGGTTGGGACGCGGCGGTTGCGACAGCTTGATGGGTTTGCCTTCCCCGCCGGGACGGGGGAGCAGGTAATGTTTGCCTTCGTAGGCGAGCCGCTCACCAGACAGACCTTTTTGGATGATCTCTACACATTCCCTGAGGCGCCCCATAGGGTGGGCAAAGGCGGCGCCATGCAGGCCTTCAACAACCTGGGGACCACTCACGCCCAACCCCAGCACAAAACGATCATTGGAGACGGTGGCGAGGCTTTGCGCGGTCATTGCAATCATGGATGGCACCCGCGAGGATACCTGCATAATGCCGGTGCCGAGTTTGATGTTGCTGGTGCGAGCTGCCACATAGGCGAGGGGTACAATGGCGTCCATGCCCCAGGCTTCGGCGGACCAAACATAGTCCACGCCCATCTTGTCCGCTGTCACGGTGTAGTCGACCAGTTCGTCCCAGTCTTCGCCGTTGTAGTAGGCGCTGCCAATGCCGATGCCGGTTTTCATGCTGTCTTTCCTTTCACTAGTATTTTTAAAGTCTTGTTTGCGAGCAGTGGGTTCAGTCAGGTAACCCAAGTACATGCTTCGCGATGATGTTGCATTGCACTTCGTCGCTGCCCCCAGCTATTGAGGCCGCTTTTGATTCAAGCCACAACCGGCCTTTGTTCAGTGCTTCTTCCTCGAAGCTCGCGCCTTCCCAGCCCAGTCCGTCTGAGCCACGTAGTAGTAGCTGCAGTTCCAGTTTTTCCTGCACCAGTTGGGCCCAGCGCAACTTGAAAATGGAAGTCGCCGCGCCGGGTGTTTTTGCTTCGGCTTCTTGAGCCGCGCGTTGCTGGGTGAGTGCAAAAGCTTTTGCGTTCAGGTTTTGCTGCAATACCCGGTCACGAATGGCTGCGTCAGCGATCTTGCCGTTGGTTGTACCGCACTGGGTGATAGCGAGTTGTTCCAGAGAGACGTTGGTTTCTGTGCGGTCGTTGCCAGCGCCCAGCAGAGCATCGAGACCGGAGCGCTCGTGCTGCAGTAAGCGCTTGCCCACGGTCCAGCCCTTGTTAATTTCACCAACCAGATTGTCTTTTGGCACTTCGACGTTGTCGAAAAAGGTCTGACAGAAATGCGAGTTGCCATCAATGAGTGTGATAGGGGTTGCGGTGATACCCGGGTTTGCCATATCAATCAGCAAGAAGCTGATGCCGCGTTGTTTTTTGACTGAGGGGTCGGTTCGTACCAGGCAAAACATCCAGTCGGCCTTGTTGGCAGAAGAGGTCCAGATTTTAGAGCCGTTAACCAGATAGTGATCGCCTTTATCTTCAGCCTTCGTTTGCAGGCTGGCGAGATCCGAGCCTGCCCCGGGCTCGCTGTAACCCTGGCACCACCGGGTATCGCCGCGGATGATGGGTGGCAAGTGTGTCTCGAGCTGTTGTGCGGTGCCGTATTCAAGCAACGTCGGGCCGATCATGCTGATGCCCATTCCTACTAATGGGGGACGGGCATTAATCCGGCGCATTTCTTCGACCAGAATCTGGAACTCGGCTTTGCTGAGCTCTCCGCCGCCGTATTTCTTTGGCCACATCGGTGCGGTCCAGCCGCGCTCGGCCATGGCGTTGAGCCAGTCATAAGCCACAGCACTGGTTGAGCGCTGCTTGCTACCGCCATGAATGGTCTCAGCTTCGGGCATGGGCGTGCGCATTTCTGCCGGACAGTTTGCCGCCAGCCAGGCCCGTGTTTGCTGTCTAAAGCTGTCGCTTTGCGAGCCGCCTGACATGTGCGTTTCTCCCCATCGACGCACCGCTATCCTAGCAAACTTGGCTTGGCGGCGGTTCGCGGAGCCTTGCGCACTCACCAGCGCACTAAAATGGCGCACGCGGCAGCACTATTGGGGTCGCACGCCCCGCAACCGGGCGCGATTAGGGTGCGCGTTGCGCCAATTCAGACCATTACGGCTGTATTCGAGGCGTAATCGCCCGTGTGAGCACGCGCTGACAACATTGGCCCGACTATTGCTAATCCTTGGTTACAACGGGGTGCACATCGGTGTGTACGAGGGTTCAAAGGGCGGCGCTGGCATGAATGCGGTGCACGGTCAGACGAACATCCGATGCTCACCCCATTCGCAAAAACTGACAATACACGGGATACCTATGGCAGCTTTCAAATCATCTTTTCTTGCAACCAGTTTGGCAACCGGCGTTGCAGCTCTGGCCATCGCGGCGGCACCAGTGGCCCAGGCCAGAGAGTGGACCGCTAATGTCAGTGCACAGAACAACTACATCTGGCGCGGCCTGACGCAAACCGAAAACGAGGCGGCGATTTCAGGCGGCATCGATTTTGCGGATGACAGCGGATTCTACGCGGGTACCTGGATTTCGAACGTCAGCTACGCGCCTAGCGACGACTTCTCCTACGAGCACGATATTTATGCAGGTTACTCGGGCGAGGCGGGTCAGTTCAGCTATGACGTAGGCTACCTGTACTACAACTACGATGACGAGGCGGAATTCGATTTTGGCGAAATTTACGGTTCGGTAAGCGTGCAGGGCTTTACCCTCGGGGTGAATTTGCTGGCGAATACCGAGGCTGACGAAGCGCCCGGTCAGGACTTTGGCTTTGGGCAAGCGGTCTACGCCTATGCAGACTATGGTTTCGAAGTGGGTGACGGCGTGGAGCTTGGGGTGCACGTGGGCTATCACAATGGCGATTTCAGCGAAGCGTTTAACGGCGTGCCGGGCTCCTATTTCGACTTCAACGTATCACTGGCCAAAGGCGGTTTCAGTTTGATGGTGTCAACCACCGACCTTGACGACCCAGGCCCAGATGGGCTCGACAACGACGAGGTTAAGTTTGTTGTGGGTTACACCTACGAAATTGGGCTCGGCAAGTAAGTCCTTTCGTGCACTAGCTGCGCGATGAGCTAATGCTTATTTCAGCGTGCTGCCAGGCCTCGGTAAAGCGGGCCCTGGCAGCGTCGGCTGCCGCAGTCTTGCCCTGGGCTCGGAGCGCGTTCTCCAGACCTTTTAACGCCCAACCGTTTTCAGGCATAAGGCGCAAGTCCTCCAGATAGGTAGCCTCTGCCGCCGCCGCATTTCCCATCTTTAGTTGCAATACACCCAGTGAGTGACGCACCGGAAAGAACCACTCCGGGGGCTCGGTATAAGGCAACGCGTCTTCTAGCACCACCGCTTCTTCAAGAATGCCGAGTGCTTTGTCTGCATCACCTTCAGCGTTTGCCAGTTCTGCTTCGAGAACCTTTAATGCAATAGCCGTTAACGCCGGCGCGCCTTCGCGATTAAAGAAGGTCATGGCTGCAATTTCAGGGCTTGCTGCCAGTGCGCGCAGTGCGTCGAGCTCCTGCTTTGCCTGTGCCAGCTCATTGTTGGCCACAAAGGCCTGACCTCGGGCGTAATGCCAGATGGCTCGCGCATAGGGCAAATCCTCGTCCGGTTCCTTGCTGGCAAGAATCGCTGGCCAGTCAGAAAAGCGTACCTTTGCGAACAGAGGTTGCATCAGAAAGTGCTGGGCAACGGCCATACCAGGCGCGCGAAGTAGCTCCGGAGTGAGCTGACCGGCTGTACCTTCTGCCAGTTCGTACGCCTTCGACCGCCAACCTTCTATCGCGGCGGTCACCCAGCCAAAGTGCCAGTTGTGGGGAATATAGCCGGCTAGATAAATTGGCGAGTTAGAGCGGCACGCCTGAATGAAGTTGTTGTCAGCTACCGTCGCCTGCATGTTGTTGAGCGTGGCGTCGTGATAGCGACCCACCCGCATGTAAATGTGGGCTGGCATGTGAACCAGATGTCCCGCGGCCGGTGCTAACGCGGCGAGTTGGTCGGCATAGGGTTCAGCCAGCTCCGGCTGGTTTGATTGCTCCATGGCGTGAATGTAGAGATGGATCGCGCCAATGTGCTGTGGGTTGTCTGTGAGCGCCCATTCCAGGGTGCGTTTAATCTCTTCTGTCCATGGGCGTGCAGTTCCGGTGGCGTCCCAGAAATCCCATGGGTGCATGTCCATAAGCGCCTCTGCGCTCAAGGCGACGATGTCGGAGTTGCCGGGGTAAGTGGCGGCAACCTGGCGCATCGCAAACGCGTAACGGGCGTCGAGTTCGCTGCGATCCTCGGGTTGTTCTTGTTCCGGAACGTAGCGTTTTACGAGAGCCGCGATCAACGCTTTTTCCCAGGGTGCGGTTTTAGCGGACAGTGTTTCAGCGCGCTTTGCGAGCACAAAGGCGCGCGCGCCGTTAGCGGGATCCATAGTGGCGTTGACGTTTGGGCCCAAGACCAGGGCGCTGCCCCAGTAGCACATGGCGCATTCGGGGTCGTGCACGGTGGCCTCAGTGAAGGCGAAATCGGCGGCGGCGTGATTGAAGGCGTAGGTGAGTGCCAGTCCTTGATTAAAGTAGTTCCGTGCCTGGGTCGAGTTGGTGGTGATGGGCATGCCGACGTCGCCGAGACCCTTGAAGAGGGGTTGGCGCCAGTTATCTGCAGCAGTTTGTGCAGTACTTCCTAAGCTCGTGCCTGTGGTGTCGGCGCAGCCGAACAGCGTGCTGAGGGCGGTAGCAAGGATCAGGCGGATAAGCGCGGTGTGAGTCACAGTGGCAACTCCCAGAGTAATGGCGACGGTAGTGATACTAACTCGCCAATGGGGTTTTGCCAGCCAAAAAAAAGCCCCTGACGTGAGTCAGGGGCCGAGCAGGGTAGGAGAGAGGTTAGTTTTTATTACAGTGGTTTACGCCGCGTTCTTGAACTCCGGGTAAGCCTCGATACCACATTCACTGATGTCAGCACCGCTGAATTCGTCTTCTTCGGAGATGCGGATGCCCATGATTGCCTTGAGAGCGAACCAAACCACAAGGCTCGTCACGAAGGTCCACACAAAGATGCCAGCCAGGCCAGTGAGCTGACCGACTAGCGTTGCTTCCTCGTTACTGATTAAGACGGCCAGAACGCCCCAGATGCCGCAGGTGCCATGCACTGATATGGCGCCTACCGGGTCGTCGAGGCGCAACTTGTCGAGCGCCAAAATCGAGCCGACAACCAGCAGACCACCCACAACACCGATACCCAGGGCCGCGAACGCAGAAGGACTCAGTGGGTCTGCTGTGATCGATACCAGGCCTGCCAGCGCGCCATTCAATGCCATCGTTAGATCCGCTTTGCCGAACAACAACTGGGAGAGCAGTAGTGCGGCTACCAAACCACCGGCAGCGCCGATGTTGGTGTTGATAAACACCTGGGCAACGGCATTAGCTTCGTCGACGTTCGACAGCTTTAGTTCTGAGCCGCCGTTAAAGCCAAACCAGCCGAACCACAGGATGAACATGCCGAGTGCTGCCAGTGGCATATTGGCTCCAGGAATTGGGTTTACTTCGCCTTTTGGTCCGTATTTGCCCGATCTCGGACCGAGGACGATAACCGCTGCGAGTGCTGCCGCTGCACCACACATGTGCACGATACCCGAGCCCGCAAAGTCGCTGTAACCGGCTTCTGACAACCAGCCACCACCCCAGCTCCACATGCCCTGGATGGGATAGATCACGCCAGTCATTACGACGGCGAATGCGAGAAACGCCCACAGCTTCATGCGTTCAGCAACGGCACCCGACACAATCGACATCGCGGTCGCCACAAACACCACCTGGAAGAAGTGATCGGAACGTGTTGAGTAGTAGGGCGCATCTTCGGCACCCGAGGTGACCGCTGCCACAGTGTTGTCCGCGCCACCCAAGCCGATGCCGAAGCTCGGCAGGAAACCGCCCTCGACGGCGCCGGTGTACATAAAGTGATAGCCGAACAGCAAATACATGATGCAGGCGATCGCAAACAGAGCGACGTTCTTGGTTAATATTTCAGTCGTGTTCTTGGACCGCACGAGCCCAGCTTCGAGCATGGCAAAGCCAGGCGCCATGAACATCACGAGCGCCCCCATGATCAGGAAATAAAATGTATCCAACGCGTAGTTGGTTTGCAGCAAATCGGCTTCCACAGTGTTCTCCGGTAGTTAGTGTGTGGTGGCTTGAGTGATGAGGTTGTATTGGTTACAGCGCATCGTTTCCGGTTTCACCGGTTCTTATGCGCGTCACGGCGGCAAGATCCATAACAAAGATCTTGCCGTCGCCCACTTTGTTGGTACCTGCTGCCGCCACAATCGCTTCGACGGCGGTGTCGAGGAGATCGTCGGCAATGGCAACCTCCAGTTTTACCTTGGGTAAAAAGTCGACGGTGTATTCGGCACCTCTATAGAGTTCGGTGTGACCTTTTTGGCGACCGAAGCCTTTGACTTCGACAACGGTCATTCCAGACACGCCTATTTCAGACAGTGCGTTGCGCACCTCATCGAGCTTGAACGGTTTGATGATCGCGTTGATGAGCTTCATGGCGTTCCTCCTTGGTTTCTTGGCTTGTGCGTGAGTCTTTGCAACAGGCACTGCAACCCTCGTGCCAACCTGCAATGCGTGCCCGTTTGTGAGTGGAGTCGCCGGGTTGACTGGGTCAAGCCCCTGATTCAGAGGACTTGTGCACTCACAATTAGCGATCAGGGGGCAAAAGTGGTGCGTTCTCAGCCGTGCCAGGCGCACCGTGCACCAGTCCGGGCCATAAGGGGTGATGGAGGGCCCAGGGGCCGCATAGGCAGGCCTTTGGTGGTAATCTCAAGGCAGCCCAGAATGACAAAGCCAGAATGACAAAGAGTGAAGGAGAAGAGATATGCCCTATGCACCAGAATCGCGCGCGTTCTACGACGCCGACAGCCACATCATGGAGCTGCCTAACTTCCTGAAGGATTACGCCGATCCTGCGATCCGCGACGATATCTATGAGGTGAGCTACAGCGCATCGCTGGTGACCGATGAAGAAGTTACCGTAATTATGGATAACGGCGGCAAGCACTCGCAGGCGCATATCGCCGAACAGATCGCACTGGGTGATGACCTCATTGCGAAGTCAAAAGAAATCCAGGCGCTTGGAGCGTTTGATGCCGCCGACCGCATCACAGCACTCGACATGCTGGGGTTCAAGAAGCAACTGGTTTTTGCTACCCACAGTGTGGTGCAGCCGTTCCATCCCAGCTCCAAAACCGATCCTAAATTGCGTTATGGCGCGACCCGGGCACACAACAGGCACATGGCGGATTTTTGTTCGGTTGACAGCCGGCTCATGGGAGTGGGTGTCGTACCACTCGACACGCCGGATCTTGCGATTGCCGAGCTTGAGTGGGCGCTTGAGAACAACATGGAAGCGATATGGGTACCGCACCGGGCGCCTATCGGGCATTCCCCAGGACACGTTGATCTTGAGCCGTTCTGGGCGATGTTGGCCGAATCCAATACTCCCTTTGTTATGCACGTCGGTGGTTCACCACTGCAGTCACTCAAGTCGTGGAGTAACAATGGTCGGGCGCCAGTCAAAGACTGGATGGGCGGTGGCGAAAACGTACGCACCAAAGATGCCGCACTTATGCATCAGCCGCCGGAGACCTTTGTTTCCATGCTGGTGTTTGATGGGGTCTTTGCCCGGCATCCAACACTTAAAGGCGCAGCCGTTGAACTCGGTGCTGGTTGGGTACCGGAGATGCTCCGCCGTCTTGATTCCATATCGCGCATTTACAGTCGCGTGGATGAGTCGGTGCGATTTGATCGCAAGCCTTCGGAGCAGTTGAGTGAGCAGATGGGCTTTACGCCATTTCCCCATGAAGAAGTTGGCCGGCTTATTCGCGACTCCAACCCGGATCTGTACCTGTTCTCCAGTGACTACCCGCATGTCGAGGGTGGGCGCGACCCGATTGCCAAGTTTGAAGGCGCGTTAGAAGGCCATGGCGAGACTGACAAGACCGCATTTTATAGCGAGAACTTCTTGCGCTTGTTTCCCGAGGCACGCGTTTAAGGCGATTGGTCGATGCTGAATAATCTGGACGATTATCCGGTACATCAGACAACCGAACCGCTTGCTCATCCGGTAAGCGGTGACCGTAATGCCTATGATCGTACCTGGTTTAATGGCTACGCCGAGGACGGTTCCTGGTATTTCGGTATCGGCATGGCGATTTATCCGCTGCGTGGCGTGCTTGATTGTGCATTTAGTGTCGTGCGCAAAGACGGTTTGCAACATTGTTTTTATGGCTCGCGCCGAGCACCACAAGAGCGCACCGACATGAGCTGCGGCCCGTTTCGAATTGAAGTGCTCGAACCCATGCGCAAGATGCGGGTGGTGCTCGACGCTAACGAGTCGGGGCTGTCGTGCGATATTGTGTTTAGTACGCGCACCGCGCCCATGGAAGAAGCGCATCAAACCCTGTGGCGGGGTGCACGGCGCATTATGGACGCCACGCGTTTTGACCAGTTCGGGTACTGGGATGGCGCAGTGGGTACTCCGGAAGGACGCATTGAGGTTAACGGCCCACAGTGCCGCGGTACCAAAGACCGTTCCTGGGGCGTTCGTGGTGTTGGCGAACCCGAAAGCGGTGGCGCACCAGCAGCGCCTGGCAGCTTCTTTTTTCTCTGGGCGCCCCTGTTTTGGGACGACCATGTTTCGCATGCGATTTTCTTCGATGGTGCAAAGGGTGAACCACTGGTACGCGAGGGCATTGAGGCCCCACTGTTTGCCGGACCCGCGGAGGTACCCGCCACGGCAGATGCAGAAGACGAACGAATGGCGACGGCACGGCATCGAGTGAGCTATGAGCCCGGCACTCGGTTAGCCAGTGGCGCTGAGATCGATCTTGAGCGGGTTGATGGCAGCAATCGTACGATCACGCTTGAACCCATATTGAAGTTTCAGATGAAAGGGCTGGGTTACATGCACCCTGATTGGAAGCAGGGCGCCTGGCAAGGGGAACTGGCGCTTGGTCACGAATCCTTCGACCCGCGTCAGCTTGACCCGTTGGCGCCGGAAAATTTGCACGTGCAGCAGGTTGTGCGAGCGAGTGACGGCGAGCGCCAGGGCATTGGTGTGCTGGAACAGGTGTGTATTGGCCCCTATGCTCCGGCGGGCTTTACCGAGTTTCTGGATGGTGCTGGACGTTAAGTTGTGGTTCAGCGTTGGGTGGGACACTTAAGCATTAAACAACTCACTGGAATAACCAAATGGCCGTAGATATCGACAAGCTGGCCGTTGTGCACAAGGGCGCCCAGCTGGGCGAGAACTGTCGCATCGGCCCGTATTGCACAATCGCTGACGATGTCGAGATAGGTGACGGAACGGTATTGCGCGCGCACGCCTATGTGGATGCACACACGCGCATTGGTGCGGGTTGTGATGTCTTTCCTTACGTCACCCTGGGTGTTCCCGCGCAAGACCTAAAGCACGTCGAAGGCGAGGTTAGCCATACCATTATTGGTGATCGAACCATCGTGCGTGAGTTTGTGAGTATTCATGCCGGTACTCAGGAAGGCTCGCAGACGACGGTGGGCAGTGACTGCGCGCTGCTTGCGCACTCACACGTGGCCCACAACTGTCAGGTTGGCGACCACGTGGTGCTGAGTCATAGCGCTACTCTGGGTGGTCATGTGGTGGTCGATGACTACGCTAACCTTGGCGGGCTCTCTGCGGTACACCAGTTTTGTCACGTTGGGCGAGCCGCTATGGTTGCCGGCATGAGTCGGGTGATTCAGGACGTCTTGCCATTCACCATTGCCGAAGGCTTTCCCGCCCATATGCGCATTGTAAACAAGGTGGGTATGGAGCGCGCAGGCTATGACGCCGGTGCTATTGGTGACGTGCGTAAAACCTTCCGTATCCTGTTTTTGCGCGAGCTGCGGCTTGAAACAGCGGTGGAAGAGCTGCACAACACCTTCGGTGAGACCCCCCATGTGCAACTTATGGTGGATGCCATCAACAGTTCGCAGCGTGGTCTCGCGCGGCCTGAGTCGGCGATGATCGAGCTCAATGTTGGGGAGTAATCTGTGCGACTAATCTCCGCCGTGCGTGAGCTTGTTGATCAGCGGCGCTAACGCCAACATCACTACCGATATTCCTATGGCGACATAGCCAACGTTGGTGTACACCTCGACATAACCCGCCTTCGCGGCCGCGACATTCGTGAGCTGTCCACCGATGGTTTCTGCACCGGTGGTGCGAGCGATCACCCCCGCCAGAAAATTCGACAACCCGCTATATAAAAACCAGGCGCCCATTGTCATGCCAACCACGCGGGCTGGTGCCATTTTTGTAACCACCGATAGCCCAACGGGAGACACCAGCAGCTCGCCCATGGTGTGAATCCAGTAGATCAAAAAGATGAAGATAACGGGGGTAAGGCCAGCGGCCCCGCTGCCTTTCATGCCGGCTACCAGGGCAAGAAAGCCCAGACCCGCCAATAACACGCCGAAGGCGAACTTGACCGGGGTAGAGGGGTTTAGCTTACGTTTTGCCAGGGCTATCCACAGCCAGGCAGCCAGTGGTCCAAACACAATAATGAAGCCTGGGTTTAGCGACTGAAAAACAGGTGCGGGAACACTCCAGCCCAACAGGCTGCGTTCAACCAGACGGTCAGTAAACAGATTGAGGGACGAACCGGCCTGCTCGAACAGTGCCCAGAACGGTATCTGCGCGAGTACAAAGTAGATGGCTGCGAGCATTCGATCACGTTCAACGCCTGCGCATTTTGTGAAGGCGTAGTAGAGCAACCAAACCAACATCAATATACCCAGCGGCCCCAGAACGCTGCCAAAGCCGTCTGGGTTCATTACAAAAAACATGGCAACCGCGATGATAACGACGCCGCTCAGATAGCAGGCCAGTTCCACGCTGATAAAACCCAGTACTTTTTCTTTTAACAGTGCCGGGTTTGGTGGCTCCGCCTTGCCCTCCAACCAGCTTTGGTAGCGCAGAAACACCAGTAAGCCCAGCACCATACCAATGCCTGCAAGCCCAAAGCCGTATTTCCAGCCGTAAACAATGCCCAGGGTCCCGCAAGTGGCGGAGGCGAGCAAGGACCCTAGATTGATGCCCATATAGAAAATCGTGAAACCGGAATCGCGGCGCGGATCACCTTCGCCATATAGCGAACCTACGATTGTTGATATGTTGGCTTTCAGATAGCCGACACCGGCAATAATCAATGCGAGTGACAGATACAAAATGTTCTTGTAAGTCTCCTCGACGACCGTCCGTCGAGTGGCAGTGGTCAGATCTACCTCGGCGGGCAAGTCCATTGCTAACGCGTCAGTAATCAACAGACGCTGTGCATTGCCACTGGTCTCGTAGCTGATTGGTGAGCTTGATCCGTCTGCCGCCTTAATAATGGGTTGCGCATCACCACCGCGACCATCCAAGGTGAGTTCGTATTCACTGCCACCAATATCGATCAGTTCTTTTGATCCATTACCTTCAAACGCCATCCCAAAATGCCCGAGCACTAACAGACAGGCGCCAAAGGTAACGGCCTTGCGAGCCCCGAGATATCGATCTGCGAGAGTGCCGCCGATGATGGTCATGACGTAAACCAGCGCGCCATAGGCACCGTAAATGACAGCGGACCGATCATCAGAAAACAGAAAGTGCTGGGTGAGGTAAATAATGAGCAGGCCGCGCATGCCGTAAAAGGAAAAACGCTCCCACATTTCGGTCAGAAAGAGGATCAACAGCCCGCGGGGGTGGCCCAGGATGGTGTGTTCGGAGCCCTGGTTGGGCCCAGGCATGGTTTGACTAATGTCGTTCATCGATGGTCTCAGTCTGGTGGGCGGCATCGGCACCGGATTATAGGCACGGCAAGGGTAGCGGTTTGTGGGGTGGGTGTCGCGGCGGTTAGAGTGGGTGTTAGGACATTGTTTTCTGATCTGAATTGACTCTGGGGAGAGCGACTATGAGTAGCACAAGCACTAAGACTGCGCGCTTTGGCGTGCAGATGTTTCCAACCGACTACGCCATCCAACCGGTAGAACTGGCAAAGGCGGTGGAAGAAAGGGGCCTCGATAGCCTGTTCTTCCCGGAGCACACCCACATTCCTGCATCCCGGGCGACACCATTTCCTGGCGGTGGTGACCTGCCAAAGCAGTATTGGCACACCCATGATCCCTACGTTGCACTGGGTGCGTGCGCTGCTGTCACCGAGCGCATCACTCTTGGCACTGGTATTTGTCTGGTGATTGAACGTGACCCCATCACCCTGGCGAAGGAAGCCGCCTCACTGGATATGATTTCCAATGGTCGCTTTGTTATGGGCATTGGTGCCGGCTGGAATCGCGAGGAGATGGAGAATCACGGGGCCAACTACAAACACCGTTGGGCTGAAATGCGCGAGAAGGTGCTGGCTATGAAAGCGATCTGGACCCAGGATGAGCCTCAGTTCCATGGCGAGTATGTGAATTTCGACAAGATCTGGTCGTATCCCAAGCCGGTGCAAGCCGGTGGGCCGCCGATCTGGATTGGCGCTAACTCAAAGTGGGTGTTTGATCGGGTGGCGGAGTACGCCGACGGTTGGATGCCTATTGGTGGTATGGGCTCGGGCGCAATGGCGCAACTTGAAGCGGCCTGCGAACAGCGCGGTCGCAACGTGCAGGACATTACACTTGCCTTGTTTGGCGCACCCGATGATGCGCAGCAATTGGCCGGCCGGGTCGATCAGGGATTTAACGAGTTGATCTTTAGTCTGCCTTCAGCAGATCGCGATCGTGTGCTGCCGATGCTTGATAAGTACGCGGCTCTCGCCGAGGCACAACGCCAGTGATGCCGACTTCCGGCAGTCGCGGAGCGCAGCGGTAATTGCAGTCACCGTAGGAGCGTCCAGAACAGCACTGATGCGTGAGCCCGGGTTTCTGCAACTCTGGGTGCTGGGTGGTTTGAACAGTACCGGGCGCTGGCTCGAGGCGCTGGTGATCGCCGTGTTTGTGCTCGATAGGACCGGATCGCCGCTGTTGGTTGCCGCCATGCTGATGTTGCGGCTCTTGCCGATGGCATTGTTTGGTGCCTTTGGTGGGGTGATCGCCCAGCGGTTTGCTCGCCTTTCGATCCTGCGGCTCGCCTCATTGCTGATTGTTTGTAGCGCGCTGCTGCAAGCCCTTGCTGCGAGCGCGGGTGCACTCCAGGTCTGGCATGTGGCACTTGGATCGTTTCTGTCGGGCATTGCCTGGTCAACCGATTTCCCGGTGCGGCGTACGCTGCTGGGCGATATCGCGGGCGCTGACCGGGTAAGTCGGGCGATGAGCCTGGACATTCTCGTAGGGGCGTTCACCCGCACGGTTGGCCCGCTGCTTGGTGGCTATCTCTATCAGCGCATTGGCTTGCCGGGTGCGTTCTTATTGGCGGCGACATTCTATGCGTGCGGTGGTCTGTTACTGGTCTTCGGACGGATCCCTGATCTTGGTTCCGCTGCTACTGAAGTTGCTGGTACGAGTCTGTTTGCTGGCCTGCGGCAAGGCGTGCGGGCGTTACAAACCAGTCGGACGTTACCGGGTATCTTTGTCGTCACCCTCATTTTCAATTTGTGGGCATTCCCGTTCTTTTCCATGGTGCCGGTTTATGCGCGCGAGGTGCTTGGCCTGGATGCGGCGGGGGTTGGGCTGTTAGTGAGCGTTGAAGGGGCGGGGGCGCTACTCGGTGCGGCGGGTCTTGCATTGTGGGCGCGATCCGAGCACTCCCGGTATCTGTACGTGTTTGGTGTGCTGGGCTACTGCCTGTTTGCGCTGCTGATTGTGCAGAGTGCGGTGTTTTGGTTGGCCTGCGCCTTACTGCTCTTGGCGGGTATCGCGAGTGCCGCTTTTGGCGCCATGCAGAGTGCGCTGGTGCTCATGAATGCTCCGGTTAATTTCGAACGCCAGATGATGGGGCTGTTGTCGGTGGTTATTGGCACGGCGCCCATTGGTTTTTTGCACATCGGGTTGCTGGCGGATTGGTTGGGCGTGGTTGCTGCGTGCACGCTGGTGGCAGTAGAGGGATTAGTCGCGATGGCGTGGGCGTTGTGGCGCTGGCCGCGGTTACTCAGTGTGCAGAGCGTACGGTAGGGTAGAGTGGGTCTGGGAACGTCGGGTGTGGTGAAGGAGAGTAAGGTAAAGGAGAGTAAGGTAAAGGAGAGTAAGGTAAAGGAGAGCAAAAATGGACAGAGTTAATCGATCAGAGTCGACAGAGTTATCGGCGGCTGAGCTACTCAGAGCTGCACTTGGTGTTGAACGCTTTATTGCCTCCTGCAAACTGTCGGGCGAGCAGGGTAGGCTGTGGCAGCGTACACCGGAGCCCAAATCTGGTGCTCCGCGAACGTTTTATCATGGCAGTGCCGGCATTGCGCTGTTCTATCTTGAGCTGCATCAAGCGACACAAGAGGCACGCTATCTGCAGGAAGCCGTTAGTGCTGGTGAAGAGTTAATCGCCTACGCCGAGCACAAATCCTTCTTAACCATCGGCTTCTATTCCGGCTGGCCAGGTCTTGTGTTTGTATTGAATGAGCTTTTCAAAGCCTCGGGTGATGCGCGGTTTAAAACGGGCGCGCGACTGTGTCTCGAAAAAATGCGGGCGCAAGCCAGTGACATTGGCGCTGGCATTGGTTGGGTTGAGCCCATGCCGTTTTCCGACATCACTGGCAAAACCGGCGATCGCGAGGTGATCGACCTGAGTGTTGGGGCGGCGGGTGCCGGCGTGATTTTGCTGTATGCCCATCGCGAGGGTTTGCACGATCAGGCGTTGCACTGGGCGCGGCAAACCGCTGACCGGTTGCTTGAGGTTGCACAGCACACGCCCGACGGCCCCCGTTGGCTAATGATGACCGATATGCCGTTTGAGTTTACGGCGCCGAACTTTGCCCACGGCGGGGCGGGGGTGGCTTACTTCATTGCCGACCTGGCAACCGAAACTGTCGACAACTTTGCGGGCAATGCAAACTATCTTGAAGTTGCAATTGCGGCGGCGCGCTTTGTGCAATCCCGGGCGGTGCCACAGGGCAGCGGGCATCTGGTGTGTCATACCGAAGAGCAGCAGCCACCGACGCTGTTTTATCTTGGGGTTTGTCATGGCCCTGCCGGTACGGGGCGCCTGATGTACCTGCTCAACAAGATCACCGGTGATGCACAGTGGCTCGACTGGCTACACGACAACATGCAGGGGCTTATTGCTACCGGCGCGCCGGAGCGGCGCACCGCTGGTTTGTGGCAAAACTATGGGCAGTGTTGTGGGGATGCCGGCATTGGCGATTACGCGCTCTCGCTGCACGCGGCAACCGGGCGAGCTGAGTACTTAGAGCTTGCTCAGCGGATCGCCACGGCCGCACTCGCGAACGCAGATGATGCCGATGGTGCACTAGACGGACTGGCCTGGTCTCAGGCGGAGCATCGATCGCGGCCGGACTTTGTGGAAACCCAGACCGGTTATATGCAAGGGGCGGCCGGGCTCGGGAGCTTCCTGCTGAATCTGGCGACCCACTCGGGTCCGGTATCGGCTAAAATCGCCTTACCAGAAACGCCGTTCTAGAAAAATGCTTTAATAAGGCGTAACTAATAATAAAAACAATAAGTTAAGAGAAATTTATAAACTAAGATCTTATACACGAACAGAGGTGACCTGATGGCTGAATTCTCCGAAACCCCAAAAACTGCAATGCTCGAGCTGCTTGATCAGCAACGTCAGTCTTACCTTGCTGAGGGTGAGGTGAGCGCTGATGTGCGTAACGATCGGATCGAACGTGCGGTGCAGTTGCTGCTGGACAACAAGGAGCAGCTTGCGGAGGCCATGAGCGCGGACTTCGGTCATCGCAGTGTCACCCAGTCGATGTTCACCGACATCGCATCGTCGATTGGGCCTTTACGGCATGCGCAAAAACATTTGCGCCAGTGGATGAAGCCCGAGAAGCGCAAGGTCGGACCCTTTCCGTTAAATCTGCTCGGTGCCAAGGCGCGCATCGACTACCAACCCCTGGGTGTGGTTGGGGTGATCAGTCCGTGGAACTTCCCAGTTAACCTCACGTTCTCGCCACTTGCAGGAATTCTCGCTGCGGGTAACCGTGTGATGATCAAACCGAGCGAATATACGCCAGCAACTTCCGAAGTAATGGCGCAGATATTCCCAACGCGGTTCGATGTCAGTGAAATCGCAGTTGTTGCGGGTGGCCCACAAACCGGTGCTGACTTTTCGGGACTGCCGTTTGATCACCTGCTGTTCACAGGCGCCACTTCCATTGCCAAGCACGTGATGCGCGCGGCGGCTGAAAACCTGGTACCGGTGACGCTTGAGCTGGGTGGCAAGTCACCGGTAGTGGTTGGGCGTTCCGCCAACGTCCAGAAAACCGCTGACGCCATCATGGCGGGCAAAATGCTTAACGCGGGGCAAATCTGTCTAGCCCCGGACTATGTGTTTGTGCCGGAAGACAACATGGAAGAATTTATTGAGGCATCACAAGCGTCGGTAGAAAAGATGTTTCCGACGTTACTCGATAACGACGATTATACCTCCGTGGTTAACGAGCGGCATTTCGAACGCCTTAACGCCTACGTTGAGGAGGCGCGCAGCGCAGGCACTCGGGTTGTTGAAATGAATCCCGCCAACGAAGACTTCCGTCAGCAGCCGCACCACAAGATTCCACCCACCCTTGTTGTGGATCCAGAAAATGACCTGAAGGTAATGCAGGAAGAGATCTTCGGCCCTGTGTTGCCGCTGAAGTCCTACAGCAAGGTTGAGGATACGATCGACCATGTGAACGCCAACCCGCGCCCGCTGGGGCTTTACTATTTTGGTGAGGATGGACAGGAAGAGCAGCAGGTGCTCAACCACACCACCTCGGGCGGCGTAACGGTGAACGACGTCATCATGCATATTTCGCAGGAAGAATTGCCGTTTGGTGGCGTGGGCCCGTCTGGGATGGGCTCCTATCACGGCATTGAAGGCTTCAAAAATTTCTCGCACGCGAAATCTGTGTTCCGCCAAACCAAGGTAAACGTTGCCGAGATGGCCGGGTTGCGCCCGCCGTATGGTGAGAAAATGCAGAAAACCATTGCGCAGCAACTGAAGTAGCCGCGTTATGACACAGCAGAACAGAGCAAAGCACGCCCCGGGCTTCGACGAATACCCCGGCTATACCGTGACCCGGGAGCCGATCAGTGAAGAGGTTGTGGTTCGCGTTGGTGAGGTCGAGTTGTGTCGGAGTAGTGACGCGATCTGGGTACAGGAATCGAAACACAAGCCCGCGCTATATCTGCCGCGTGCAGATGTACCGGCTGCCCTACTGGAAGATTCGGCGACCAGCACCTATTGTCCTTTCAAAGGCACCGCCAGCTACCACAGCGCGCTAGGGGTTAGTGATGTGCTCTGGTATTACCCGGAACCTTACGTGGAGGTCGATTATCTGGTCGATTACGTGGGGCTTTATCAGGATCGAGTGTCGTCGATCACCTTTGGTGGCGTGTAGCTGCGGGGTAGTGGCGCGTCGCCAGAGTAGGGCTCAACTTCTACCAGACAGGTGTGTGCGCTTGGGCCCTGGGCCAGCTTTGAGGTGCCTATATCGGCAGTAAGCACGTTCGGGTTGCCGGCTAATTCCAGCGGGGTGGCGTCTGCACTGTTCGCTGTGTGGTCCGGATCGTCGAGCCACGGGTCAAACCAGGCACCGGTGGGCAGTTCAACCACCTCGGGGTGCAACTGCGAACTAAAGGCGACACCTGCAAGACAGGCTCCGCGCTGATTAAAAACGCGTACGGTGCTGCCCGCGGTGATGCCACGAGTCTTGGCGGTGTCTGGATGGATGCGCAGGCGTTCGCGCCCGGCGACTTTCTCTTTTTGCGCATGAGCGCTGTGATCGAATTGGCTATGCAGCCGGTGCTGCGGTTGATTCGATACCAGGTGGAGTTGCGCAGGCCCCGCGTTGTCACCACCCAGGCGTTCGAAGGGCTCGAGCCAGGTTGGGTGTCCTGGGCAGTTGTCGTAGTTGAAGGCGGCAATAGTCGCAGAATAGATCTCGAGTTTGCCTGACGGTGTGCCGAGCGGATTGGCAACAGGATCTGCGCGGAACGCCGCCAGCCAATCCTCAGTGGCCGGTTTGTCGGGCAGTTTGTAGGTGCCTTCCTGCCAAAAACTGTCAAAGCTGGGTAACTCGAAGCCTTCTTGCCGCGCCGTTTTTTCACTGCGCTGCCACATGTTGCGCAACCACTCTCGCGGTGTCTTGCCTTCGGTGTACTCAGCAAAAACGCCGACTGCTTTGGCAAGTCCGGAGAAAATTTCATAGTCACTGCGTGCTTCTGCGTAAGGTGAGATGGCTTGCTGCATCACGTGCGCATAGGGGTCGTGACTGGACGCGCAGATGTCTTCCCGTTCGAGCGGTGTGGTTGCGGGAAACACGATATCGGCGTGGCGCGCGATGGGTGTCCACCAGGGTTCATTGACGATAACGGTGCTGGGTTTTTGCCAGGCTTTGCGCAGGCGATTCAGGTCTTGATGATGGTGGAACGGATTGCCGCCGGCCCAATAAATCAGATCGATATCGGGATAGTTGCTGCGTGTGCCGTTGTAGTCGAAAGGCGCGCCGGGGTTCTCGAGCATTTCGGTGATTCGAGCCACGGGGATAGCTGTACCGGTTGGATTGCGACCCTTGCTCATTGCAGCCCAGTTGAAGCGTCGCCAGTCACTGCCCACAAAACCCTCTGCCGCGTAGCCAAAACCTACGCCACCGCCAGGCAAGCCAACCTGGCCTAACATAGCGGCGAGCGTGACTAACATCCAGTAGGGCTGTTCGCCGTGCTGGGCGCGCTGCAAGGCCCATGCTGCATTCACAAAAGTTCGTTTGCTGGCCATAGTGCGGGCCAGGGTGATGATGCTGGTGGCGCTCAGGCCGCTAATGTTGGCTGCCCAGTGCGGATCTTTGGGTTGGCCGTCGCTGCTACCGAGCAGATACTTCTCGAAGCTGTCGTAGCCCAGGGTATGACTGCGCAGGAAGTCTCGGTTCAGTAAGTTCTCGGTGGCCAGCACATGTGCCAGCCCAAGCATAATGGCGACGTCGGTGCCGGGACGGGCGGGTAACCACTGTGCTTGCAAGTTAGCAGGCATATCGGCTGCAATGGGGCTGATCGATACAAATTCCGCGCCGCGTTGTGCGGCCTGGGTGAGCATGGGACCGGTCTGGTGTTCGGTGATGCCGCCGTAAGCCACCTGGGAATTGCGTAGCGGCATGCCGCCAAAGCTTACGACCAGGTCGCTGTGCGTGGCGATGTCGCGCAGCGTGGTTTGCTGCAACTCCATTTCGTGCCAGTGAGCGATTACGTGGGGCAGAATCACCTGCGCTGCCGCGGTGCTGTAAGAATTCGTTGCCCGCACACAACCGCCGATGCGATTTAAAAAACGATGCAGATGCGATTGAGCGTGGTGGAAGCGGCCAGCACTGGCCCAGCCGTAGGAACCCGCAAATATGCCGTTGTTACCGCGTTCGGTTATCACGCGTTGCAGTTCTCCACCGGCTAGTTCAAGCGCTTCGTCCCAGGGCACCGCAACAAAGTCGTCGGCCCCGCGGTTGGTCCTGTCGCGGCTCTGCGGGTTGTTCAGCCAGCCCCGGCGGATCGCCGGTTGTGACACGCGCAAGGGGTGCTGCACGCCATCCACCAGACCGGCCCCCAGGGCCGACGGGTTGGGGTCGAGCTCAATGGGGCTGATACCGTTGATCGTGCCATTGCTCACTGCAACGTCGTATACGCCCCACTGTGTAGCCGTGCGATGACGCAGAGCAGCAGGCTGCGAAGGACGAGTAGATTGAGGCATGGCAAATCTCTTTGGGCAGGCACTATGTCGCTTCATTCTACACCCTCCCTATCTGTGGCCGCCCCGCAGCGTTAAACTGGAGCTATCATTGTTCCGAACCCCACGTTTATGAATCTCGTCTTGTCTGTGGTTGCGCGCTAACAGTGTCTGATGTTGAGCGGACTCTACCGGGCGGCATTGATTGGAGCGCATTAACCCGGCGCGAGCGCCGGGATGATCCGGACCGGGTCTATCGCCTACTGGTGGCTGATCTGGTTGGCCTGTTGCCAGATGCAGTCGGGCAAGCTGATGCAACGGAGTTTGCGACCCATCTGGCGCTGCGCGGCGCGAACTTCCACGATCACCGTGATGCCTCGATCGACGAGTTATTGCGGCAAGTGGAGCGCGTCACGACGCCTGGATTACATTTTTTCTACCAACCCTGGGTTGCTGAGGAAGTCGAGTTGCTGGCGCTGGCTTCAGCAGGCAGGTTTGATGGCCTGATTGCGGCAGCCACCCTCATACCCGCCCAAGCTGTGTTTAGTGAAGGGGCCGTTCGAATTGGTGCCGGCACAGGCAACATGGGAGGTGCGAGTTGGGGCGGTGGAGACGGTTTGGGCGGCAGCGCGCCGCTAATGAATACGCCAAGCTTTAACTCTCGGGCAACCGCCCAGATGGTTTTTAAGGCCTTGTTGCGGATCCGACCCGATCTTGACGTTGACGAGCTTTATAACCGGGTGCAGGCAGGCACCTTCGATACCGGCGAGCATCTGCGTGAGTATGCGACGCGCAAGCTTGAAGGCCAACGCATGGGGGTGCTTGGCTTTGGCAATATAGGCCGAGAGGTGGCGAATCTGGCCCAGGCATTCGGCATGCGGGTGGGGGTTTACGCGCGTGCATCGCACAAGCGCTGGATTGAGTCGGAGGGCTTTGAATATTGTGCGAGCGTCACGGATGCTGCCTACGCTTGTGATGTGCTGTCCGTTCATCTGGGCCTCGGGCCTGCGAGTGCGAACACTCATATTGTTAATGCCCAGGTGCTATCGGTAATGACGCCTGGGAGTGTGCTGATCAACTACGATCGGGGCGAGCTGGTTGATGTTGCCGCCCTGGATGAGGCGTTGCGTTCCGGCCATCTCAGCTTTGCAGCAATTGATGCAGATCTGTTTCTGGGTGATTCCGGGCCGACGGGACCGCTTGCGCCCTATCTCGAATTGCTCGCGCAACATGCACAGCGCCTTGAATTGTTGCCGCACGCTGCAGCTGACACCGACCACCCGTCACGCTGCGCGGGGGCGCAGCAAGCAGCGGATCAATTGATTGCCGCTATTTGTTATCGCTGTGTTGCAAACCTCAAAGGTGACTTGCCGCAGGGTTACACCGATTTAGGTCGGACCACCTTACCAACAGTGGGACCCGTTACCAGCGCCGTAATAGCGGCTGTGGCCAATAGTGGGTCCCAGTTGCAGGCGCTCAGGCAAGACGTGCAGGCGCTTGCACAATGGCTGGATAAGCTTCCTGTTGATAGCGAGGCTCGAGTGGGAGAGCAAGCCCAGTCCGGCGTTGAAGCTGCTAACCGGGTCAGCAGTCAGCTAGCGACGGTTGGTTTGTTAGGTTCGGCGCGCGATTTGTGATGTCACCGGGTTCGTAATGTCACTGGTTTCTGAACTTTGGTGGACAGGCGTGCGGGCGGCGGGCGGCCGCGCCTCTGTGCAACGTGCCATCGAGGCGGATCCGGGCATTCTAGGCAGAGGTAGCAGCGCAATTACGAGTGTCACCAACAAAACCAGTCAGGCGGTAGAGATAATCGCTGTTGGCAAAGCGGCGGCGTCAATGGCGCGCGGGGCGCTCGAACATTTGCCGGCGGACACACAGGGTATCGTGGTGACGAAGCGTGGACATCTGGGTGGGTTGGCTGAAGATTATCCGCAGCTCGAAGTCATTGAGTCGGGGCATCCGATTCCAGATGTAGAATCGCTGCTCGCAGGCCAGAGACTGTATGACCGCGTACGTGCTCTACCCAAAGAGTCTCACCTGCTGTTACTCATTTCGGGTGGTGCCTCGGCCCTGGTGGAGCGCTTGCCGCCGGGGGTGTCATTGCTCGATTGGCAGCGCAAAACCGAAGCGCTGGTGGCGTCTGGTGCGGACATCCGCGAGGTTAATAGTCAACGTAGCAAACTGTCGCTGATTAAGTCGGGTCGTTTGCTGAAGGCGTTTGGTGGTGCCAGTGTTGCTGTTCTGGCCATCTCTGATGTCAGTGGTGATTCGCATGCGGTGATCGGGTCCGGTCTGGGCGATACCCGCTACTTAACTTGCCCCGCTCAATCAGCAACCATTGCGACTAATGCGATCGCCCGGTCTGCGATTGTTGCCGCGGCACAGGCGCAGGGGTTAGTTGTGCAGGAAAACGGCGAAACCTTGTACGGCGACAATATGAGGTTGCCCAGCGTATCGCCGAGACGCTTCGGCAGGGCGCGGCAGGTCTTTATGTATGGGGTGGTGAACCGACCGTGGTACTGCCAGAAAATCCGGGTAGAGGCGGACGCAATCAGGCCTTGGCGCTTGCCGTCGCCCAAGAACTGCACGGCAGTGATCAGCGGGTGGACTTATTGGTGGCGGGAACCGATGGTACGGACGGCCCGACATCGGCCGCTGGTGGTTGGTTCCGCGATACCTCTGGCTATCCGATTGCCGAACTAAGCGCTGCGTTGCTGCGGGCTGATGCAGGTACGTTTCTTGGGGCGCGTAATGGGTTATTCGTTTCAGGTCCAACCGACACCAATGTTATGGATTTAGCCCTCTGTCTGAAACGTTAGCGATGGAGGTAGCGCAAGAGAATGCGAGATAAAGTAATAAAGTGGACAGATCTATGAAGGGCAACTCGTTGCTGTTGTTGGTGGTCGTTTGTGCCGTTGTGACTGGCTGTGATCGATCAAGCTCGCCAGACACTACTAACGCTGTGGCCGGCTCAGAGTTTGTACTGGAACAATCTGCGGATTCGCTGCGGATCGCGTACGGATCATGTGCCGATGACGATGCGCCGGAGCACCCGGTATGGGATGCACTGGGGGCAGTGAACGCGGATCTGGTGTTGATGCTTGGCGACAACGTCTATGCCGATTCTCCCGAGTTTAATGCGGCACCATCGGCGCGACTAATGCGTCGTGAATACGCAAAGCTTGCTGCGGCTCCTGGTTTTCAACGGCTGCGCGCCAGCACACCGATGTTCGCCACCTGGGATGACCACGATTTTGGTCGCAACGATGGCGGCGCCAGCTTTGCCTTTAAAACCCAGGCTGCAGAAATTTTTAAGGAGTTTTGGCAATACCCCGCGGATGATCCTGCGCGAGCACGCGAGGGCGTGTACGCCGAACGGCGCATTCGTCATAGCGGGTTGGATGTCCAGGTTATCTTGCTCGACACCCGCAGCTTTCGAGGCCCGTTGAGAGAAGCCTCGCGAAGTTTGGCCTGTCCGTTACTAAACTACGAACACAATACAACGGGCACTTTCCTTGGCGAGGCGCAATGGGCCTGGTTGGCAGAGCAACTGGACAAACCCGCAGATTTTCGAATTCTTGTATCCAGTCAACAGGTGATTGCAGATCAGCACTGCTTTGAGAAATGGGGCAACTTCCCCAACGAGCGGTTGCGGCTGTTCACGCTGATTCGCGAGTCCGGGGTGAAAAACATCGTGTTACTCAGTGGCGATCGGCATTTAGGTGAAATCTCCCGTCTGCCTGCAGACTATCCAGGGGGGGCCGGGTTTGATCTTTACGAAGTAACCTCAAGTCCCCTCAGCGCACGTTCGGGTTTTGGGTGGGGGGAAACCAACGATTACCGGGTGAACACAGACAATCTGCGCGAGAGCCAGTTTGGCGTGCTGGACCTTACCCCGCGGCCTGGCGAGGGAGAATCAAGCCTTGCTGTGAGCATGCATTTACTGGATGCCGAGGGCCAGGTGCGTTTTTCGGCACAGCAGACCTTTACCCTGCCTGGGGCTGCGCCTTAACTGGCCACCTGTCGTGGTGGTGGAATCCGCTAATTTCTGGCGAAACACGGGTTAGCCGTTTTTTCGCGTCGCCGAGCGTTTTACCGTTTAAAGTTAAAAAGCGAAGTAAAACATGGGGTTAATGGCGATTTTCAAGAACATTTCGGCTTGGCACGAAAATTGGATTGTTCTGTAAAAAAGCGATTTTGAGTCCAGCTAGACCTTTTGGTCCTGGGGCTCAGCCAATCGCTAACAGGTTTATTCAAGCTAGGTGGAGATCAGACTATGGGTACGCGAATGATTAGGGATCGATCGAACATGGGTGGCTGGTGGTTGATGCTGGCTCTGTTCACCTTGTGTGTTGGTGGTTGGAGTCTCGCGTTTGCTTGCAAAGCGGGCGCCTCTGAAGCGCCGGAGAGTTTTGTAGGCACGGCCGATCGAGTGTGGCAAGTGAGTGAATTCAATCGCATCTCGGTTGCGGGCAGTATGGACGTGCAACTGGTGCAGGGTGCAGCGGAGGCGGTCTACGGCAGAGGCGATAGCACCGATCTCGAACGGCTGGAGGTTGTTGTGCAAGGCCGAGAGTTGATCATTCGCCGGAAACGCCGCATTGGGTTTAGTGGTTGGTTCGACGATGAGGTGAATCTGGTTATTACCTATCGCGATCTGTCGAGCTTGAGTTTAAGTGGATCAGGTGAACTGATGGCCGATTCCCTCACCAGTGAGGCGTTGTCTCTGCGAGTCTCGGGTAGCGGCGATATTGAGATCGATGAGCTTAGCGCTGACACACTGGAGCTTTCGATCTCCGGGTCCGCTGACGTCACACTTGCCGGCTCGGTAGAAGATCAAAGGGTGAATATCTCAGGGTCTGCGGATTACGCAGCCGACAACTTACAGAGTGTGTCAGCCTGGGTCCGTATCAGCGGCAGTGCGGATGCACTGATCCATGCCAGTGACTCGTTAGACGCTAAGGTAAGCGGTAGCGGTAGCGTCCGCTATGCGGGCAGCCCAGCGGTGAGCCGGCGGGTGTCTGGTTCTGGTGAAATCCGAGCGCTCTAGCAGGTTTAACGCGCATGTGGCGTTGAGTATCGAAAAATGGATGTAACGAAACGGAATGCAGAACGAATTGTTAAAAGGATTTTAAACACTTGTATGGGTGTCCTGTGGCTGCCGTGATGCCTACCCTGTTAGACTGCTAGCCAGGACCCAAAGCCTGAGGCAAAGGAACGCCGTTGAGCTGATCGAGTAGTGGGGGCGCGAGGAGCAAGTAGGCCAAGCAGGAGCTGAAACACGATGTTTAGACTGGGTAAAACGCGGGATAAAAAGAGCCAGGCTCACAAGGTTCGGGCGCCGGCACGATTTAGCGCCGTTTCTACTAAGGTCAATAAACTATTTCACGGCGTTGCGGTTCATCCGCGTGATGAAAACTGTTGCAGCGCCGTCCAAACCCTCAATGGTAAGCGCTTTCTCTCTGCTGATGCGCCGGTGTTACCCCTTACTGACTGCGCCAATCCCTCAGGCTGCCGGTGTGTTTATGAGCGCTTCGATGAGCGGCGCGGTAGCTTGCGTCGGGAAGCCGACATTGGCTTGCCTGCCAGAACTCATGCGCAGGTGATTGAAAAACGTGTGGGCCTGGGGCGGCGTAGCACAGACTGCATCACTGACGGTTGATTGACCTCGCATTGTCGGCCACTCTTCGTAGCTAGAAACTGTTCTAAGTACGAGGAGAGACGCCACCATGGCCAGTGCCGCCCAGAATTCTAAAAACCAGCCCGAAGTTGTGATTGTTGATGCTGCCCGTAGCGCCGTAGGGCGCAAAAACGGGGGGCTTAGCACTATGCACCCCACAGATATTCTCGGTCAGGTGTTCAACAAGTTGTTGGCGCGTAACTCGCTGCAATCCGGCGTTATCGATCAGATCATTGGCGGTTGTATCAACAAGCTGGGTGCTCAGGGCATGAATGTTACGCGCACGGCGTGGCTGGCCCAGGGTGGCGCTCAGGAAACACCTTGCATCACCATAGATTCGCAATGTGGTTCTTCTCAGGAAGCAGTGACGCTCGCGTCTCACGCCATTATCTCGGGTACCGCAGATGTTGTTCTGGCGTGTGGCGTTGAGAGTATGTCAAAGCTGCCGATCGGTTCGGACGCCGTTGGGTTACCCAAGCATTTGGGCAAACCGGTATCGCGCAGTTACTTCGAACATTACGAATTCACCAGCCAGTTTGAGGGTGCTGAGCGTATGTGTGAGAAGTACCAGCTGACGCGCGCAGATACCGATGCGTTTGGGTTGCGCTCGCAGGAACTCGCGGCTGCGGCCATTGCTGATGGCCGATTTGATTCCCAGATATTACCGCTGGACGTTGCTGTGCTCGATGACGATGGTAAGCGCACAGGTACTACCGAAACCTTCAATGCCGATGAGGTGCCACGCGAGACGAGTCTTGAACAGTTGGCAGAGCTAAAGCCGGTTGCCCGCGAAGATGGCGCGCACACGGCAGGCACGTCCTCACAGATCGCTGATGGAGCGGCAGCCGTGTTGCTGATGTCAGCCGATAAAGCGGCCAGTTTGGGGCTGAAACCCTTGGCTCGGGTGGTGTCCACCGCGCTGGTTGGCTGCGATCCGGTCTTGATGCTGGAAGGACCAATTCCTGCGACTGAAAAAGTGCTGGCCGATGGTGGTATCAGCGTTAATGACGTTGATGTGTTTGAGGTTAACGAAGCTTTCGCCTCTGTCGTTCTGTCCTGGGCGAAAACTGTTGGCGCTGATATGGCCAAGGTTAATCCCAATGGCGGCGCGATTGCGCTGGGTCATCCGCTTGGCGCAACGGGTTGCTTTTTAATCACCAAAGCGGTGCACGAACTTCAGCGTACCGGCGGGGAGTATGGGGTGATCAGCATGTGTTGCGGCGGCGGGTTGGGTACTGGCACGCTGATTCAGCGCGTTTAAGGTGGCCGTTGCACAACAACGGGTGAGCGCGTTTATCGATGCGTTCAACCGCATGGACATTGATGCTGCCTGCGACATGCTGGCTGAGAACGTCGTTTATCACAATATTCCCATGGAACCCGTAGTGGGGCGCGAAGCCGCTCGAGGTTTCCTGAAGGCCATGCCAAATCTTGAGAACATTGAATGGGAAGTGTTTCACACGGCGGAAAATGGCGACACTGTGCTGAATGAACGCGAAGACCGGTTTTTTATGACCGATGGCAGCAAGATCGCAGTGCGGGTTATGGGCGTGTTCAAAATTGCGAACGACGAGATCGTTGAGTGGCGCGATTACTTTGATATGGCGGAGTTTGCGGCGCAGCAGGGTTAGGGGCGTGCATCAGCCACCTGGCACACGAGGCATTAAAAACACTTCAGCGTCCTTAGGTATCTGGGTGTTCCAGCCATCGCGATAGATGTGCCCGTTGATCGACACGGCAATACCCTCGTCGATCAGGCCTTGCAAGCGCGGATGACGTTCGACAAGTTTGCGCAGCAGCTCGCGAATGGTGTCGGCCTCGATATGCATCGAGGCCGTATCACCCACAGCGCTGCGAATTGCGCCTGAAAACTGAATCTCTGGCATAACCTGCCCAGCAGACGAATCAGACGCAGGCGGGCTGCTTAACCCGCCGAAACCGCTTTGTCTGCTGCAGCCTGCGCTTTTAATGCAGCGCGAATGCGTGGCGGCGACATCGGTACGTGGTCGAGGCGTACGCCAACCGCGTTTGATACGGCGCTGCCAATTGCAGCCAGTGGCGGAACAATTGAAGTTTCGCCCACACCACGCACACCGTACGGATGATCCGGGTTTGGAATCTCCAGAATTTCCGTATCGATGAATGGCAGGTCAGAGCAGACCGGTATGCGGTAGTCCAGGAAGCCTGGATTCTGCAAGCGACCATCTTCGCCGTAGATGTACTCTTCATTCAGCGCCCAGCCAATGCCTTGGGCGGCTGCGCCCTGGAACTGACCTTCGACGTACTGTGGATGAATGGCCTTGCCGGCGTCCTGTACCACGGTGTAGCGAACAACCCGGGTTGAGCCAGTCTCGGGATCGACTTCGACATCACAGATATGGCTGGCGAAAGATACGCCCGCGTTATCCGCAACCGTTTCGTTGTGGCCTGAAATAGGTCCGCCGGTTCGTGGTGATGCGGCTGCAATCTCTTGCAGTGACAGCGGGATGAGATTGGAGTGATGCACGCCAACCGCATGCGCCTCGCCGTCTTTCCACTCGACTTCTTCGACTGGAATTTCCCACTTTTGCGCGGCTCGTTCGCGCAGGACATCAATCGCCTGCCGGGCCGCAAAGATCGTGGCCATGCCTGATGAGAAGGTGCCGCGACTGCCCTCGGTGGTGTCGTTGTGACCTAGCGAGTTGGTGTCGCCAATGGTGCACTTCACCTGATCGTAGGGAATGCCCAGTTCTTCTGCGGCAATGAGCGACATCGACGCGCGTGAGCCGCCGACATCGACGGTGCCGATGGTTAGGTTAACGGTGCCGTCGGTGCCGATGTTCAGGTCGGTACAGGTTTGGCCACCGAAGTTGAACCAGAAGCCACAGGCCATACCGCGGCCCTGATTGGGCCCCAGAGGCGCTTTCATATGCGGATGATTTTTCACCGCTTCGAGGGTGGGCAAAATGCCAATGGGCCCATAGGTGGGGCCGTAGTTGGCTTTGGTGCCTTCGCGGGCGGAATTCAGAATGCGGAAATCAACCGGATCCATGCCGATAGCTTCAGCCACCAGATCCATGGTGCTTTCTACGCCAAAGGCGACCATTGGCGCAGATGGTGCGCGGTAGGCGGCTACCTTGGGCCGGTTAACCAGTACGTCCCAGGCCACCGACTGCACGTTGGGCAGGTTGTAGCAGGCGAACGACGTCATGGCGCCCAGCATGCCCCAGATACCGGGGAACGCGCCGCCCTGATAGCGCAGGTCGGCAAAGGCCGCGGTGATGCGACCATCGCGCGTGGCACCAATCTTGATATCCATTGACGTAGAAGCGGTAGGGCCAGAGGCGCGGAAGACTTCTTCGCGGGTCATAACAACCTTGACCGGGCGGTTTGCCTTGCGCGACAAACCCAGTGCCACCGGTTCCATCCAGACGTGCGTCTTGCCGCCGAAACCGCCGCCGATCTCCGAGGAGGTGACTTTCAGTTTGGCAATATCAAGGCCTAACAAAGTCGCGCATACGGTGCGGAAGGTATAGTGCCCCTGGGTGGTTACCCAGAGTTCACCAGAACCATCGGGACCCACGCTTGCGAGACAGGCGTGAGGCTCAATGTAGCCCTGGTGGGTTTGCTCGGTTTTATAGGTCTTTTCGATGATCACATCGGCCTGCTTGAAGCCTTCTTCAATGTCGCCGTGACCAAACTGATTACGCGCCGCAACGTTGGAATCTTTGGTAGGGGCCGGTTCGACACCCATGGTACGCGTGCCAGGCTGCACCAGCGGTGCGTTCGGTTTCATTGCTTCGTCTAGGTCGGTGACATGTGGCAGTACCTTGTAGTCAACCTTGATGAGCTTTAATGCCTTGCGGGCAGTGTTCTCATCCACGGCTGCGACGGCAGCAACAGCGTGGCCGTCATACAGCGCGCGATCGCGGGCCATGCAATTCACAAGAATGTCGTAATTGGGTCCAGCGCCGCCAACCAGATCAGGCAGGTCTTTGCTGGTGAGCACCGCTTTTACACCTTTCAGCTTTTCAGCTTTTGTTGTGTCGATGCTTTTAATTTTCGCGTGCGCGTGCGGCGAACGCAGAATTAGACCAACTAGCTGACCTGGGGCAGAGGCGTCGGCGCCGTAGCGCGCGCGACCGGTGACCTTGTCGATACCGTCCGGGCGTTCGGGGCGTGTGCCCACAATCTTAAAATCTTGATCGGTGAAGTTGGTGTTCTGATTGTTGTTGCTCATCGTATTCTCCTACTTCGCTGGAATTACTTGCTGGCCGCTTTTTTGGCTTTCGCCCTGGCGGCCTTCGCTTTGGCTTTGGATTTTGCTTTCCGCAGATCTTTTGCGGCGTCATCAACAGCACGCACAATTTTGTCGTAACCCGTGCAGCGACACAGGTTGCCGGCGAGCGCGTAGCGAATCTCTTCTTCGCTGGGATCGTCGTTGCGATCGAGCAGAGCTTTGGCGGCTACCAGAAAACCCGGTGTGCAAATGCCGCATTGCAGTGCCGCATGTTCGATGAATTTGCTCTGCAGAGGGTGCAGATCGGCGCCATCGGCCATGCCTTCAACGGTCTCTACGCTCCGGCCTTCGACTTCTGCGCCCAGCACCAGGCACGAACAAACCAGCCGGTCATCTACGGTAACGCTGCAAGCGCCACAGTCGCCGGTGCCACAGCCCTCTTTGGCTCCTGTTAAACCGAGACGGTTGCGCAATACATCAAGCAGTGGCTCGTTGGGGGGGCAGACAAATTCGACGGCATCGCCGTTCACGGTGGTGGTTACGTGTACGCCTGACATTATTTGCCTCCTGCGCGCTGGAATGCGACTTTTGCTGCGCGCCGTGCAAGTACAGCGGCAACTTCGGTTCTGAATTCAACGGTGCCGCGTTTGTCGTCGATGGGGTTGCAGGCGGCCTCGCAAGCATCGCTCAACGCCGCCAGTGCGTCGTCGTCGAGTTTGCTGCCGATGATTGCGGCGGCGGCGTCGGGTACAGTCACAGCGGTTGGGGCAACTGCGCCCAGCACAACGGTTGCGTCTTTAATAACGTTCTTGGCGCCCAGCGTCAGACAGACAGCGGCGGAACATACGGCAATGTCCATTTCGGTGCGTGGAATAAAACGCAGGTAGGCGTCGCCAACTTTAGCGCCACCCTTAGGTAGTGAAATCGATTCGATAACCTCACCTTTCTTAAGTGAGGTTTTGCCCGGACCAGTGACCACTTTTTCGACTGCAACGCTACGTTTGCCTTTAGGACCAACGATGGCGGCTTTTGCGCCAGCGGCAATCATGGCAGGTACGCTGTCAGCAGCAGGGGAGGCATTGCACAGGTTACCAACCATGGTGCAACGCCCTTGAACCTGATCAGAGCCAATCAGTTCAGCGGCTTCAACGACGCCAGGCCAGGCCTTCTTTAGGGCTTTGTGTTCACCCAGCTCGGCACCGGATACGGCGGCGCCAACCCTAAAACCGCTCGCTGTCTTGGTAATTTTTTTGGTGGCGGGGATGCGCTTGATGTCAACCACAAGGTCGGGTTCGAGCATACCGGCTTTCATGCGGACCAACAGATCGGTGCCGCCGGCGAGGACAAAGGACTTGCCCTTGGCTTTGGCAAGGAGGTTTGCGGCCTCCTTGGTGGTGGTGGGTGCTTCGTATCTCATGAGTGGCTTGCCTCCCTCTCGTCAAGCTCGCGTAAATCCGCCGCCGGTGAATGCTCTCAGATGGACATCCTCGGGCGATCGGTGAGTAGTGATCGTAACCGCTTGCGCCCGTCAGTCACAGTGCCGAGTGGCGATTTTATGGCGCCAGGTCCCTCACACGCGCAGAAGCACATTTTCCAGCATCTCATCAAGCGGTGTCAGGCTGATGCCGAGGGTCGAACAAGCCGGTTCGGGATCATAATGGTCATCGTGATGCAGTATTTCCATCATCGGAGAGGTGATCGGCGGATTTTTCGAGACGGCCTCTAACAGCGTTGCCAGCGCCAGCGCCAGTCCGCCAGGTAACCCGATGACGCGGGTTTTGTTGTTAACCATACTCGCCGCGCGGCTAATGAGTTGCCGCTTG
The DNA here is from genome assembly GCA_964611345.1 of uncultured Pseudomonadales bacterium. GTDB lineage: Bacteria > Pseudomonadota > Gammaproteobacteria > Pseudomonadales > Azotimanducaceae > JALZVT01. The sequence continues at coordinate 85,982 of CAZSYU010000002.1, forward strand.
TTGAGCGCTTCTGGCCCGGCCAACGTGAGCCTTGCGTTAAAATCCGCGGGCAAAGCGGAAGCGGCCGTTAGCGCGTCTACCACATCCCCCGCATACAGGGGTTGATCGCGGGCATTAGGGGCAAACACCACATTTAGCGCCTTACGCGCCTGCGCATTGAGCGCCTGGGCAGCATAGTCGCCTTCACCAAGCACCATGGGCACCTGCAGAATTAGCGCCGGGTGCGGGGCCGCGAGCAGCAGCTCTTCAGCGCGCCCCTTGGAGGCCAGACAGGCATTGCTGGCGGTGGGCGCCGAACCCACGATGCTTAAGTAGTGAATGCGGCGAATAGTCAGGCCTTCGAGCGCCGAGAGGAGCGCGGCTGTGGTGTCCTCGTGGGCCTGCTGGTAGGTGCTCCACGGTGATTCTTTCAGGATGCCAGCCAGATGAATAACCTCATTGCAGCCTTGCGCGGCGTCTTGCAGGGCGGTGACGTCCGTGTATTCGAGTTGGGTGATAGTGATGTTGCTGGTCTGGACCGGTGGCAGGGTATCAACCGTCGTCTGCAAGGCGAGGGCTGCGGAGGCTGAGCGCACTAAGGCGACGACGCCCCGGGTCTCAGCAACGGCTGGAATGAGCCTGCTGCCGAGATGGCCGTTGGCGCCGGTGATCAATAGCTTGTTGCCATCCGGTTGCCCTGCTGTGGCGGGCGAGGACGGTGCTGGTGCTGTTGCAGGTATGTCGGTCAAAGTACACTCCGAGGTTCAAGAGGCGGTCGGCTCGCGATTCGCCCCGGTTCAAGTGTACCCATTGTGGAGAACTCCTGCGGACGTGAAAGCTGGTATTGGTTTGGCCAACACGCTGACGGCATTACGCGGCTTGCTGATTGCGCCACTGGTATGGGCGATCTATCAGTCAGATTTTCTGCTGGCGGCTGTTGTATTCACGTTGGCGGTGATTACCGATCTTGTGGATGGCCCAATTGCCCGCGCACGTAACGAGGTCAGCGTGCTGGGTGGAATTTTTGATCACAGTGTTGACGCCCTGTTTGTTGCTGCAGGACTGCTTGCGCTGGTGTTATTCGGTGCGCAACTGGTGGTGCCCTGGGGCCTGCCGGTGCTGGTGGTGCTGTCGTTCACGCAGTACGCACTGGATTCGAAGGTCTTGGCAGGGCGAGCGCTCCGGGCTAGTGCGCTCGGGCGCTATAACGGCATAGGCTATTTTGTTGTGCTGGGGATTGCCCTTATTGGTGCCGTGGTGTTTGAAGCGCTGGGCCTTAGCCGCGCCTTGCTTGCGCAGCTGGTGAACCTGTGCGGCTGGCTGCTTGTTGTTACGACACTGCTGTCGATGCTTGATCGTCTGCTTGCGTACCGAACAGCTCGCGGTTCGCCTTAGGTAAAAACAACACGCCAAGCAGCGCATTAAACAGCACAAAAAAGGTGTGCATTACCAGGCTGAACGCACCTACTTCGGGGTACTCGGGGAACAGTACGGTCCATAGGAGTAGTGCGCCGGCATGAAACGGCAGTGGGAGTGCTGCCGACAAAAAGATCACTGGCAGAAAGGCCAGCATTTGACCAAAGTTAACCGGTACCTGAAACAGTTCGAGCGCCAAAGTGTAGATGACCACCGCCATTATCAGGTTGGGTGCCTTGAATAACAGCAAGAGTAGGTACTGGCTGGGTTTGGCGCGTTTGAAAGTGCTCAGTAGGGGTTTGTCGCGCAGTGTTGAACCAGGCAATAGCTTGCCGGAAAAGTACAACAGATGAATCGGGATGTAGGCGAGGGCGATTAAAAATACCACCGGCAAGATGACATTTAGCGGTAGCTGTGAGGAGGCTTCGACCACCAGTTGGTTGTAGAGCAACACACCGATGGCGGAGAAGAACAGCAGTTGGTAGATCTCTGCCAGCGCTAAAAAAATCATGCTGGAGAGCGCTTCCCAACCGGGCACTTCATGACGCCGCAGCAAGTACAGCGACATGGCGCCTTTGCCAACCTGCTCATTCACCATCGACAGTATGTAGGCGCTGCCCCTGATCGGCAGAATATCGGTGTATTTGATGGTGGGCACGTTGAACCAGCGAATCACGCGCCAGGTGGCGTGGGCGTCAACGACAAAGAAAAAAATGGAATAGGGAATCATCAGAGCGAGCCACTGCCACCATTTGACCCCAGAGAAAAATTTTACCAAATACTCGATGGGACCAAGGCCTGCCGGATCCCGTGCGCCGGCCTCAACGATTTTTGTATATACCAGATAGAAGCAGGCGAGTGCCAACAACCATGTAATGGTTTTGAAAGTCCAGGCTTTGGTGTTGGACGTTTCGGCGGCTTTTGCTGCCGGGGATGCGTCGCTCATACGTCGCTAGGCCTTCATTCGTGTAGGTGTATACAAGACGCTACATTCTACGCGGATAAGCCTTTAGTTAGCAGTGTATAACTGAGTTACCATAGGCAAATAACCTGCCTCAATCTGTCGTTTTTGATCTCTGCGGGAAACGGGTGTTGGAAGAAGATTTTATGGCCATAAATAGTTTACTCAGACTCATCGTTGCCTGCGTCGCGTTGTCGGCGTTTGGTTTTACCAATAGCGCGACTGCCGTTGACTACCGTGCGAAAGCCTCCGGCAGCTGGAGCAGCGCAAGAACCTGGCGGCCACGCGGGGTGCCTGGCGCGGGTGACCGGGTGGTCAGTGTCGGACGTCATACCGTCACTATTGATAATGCCGCAGCAAGCAAGATCGGGACGGGCACAGCCGCCGTGGCGATTGTGCTTGATGGCCCGGGCGGGCTCGTGCTTGCGCCTGGTGCACAGCTCCATGTGGGTGGTCATCTGCGCATGACAGGAGAGGGCGCCAACGTGCGTATCGGCCCATCTGCCCGGCTGCTGTTTGCCCCCAACGCGCAACAGTTCCTGCAACTGCAGATGCTGGGCGGTAAGCAGCGTGTTGAGTTTGCCGGGCAACCTGCCGCGCGCGGCGAGATTGGTCTTGTCGACGAGACGATTGGTGGTTGGTTTGTGGCGTCTGAAGGACATCGTGATTCGTTGTTAGCAGGTAGTTACGGCAAGATTACTGGGGCACTCGATCCCGAAAACGGCAAAGCCTGGTCGATGTATCTCGCGAACGATCCGCAGTCATCACGCCTGGTGGCTAGCAACATGGAGTTCAACAATTCCGGTCAGGTAGGCGTGTTTGGACTTGAGGCTGGTGAGTTCACAGAAGTTGCTATCGAGGGCTGGTCGTTTAAAGCCTCACATCCGGCTGCAGCGTCTGTGCCTGCCTTGTGGTTTGACGGCTATGGGGATTTGCCAGTGCGGGCGGCGGCCAGTCGCGTACCAAAACACATTCGTAATCTGGTCAGCGACAAAGAGGTGTACGTTCGTTACGTGCAAGACTATGAACTCGAAAATTGGGTACTGGGCGCGAACGGCAAGGCTGGCAGCGTACGCTCGAACAATAACGGCGGTCACGCCAAAGTGCAGCGTGAGCTGTTTCAGGTTGTCAGAGACAGCGGAGGGGTTGGCCTGGTCGCAGATCTGACGGACACGGTGTATATGTATGCCGAAACGGACAACCCGCATGGGTTCGTGACGCGAGATCTCCGCGGCGATGCAACGCTGCGAAACTTCTGGTTTGAATCACACTATGCGGATCAGACAGATCCCGGGGATGTCGTGCTGACCAATGGACCACAACTCTGGGTCGTTGAGTATGGGGGCTCGCCCACCACGCTAACGGTGGAGCACTCCGGCAGTATTGGCGATACGAGTGAAGCACCAATACATCCTGTATTTTTAACGGTGAACGACGGCACCGGTATAAAGTTTCGAATGCGCCATAACTTTATGCGCCAGCCAGTGAACTTTAACGCGATTGCACTGGATGAAAATGGGGTGACACCAGTAGGTACTGGCGTGGAGTTCTCTCACAACATCGTCTACTCCCCGCAGCCAGTGCAGGGCTATGCCATTGGCAGTAGTGCTGGTAAAACCGTAGTTAGTGCGAATGCGTTTTACGGGATCGACCGTAACCTGTATTTCAATTTGCAACCTCGCGAGGGTTATGGCCCAGGAGTGCACGCTATGCGAACGGCGCCCGGAACAGACGCGAATTCAATGACAACGGATCCTGTGTTGACTGAACCAAGCAGATCGCTTGCCAGTTGGGACAAGCTCCTGGGTGGTCCCGGTACGGCTGCGCATGCCATCGCCGAGCTTCAAAAGTTGAATGACGACGCCGGATTCGATGCGCGTTACAACGTGGTTGCGCTGCTTTCGTATATCGCGGCTGGATATACGCCTACTGACCCTGGGTTGCTCGATGGCGCTGGAACGCCCACCGTTGGACCCGCGCTCGCTGCACCTTAACTGATTGAGGAACTAGTTAAGAGTCCTTAACAGGCGGCGAATTTCGTCCTCGTAGCTGCCGCGAATGTCGTCATTGAAACCCGCATGCGAACCCAGTAGCTCTCCGGCGTCGTTGAGCAGATAGGTCGCAGGCAGTTTGCCGACCCAGAGCGCCTTGCGCAGTTCTTCGCTGCGATCATGGGAGATCTCAAATTTCGCGCCTTGCTTGACGGCGTAGGCCTCACCGTCGCGTGCTGTTGCGTCCTGATTGACCGCGATTACCTGCAGGCCGCGATTGGCATAGCGTTGGTGCATATCGTTGATCCAGCCAAACGACTGTGCCTCGTCTTCACTTGCGGTCGACCAAAAAACCACCATCAGTAACTTACCGGGGTAGTTGCTGACCAGCTCCGCCACGGCTTCGGACGTGCTTGTTGCAGGCACTTCCAAAGGTGCTTCGGCAGGTGGTGTTGGAGCTGCTGCTGCCGGCGTCGCCGCTGCTTCGGTTGATACTATTGTGTCTCTCGATTCATTCGGTTCAGCAGATTCAGTAGGTTCAGCAGCTTCAGTCAGCTCAGTCAGCTCAGTCGCCGCAGGCGCTACAGGCGCTACAGGCGCTACGGTTGCTATGGGCGTCGCTGGGATTGCGGGCGTTGCCGCGAGCGCTGTGGTTGCTTCTGCGACTTCGTTAACCGCCACGGCCTCTACGACCTCTTTAACCTCTACGACCTCTTTAACCTCTGCGACCTCTTTAACCTCTGCGACCT
>CAZSYU010000002.1:91177-108184 GCA_964611345.1 uncultured Pseudomonadales bacterium
CGACCTCTTTAACCTCTGCGACCTCTTTAACCTCTGCGACCTGCGCAGCCGGTGTGGTTGCTTCGGTCACTGCAGGGCTGGTTACTGCCACTTCGATTGGGTCAACGGTGTCGAGGGCTGAGTCCGTCGAGTTAGTTTCTGCGGCAGTTTCCGTAGCAGTTGCGTCGGCCGCGGCCCCAAGGGTCAAACCCGTCGCTGCCGCAGCGACTGCTTGCAGAGCGTCAGTTGCGACTGTGCTGGCCGCAACCTCTTGTGTGTCGATTTGTGTGTCGATTTGCACTTCTTGCGGCTGCACTTTCTGGGTTGTCGCCTCGGCAACCTCGGTTGCACTTTCTGTCGCGTTCTCTGTCGCGTCGCTCGTGCTCTCTGCCACTGTATCAGCGGCCTGTTCTACTGTGGTTTCGGTAACTGTGGTTTCGGTCGCCTCCGTTGTTGCGGCTGCAACTTCGGTGATGTCTTGGGTAACCTCTGCTTCTTCGGTCGCAATTAGAGTCTCTGCGCTGGTATCTGGACTCGCACTGGCAGTGGGGGTTTCTGCAGTGATTTCTCCAGTGATTTCTTGGGTGGCGCTTTGTGCGTTTGCGCCAGCAAGTTCAACAACCTCCGAGGCCTCTGTTGCCGCCGTGGTTTCAGTAATGGCTTCTGCAACCTCCGTGGCCTCTGCTGTCTGTGTAGTTTCTGCAACCTCCGTGGCCTCCGTGACATTTGCTACAGGATTGGCCTGAGTGGTGGCTTCTGTCGTTGGTTCGGCCGCCGCGGTTAGGGCGGGGGCGTCGGTGGAGCCGGCTGCGGTTACTGGAGCGTTGCCGTCCGTGCTGGTGTAGGCGGCAATGCCCAGAAACGCCGCCGCAATTGCGACACTACGACGGGTGTATTGGGGCAGATTGTCAGGGCGTAGTTTAGCCAGATCCATGGGGTGTCCTTCTAGTATTCGGTATACGAGCGCTGCCGCGCGGCGCAAGGTGCTGCTTTACGGTCACGGGTCAGTCCTCTTGTCGAGCCCCAACACTGAGTGCACAGTGCCTGCAGCACAGTGAAATCCGGGTGGGGATACGGGACTTTTACCCTGTGGCCAGATCGCCATTTGGCAGAGCTGCATGGTAGCGAAAAATGGGCGCATGTGGCCCTGGCGCCATGGGAAATTTGCCCCAATTTTGCAATGTAACCGCACCCGCCCGCATCGTGCTGGGCGGTGTCGGGAGGCGATCTATCGGCCCGGCAGAAGCGGTTTTCTTGCAGCGCTCCGAGCGGTGCTAAAAAGGCCCGAAGCCACGCTTGGAAGGTATCTGACGCCAGTTAAAGTAAGTTAAGGCAAAAACGATGTTTATTTTTGAACCCATTGAAAATACTGAATATATTTTTCTAGATATCAATCCGCTGGCAGATATCTATGTGCAACGGATCGAGTCAACAGGGTGATGCTCAATGGCGGGGTGCCCCCTAGGGTTCGTTCTCGTCCAGATAGCTGTTTAGCTTCCCGATTGAAGCCCGGAACATATCGCGTTCTTCGCGGGTCAGTTGACTAAGCAGCTCACTCTGGTTGGCACGGCGCGCCGGCATGATTTGTTCGTACGCCTGTGTACCTGCGTCTGTTATGTAGAACAAGGCGCTTCGCTTGTCTTTCGGATCAGTTTCACGCCGTACATACTCTCGGCTCTTGAGCTGTTCGATGCCGCGACTCACCTGTGCTTTGTCAATCAGCGTGCGTGCTGCTAGATCGCGTACCGTGGTCGGCGAGTTCTGCGAGATCTGGGCCAGTAACCACCACTCGGCTAATGCCATTTCGAAATTCTCGTTGAGAAAGCGTGAATGGCGACGCGAGAGTTTGCGAGCAAGAATATTCAAGTGATAGGTGAGAAACTCTTCGATATCGTCTGGATACAGGTCAGAATCTGATTCGCTGTCCAGGCCGGTGGGTGCGCTCTTGGTGCTCTTGCTGATAGTGGTGTTCTCGAGCTGTTTGTCTGAGTTCGACTCTGAGTTCGACATAGCTATTTGCCCTAAGACTAAGTTGCCCTAATTGGGGGCGCCGGATGGTCTGGATGAGTATGAAGTTAGTACCGCGCGGCGGCAAGCTGTGCCTGCGAGTTTTACAGTGGAGCGACAGGGCACCCAGAGCCCGAGAGCTCCTGCACGGTCCAGCAGGCGGAAAAGGTTGAAGGATTTGAAGTTTGGCGATTAGTTTGGTGATTCCCTTGCGCGACCCGGTTAGTGTGATTGCACCGTTGCTGGCGCAATTACAACCGCTGCGCGGTGCTGATTTTGAAATCATCGTGGTGGAGGCAGAACCGCCGTTGGTCGATTCTGTTGCCACTCTCGATACCGGCGCCCGCTTGCGTGATGAGGTCGACCAGTGGTTAATGAGTGCACCTGGCCGAGCGACCCAGCTACAGCTAGGCGCGCAGGCCGCGACACACTCGCTGTTGTGGTTTTTGCACGCGGATTCGATAGATATTGACGCGGCCGCACGCTGGTTACAAGACCGTGGGGTGGAGGCGGACAAGGCCAGTGACCTCGGAGTCTGGGGCCGTTTTGATGTGGGTTTTGATGATTCCAGCCCGCTGTTGCGCTGTGTGGCCTGGCTGATGAATAGCCGCTCCCGGCTGACGCGGGTGTTTACCGGTGATCAGGGAATTTGGGTCTCCGCCCGACTGCTTGTCCGCGCTGGGGGATGGCCGCAACAACCGTTAATGGAAGATGTCGAACTCAGCAAGCGGTTACGAGTGCTGGTTGAACCTCTGTTGAACGATACGCCCGCGCTGACGACATCAGCACGCCGCTGGCGTCGAGATGGCACCTTGCGAACGATACTGTTGATGTGGTGGCTGCGTTTGCGCTACGCGTGGGGTGCGGATCCGCAAGACCTTCATGGGCTGTATTACCGCGAGGGTTATGCGCCGGTCCGCGAGGCTGGTCGGGATGGCGCTAAATGAGCCAGGCCGGGCCTGCAGGCGTTGCGCCAACCAATACAGCAACTCTTGCTTCAACTAGGCTGGTGATGCTGGCCAGGGTGCCGGTGCTAGGGCGGGTTAAATCAAGGCTTGCGCGGCACATCGGGGCGGCTCAGGCCTTAAGGGCACATCTGCAGTTACTCGAGGAAAATGCCTTCATCGCGCAGGCCTCGGGTATGCCATTTGAACTGCATGTGGTCGGTGACACAGAAATGCCCTGGTTTGCAGGCTTTCGGCGTCGTCTGGCTGCGCCAGTGCTGCAGCAGGGACCGGGCGACATCGGCGCCAAGATGCTCTTTGCCGCCCGGCATAGCGCTGCTGGGAATACGCTGGCGGGTTCTGGCGAGTCCGTCCCAAGCATTATCATTGGATCCGATTGCGGTGCTTTGAGTGTCGACTATTTGCAAGACGCGGCGCAGCAACTTGAGCGGGCACAGGTCGTGTTGGGTGCCGCAGAGGATGGTGGGTATGCGCTTATCGGTCAGCGTAAGCCCTATCCGCAACTGTTCTCAGGAGTCAGCTGGGGCACCGATCGAGTGGCGGCACAAACGCGTAAGCTTGCGTTAGCAGCCGATCTGAAACTTGCTGAGTTGCCGCTCCAATGGGATGTCGATGGGGTAGCCGACTGGCGGCGCTGGAGTCGTATTACAGATTAACGTTGGTAATCTTGGTGACAAAGGTTGTGAGCTCTGCGCGCGCCGAGTCACTCAGCTCGAGCAGTTCGAGACCACAGGTCATCGTTTGCTGGGTGCTGTTAAAGATGGCATGGCGAACAAAAAAAGAGGCCTCGATCGATAGCTGGTTCGGTACATGTACCAGGCAGTTCTGCAGGCGCTGATCTTTGCGAATGGAATCTTGTCGTGCGGGCTCGATGAGAATCTTCGCACCGATTGATGAAATGTCCAGAATGCGACCATACAGAGGGGCAATATCACCCAGCCGAATGTGCGAGCGATGAGCTTGCGCCTTGAGCGGCACGCGATACCGATCCGACCGGCGTCGCTGCTGATACAGCACCGTAGTCGGTAGGCCGATGCGGACGCAATGGTCGATGCTGTTGGCAACCGCCACTGGACCTGGAATTGCGCGATTCTCCGAGATATATACGAACAGCCCATCAGCGCGGCCAGAGATCGAAAACAACTCGCCGCGTCGCAGATGCTCGATGCCATCGCGTGGAATGATGTTCTGGAGAAGAATTTGATCTGCGTCGAGGTCGAGTACTCGCGCAGTGAAGGACTGCGCTCTCAGCTTGTCGCTGTTGAAGCGAATCTTTATTTCGGACTGCTGGTCGCGAAAAAACCGAAACACCTGCGACACCTCGTCGGGGGAGCTCAGATATCTACTTTCTTGCGGGGTACCCATAGGTAACAGTGTCTCCGACGGGCCAAATTGACGCCGTTAACTGGGTTGCGTTGTTCTCACTTTCTAGCGCCTGAGAGTTTTGGTTCGTGCGCTGGTTCACAATTTGTTCTGAACCATGTGTCCGTTTCCGACTGGTGCGCGTGTCCTCTTTTTGCCTGGCTTGGTTGACCGCTGGACTTTAACGGCTTTACTTCAGAAGTCATCGCAAGGTTTCGATCCAGTTATGCAGCTACATATTGTGGGTACAGACGCAGCCACCGAGAACACTCGGGCTAAACAGGAACTCGCCTGTGTGCTTGAGTTTCTAGGAATCAGCGTGGTCGTCGAAGAGCAATTTAGTGGCGGTTCTGATGTGGGCGTGGTGCTCGTGCCACCTGCTGATGTTCGTGAAATACACAACAGCAACCCCGTGCTGGTACTCGATCTCGCCGGCGATATGCGGCCTGAGCTGATTGGGGTCGAACGGCACGATGGTATCGCTCCAGTCGGTTTTTTACGTTTGCCACTGACGCCCGAAGCACTCGGCTCTGCACTTCGGGCGGTGCGCTCAAGATGCGCGCTGCAGTTGACACCGCACACCAGAGATTTGCCAGCGGCCCATGCCGGGATTGTGGCTCGCTTACCAGGTGACCATCCGCTGTTGGAATCTTTGCGGGTTGCAGTAGCAGCTACAGTGGAGCAAGAAGGCTGCACGCTAATAATCGGTGAAACCGGGACGGGCAAGCGGAAAATCGCTCAGGCCATCTACCAGTGCTCCGCTTACGCAGATGGTCCCTTTGTGCCGGTGAGTTGCGCAACGTTTCCCGAGTCGCTGTTGGCAATAGAGTTGTTTGGCTGCGAAAGCGGTGCTCTGCCGGGTACCACAAGCCGTCGTATCGGCCGAATTGAAATGGCGGAGGGTGGCGTGTTGCTGGTAGAGGACATCGAGGCGTTGAGCATTCAGAGCCAGGCCAGCTTGCTTGCGTTCTTGCGCTCCAGGCGATTGGAGCGAGTGGGTTCTACTCGTGGAGCAGTGTGCGACTTGCGCGTGATTGCCAGCACTACGGCAAATCTTGGGGCTCTGGTAGAGCAAGGTATGTTCCGTGAAGACCTGTTTTACGCCCTGCAGGGTTCGGTGATTGCGGTACCACCTTTGCGTGATTACAGCTCAGCGCTACCCACCATGTTGCAGGAGATGAATAGCGTATTTCAAACGGGTGTGCTGTCCACAGAGGCGTGGCAGGCACTGGATCGTTATCAGTGGCCGGGCAACGTGACGGAGCTTGCCAACTTTGCAAATCAACTGGCGCCGCTTGTTGGTGATGGTGTGATTGATGTCAGAGATCTGCCGTCGCGCATGTGCGGAGAAATTCACCAAGACGCAGATTCAATAGTGCCGGAGGGGTCGATTGACGGAGGAACATTGTTACCTGTGAATGGCCTCGACTTAAAAGGTTACCTCGCCGGTCTTGAGAAAAATCTGATCTCTCAGGCGCTGGAAGATACGGGTTTTGTTGTAGCCCGCGCCGCTGACCGGCTGCATATCCGCCGGACCACGTTGGTCGAGAAGATGCGCAAGTATGGCTTGCAACGAGGATAGGAAGAACCGTGAGTATTGAATCCAGCCTTCTAGAAGGTACTCTAACCATACGCGTAACTGAGCGTTTCGACTTCAGCGCCTATCAGGCTTTTCGCGATACTTATGAGAATTTGACCGAGCGACCGGAGCGTTTTGTTGTCGATTTTCTGGATGCGACCTATCTTGATAGTTCCGCGTTGGGCATGTTGTTGCTACTACGCGATTTCGGCGGTGGGGATGAGGCCTCTATAGAGTTCATTAACTGCAACCCTGATGTGCGTAAGATTCTGACTATCTCCAATTTTGGTCAACTCTTCGAAATCAGATGACTGAACACTCAATGGTGCTGGTGGCGGATCAAAGCGACTCAGATCGTCAGCTACTGGCTGCCATTCTGGAAATAGAAGGTCATCAAGTGATCAGTGCAGCTGACGGTAGTCGGGCAGTGGCAGCGTATCGACAGCAACGACCACGCATCGTTATGCTTGGCAAGCTGCCGCCCGAACTTGACGGCAGAGAAACTGCCCGTCAGATCAAAGCGATTGCCGGGGAAAATTTTGTCTCCATAGTGTTTCTTTCATCCCCGGAGAATTCCGGGGAGCTTGAAGGGTATGTGGAAGCGGGCGGCAACGACTTTTTGTTCAAGCCTTACGATCATAAGATCCTGCGCGCTAAGTTTGCCGCTCTCGAGCGTCAGCATCACACTCATCAAACCATGCTCCAGCAACGCGACCAGATCGCTCGACTAAATGCCTATCTGTTACACGAGCAGGCTGCGGCCAAAGCGGTGATGGACCGTGTTGTGCATACCGGGTCGCTCGACAGTCCAAACATTAAGTACCTTGTGTCCCCCCTGGCGGTGTTCAATGGTGACGTTCTGCTTGCAGGATATAATCCTGCGGGCGACCTGCTTGTTTTTGTTGGCGACTTCACCGGCCACGGTCTAACCGCAGGAATTGGCGCCATGCCGCTGGCTGAAGTGTTTTATACCATGACAGAAAAAGGCTTTTCTGTTGGCGAAATTATGCGGGAAGCGAATTCCAAGCTTGCGAGTATTCTGCCGCCGGGTTATTTCTGCTGTGCGACGCTTGCACGAATTTGTTACGCCAAGGGTACGCTGGAATACTGGAGCGGTGGTCTGCCAGCGGGTTATCTGCTAAGAAACGAGCCGCGGATGGCTCAGAGTTTGCCATCTGATCACCTACCGTTGGGAATTTTAGAGCCAGACAAGTTCTCAGCCAAAACAGAGATGCTCGATTTTCAGCCTGCTGACCAGCTGTTGCTGTACACCGACGGTTTGCTCGAGGCACGCGGTGCTGATGGCGAGATGTTTGGTGTGCAGCGACTCGAACGCCTGCTTGCAACCTCGGGGCCATTGGATCGACTGTTCGAAGAAATCCGTGATGCCTCGCGGAAGCAGTTGGGTACTGCTGCACGTGATGATGACGTTACACTCATCTCGGTGGCGATGTTTGCGCCTGCAAGGCAAGTATTGGCACCGATTGACGATGTCTTGCTGGTGCCCTGCGTTCCACAACAGTGGCGCTTTGTTTATGAATTGGGACCGGAGTCTCTGCAGTGTTTTAACCCGTTGCCGCTGATGCACCAAATCATCAAGGAAGTACCGGAGCTGAGTGAGGCTGCCGGACAGATATCGAGTGTGTTGGCTGAGGCGTATTCGAACGCGTTGGAGCATGGTGTCCTAGGTCTTGCATCGGTTGATAAGCAGGACGCGAGCAGCTTTGCCGGTTATTACATGGAGCGCGATCGAGCTCTGCGAGAGCTCACCGGTGGTTTTATTCGATTTGAACTTGATTGCGAGAGCTCGCTAACCAATGGGCACCTCAGCATTCGGGTGATTGATAGCGGTCCTGGTTTTGATCACCGGGCCAGATTCTCAGCAGTTGAAGATGGGTCTTATGCAGGCAACTATCACGGTCGTGGGTTGCCGCTGCTGAAGCGTATGTGTGATTCGGTGCACTATCTGGGTGCAGGCAACATTCTGGAGATGGTATTGCGCTGGGAGAATCCGGAAGCAAAAGCTGCCTGAACCCTGCCTGGTCTCGCTGTGCGGAAGTATCGGGGAAAATGACGGTTACGGGTCAAGAGTAAGTCAGCAAACTGGCTAGCTTCTTCTACACTCAAGAGAGACGGTCATTTTAATCAGGAGGATTCAGTGGTGAGCACGAGTAAGGACCCCATTCAGGTCATAGCAGTTGGTGGCGGCAAGGGCGGCGTCGGTAAGACCAACGTCGCCGTTAATCTGGCTCTGGGGTTAGGGCGACTCGGACGCCGTGTCACTTTGTTGGATGCAGCACTTGCGTTAGCCAACTCTGATGTGACGCTTGGTGTGAAACCGTCGAAGACGTTGCTGGACGTGCTCACCGGAGAGGCTACCCTGGCGGAGGTGGTGGTCGACATTGGTGACGGCGTGAGTATTGTCCCGGCGTCCTCGGGTATTCCCGAACTTGCCACGCTCGATGTCGAGAGTTACTTCGGCATCATTCACAGCTTCTCCGAGCTCGCCGATACGATGGATACGCTGATCATAGATACGGCCGCCGGAATCACGGAGGAAGTTGTATGTTTTCTGGCCGCCGCCCAGGAAGTGGTGCTTGTGGTTGTTAACGAACCGACCTCAATTGGCGACTCGTACGCGTTGATAAAGCTGTTAAATGAACGCCACGGCGTTAAGAATATTAACATTGTTACCAACATGGTGCGGTCAAAGCGCGACGGTGCGGAGGCCTTCGCCAAACTCACAACCGTGACTGATCGCTTTCTCGATGTGCAACTGAAACATGTGGGTAGTTTACCGTTCGATGAATACCTGCGACGGGCGGTTCGCAAGCAGGCCCCGGTACTGTGTTCTTATCCGCGTTCTGCGGTGTCGAAGGCGTTTGAGGCGTTAGCCCAAAATGTTGCGCAATGGCCACGACGGACGGCACCGTCGGGGCACATGGAGTTCTTTGTGGAGCGTCTGGTAGCGAACGCGCACAGCTGAGAGAAATCTAGATTGGCGTAGTTGTGGTGGATTCGCCGGTGGCGAGCACGATGGCTTTGGTGACCAGGGTGGGGTGAGGGTGCCAGCTATGCCGATGGGCGATGAAGCGTTGCAGGAAGAGATGCCGGGCGTCTACCAGGCGAGTTGCTACTGTTCTATCTGCGACGGCATTGTCTGCGACGGCCTTATCTGCCTGGACAGCGGTTGCATCCCAGGTTAGGAGAAAGCCAAACTCGTCCGTTTGCAGGCGCAGTGCGTCTATTTGTTTGCATACGAGTTGTGTACACACGCGTTGTTCGTACAGGCGTTGCTCGCCGTCTGGCTCGATGTAGAGTTGCAGCAGGAGCACTTTTACCGAGCCGTTAGCGGGCTGCAGGGGCCGCTCGTGGTTAATAATCTGTTGCCAAATGGCGTGGGGGATAGCGCTGAGATCGCGCCCATTGGGTGCGAGGCGAAAGACCCGTACATGCGCTTGGAGCGGGGTTGTCTGCGAAATAGCCATGACTTAAGATAACTGTATATATATACAGTATCAAGTCTAGCCTGTTAGGTATTGATAAGTTCCTGGGTCAGTTTTTGCACTCTCCCAACCATGGCACGCAGGCCATTGCCACGGGTCATGCTCAAGTGTGACAGCAGATCCAGGCGCGCAAACAACGCCTCCATGTCAAAGCTCACAATCTCTGCAGGGGATCGATCGGCATAGGCGGCCCGCACCAGAGCAAGCAAGCCGCGGACGATGAGGGCGTCGCTGTCCATGTTGAGTTCGACGGTTGCTGTGTCTGGTTTGTGATTCACCGTCAGCCACACCTGACTGGTACAGCCGTGGACAATATTGTCCTCAACCTTGTCATCCTCAGGCATGGCAGGCAGTGCCTTACCGAGATCAATCAGATAGCGGTAGCGGTCTTCCCAGTAATCGAAGAAACCCAGATCATCTTCAATTTGTTCAATAGTTGCAGTCATTCGCAGATCAAAACAGCCCGAGGGTTAACTGCGCCTCCTCGCTCATCATGTCGCGGTTCCAGGCAGGATCGAACACGAGTTCAACGTCAACGGCTTGTACATTGGGGACCCTTAGCAGACGGCGCTCGACGTCATGCACCAGCACCTCGCCCATGCCGCAACCTGGGGCCGTAAGTGTCATGGTAACGCTCACCGTATTTTGCTGGTCGTCGATATGAGTGCTGTATACCAGGCCGAGGTCGACGATACTCACCGGTATTTCCGGATCAAATACGGAGGCGAGGGCAGTATTCACGTTGTCCGGGTTTATGCGGGTGTCGCCAGGTTCAGGGGTTGCAAAGTCCAGAGTTTCTTGCTCGAAGCCCAACGCGTCAGCGTCTTCTCCGTCGATACGGGCCATATTGCCTTCGTGTATGACTGTGTAGGTTCCGCCCAGCGATTGCGTCAGAGAAACAAAGACGCCCCCTGGAATAGTAAGGGGATCGCCAGTGGGTACCAGACGTGCAGCAACAGCACGCGTTAACGGTATGAGTCTGCGTTCCATGGCAGGGCCAGAGCCTTAGACGTCGTCCGGCGCTGAAATTGAAAAACTCTCGCCGCAACCACAGTGAGCCTCGGCGTTTGGGTTGGCGAACTTGAGTGCCGAATTGAGACCTTCGGTGACGTAGTCGATGTGGGTGCCCTGGACGAGCGGCAAGTCGGTCGGTGCTACTACTACGGTTAACGCAAGTTCTGCGGATTGGGTCGCTACGTCAAACTGGTAGCGATGGTCATCCGGGTTGGCGGATTTGGCAAAACTCAGCTCGTACATGTAGCCATTACACCCACTCTCGCTTACCCCGAGCCGAACCGCATCCGCTGCGTTGTTTGCCAGCGACTTGTGCAGGTGCGCGACAGCAGCCGGACTGACGCTTATAGCGACTGGATCGGTTGCGGGATCGAAGCTGGCAACGGCGCCGGTCGATGGTTGCTGGTGTGGCTCTTGTTCGCTCATCACGTCAGGTACTCGCTTGCTGTGGTGGCTGCTGTCCGGTGCATCTATAGGCTGAACTATATAAAGGATAACGCTTTGGTAAGCGCGGCGACAAACCGTTCAAGATCATCGGTATTGTTATACAGACTAAATGACGCTCTAATCGTGCCTGGCAATCCCAAGTGCTGCATCAGTGGCATTGCGCAGTGGTGGCCGACGCGCACTGCAATATCCTGCTGATCGAGCAGCGTGCCGATATCTCCCGGATGGGCCCCGTCCACCGTAAACGACAGAACCCCTGACTTGTCGGCACCGGTACCTACAATGTTGACGCCTGGCAGTTGCTGTATGGCGCTGGTAGCGTGCCGGAGGAGGGAATCTTCGTGTTTTTGCACCAGCGCTCTATCGAGCGACTCAATATAGTGAACCGCAGCACCCAACCCAATCGCGTCTGCAATATTCGGAGTGCCGGCTTCAAACTTGTAGGGCAGGGTGTTGAAGGTAGTGTGTTCAATGGCCACGGTTTCGATCATTTCGCCGCCGCCCTGCCACGGTGGCATGGCGTTCAGCAAGTCTGTCTTGCCGTACAGCACGCCAATGCCAGTCGGGCCAAACATCTTATGCCCTGAAAACGCATAGAAGTCGGCGTTAAGAGCCTGGACATCAACACTCATGTGGCCAACGGCCTGGGCACCATCGACCAACACGATGGCGCCTTGCTCGTGTGCAGCGGCGATCATCTGGGTCACGGGATTGATGGTGCCTAGCGCGTTGGAAACATGGCCTACCGAAACGAGTTTGGTCTTTGCCGAGAGTTTTGAATGGTAATCATCGAGGTCTAGCTCGCCGGTTGTTGTGACGTTGCAGGCGATCACCTTGGCCCCAGTTCGCTGGGCAAGCAACTGCCATGGCACTATATTTGAGTGGTGCTCCAGCAGAGTGATTAGTATCTCATCGCCGCTGCGCAGGTTGGCGCTGCCCCAGGTATTGGCGACAAGGTTTATCGACTCTGTGGTGCCTGCGGTGAAAATAATCTGTTCCCGCGATGCAGCGTTAATGAAGCGCCGCAATGCCTCGCGCGAGGTCTCATAGCTGTCTGTCGCGCGAGCAGCGAGCTTATGGGCGGCACGGTGCACATTGGCGTTGTCGTATTGGTAGTAGTGTGCGAGCGCGTCGCTGACCATTTGCGGTTTTTGGGTAGTGGCTGCGTTGTCGAGATACACCTGTTCGTTTGCTGCGATCAACGGAAAGTCTGCACGAATAGCGGCCAGCACTTTTGCGTTCGAGGCGTTTACAGCGTCCACTGGGCAAACCTTGCGTTGATGAGAGTGGTCATGTGATCTTGATCTGGGCCACCAATGCCGTCGTCGACAAAGCCGCGCAACAAGAGTGCCCTCGCGGCCGCGAGTTTGATGCCACGCGAACGTAGGTAGAACACTGCATCCTCGTTGAGCTGGCCAACGGTTGCGCCATGG
Source organism: uncultured Pseudomonadales bacterium (assembly GCA_964611345.1). Taxonomy (GTDB): domain Bacteria; phylum Pseudomonadota; class Gammaproteobacteria; order Pseudomonadales; family Azotimanducaceae; genus JALZVT01. Next base: position 103,470 of record CAZSYU010000002.1, read on the forward strand.
GCGCAGACCACATCGTCGTTGTAGATTTCAAGTTCTGGCTTTGTGTTGATCTCGGCGGTATCTGCAAGCAATAAGTTGGGGTTGTGGAGCCGTGCGTCGGTGCCCGCAGCGTCGGCCAGAATGTGAATGCGTCCGCCGAAAGTCAGCTTGCCGTGTTGATTGGCCAGGCCATGGAAGCGTGCCTCACTGCGACAGTCTTGTGCTTGGTGCTCGAGCACAATTTGGTTGTCGCTGCGATCGTGCGCCCCAGACAGCAAGCTACCGGTGAGCTCCGCCTGAGCATTGCGGCCTGTTAGTTGCACATGAATGTCATTGCGCTCAAGCGTTCCGCCCAGACTCAATTGATGGCGCTGATAATGGCCGTTTTGTTCGATCCCTACGCTATGTAGTTGCCATTGGGTGCCACTGTCTGGTGCGCCGCTCACGCTATGGATAAGCGTGGCACCGGCGCCAATAGTGATGCTGGTGATTGCCCCTAATCCTGTGGCCTGCGCGGGTCGTTGCAGTAGCTCGGCGCTGGCTCCTGGTGCCACTTCAATATGCAGCCAATGGCACCCCTGTTGCTGGGCATCGAAGGCCTCTGGGTTCAGGGTCTCGCCGTGGTTGAGCGTGAGTCGCGTCACGCTCGCCAGGTTCAGAGCAGTTGCAGCGGCCAATGGATAGCGTTGCGTATCAACAGCAGCCAGTAACGCAGCGCAGTCTTCTGGGTTTGAAGGGGTTCGTGGTCCAGTTCGAAGGGCCTCGTACAGCCGGTTTACGGGACTGTACTTCCAACTCTCGCTCCCTGGTTCAGGTAATAACGCCAACAACTCGAGGGCATCGCCGGGAGTGGCGGTGGGCGCAGTACCCTGAGCCTCTGCCAGCCAGGCAGCAAAACTCTGTGCTGTGTTTAGCTGTCCGTCAGCCACCCGTAGCCCCGTTCTTCGAGTTCGAGCGCAAGCTCTGGTCCACCGCTTTTAATTACTTTGCCTGCCGCGAGTACATGTACCCGATCTGGTTTGATGTAGTCGAGCAGGCGTTGATAGTGGGTTACTAGCAAGATCGCATGATCTGGCGCGCGGAACCGGTTGACGCCTTCGGCCACCACTTGCAAGGCGTCAATGTCGAGTCCGCTGTCGGTCTCGTCGAGAATGGCGAGCTTTGGTTGGAGCATAAGCATTTGGAGTATCTCGTTGCGTTTTTTTTCGCCACCGGAGAAGCCTTCGTTCACCCCGCGCTTTAAGAAATCGGGATCAAGATCGAGTTCCTTCGCGGTTGCACGCGCCGTGCGCATGAAGCTGCTTGCGTCCAGTGGTTCTTCCTCGCGTGCGGCGCGCTGAGCATCTAGTGCTGCCTTTAGAAACTCCATGTTGCTGACGCCGGGTATTTCAGTGGGGTATTGAAACGCGAGAAACAGGCCGGCTACAGCTCGCTCTTCGGGTTCCAACTCGTTCAAGTCAAGGTCGCCGAGCTTGATACTGCCTTGTGTAACCGAATAACCCGGTCGGCCCGACAGCACGTTGGCAAGGGTGCTTTTACCCGAACCATTTGGCCCCATGATCGCGTGAACTTCACCGGCGGGCACGGCGAGCGTCAAACCGTCAATGATCGCCTCATCGCCGACGCTTGCGCTTAAGTTAGTAATTTCTAGCATGCTGTTCTTCTGTGGTAGCAAGGGTTACCCAACAGATCCCTCAAGGCTGACCTCGAGCAATTTGCCGGCTTCCACTGCAAATTCCATCGGTAGTTCACGAAACACTTCCTTGCAAAAGCCGTTGACGATCATGCCGACGGCTTTTTCAGGGTCAATTCCACGCTGTTGGCACAGAAACAATTGATCGTCGCTGACTTTCGATGTGGTGGCCTCATGCTCTATGGTGGCGCTGGGGTTCTTGCTTTCGATGTATGGGAAGGTATGCGCACCACAATCACCACCAATCAAGAGTGAGTCGCACTGGGTGTAGTTGCGCGCCCCTTCCGCTTTTGGCGCAATTCGAACCAGTCCTCGATAGCTTGAGTCGCTACGTCCTGCACTGATGCCCTTGGCAACAATGGTGCTTTTGGTGTTGTTGCCAAGATGAATCATCTTGGTGCCCGTGTCGGCCTGTTGCAGGTTATTGGTAAGTGCAACGGAATAAAACTCACCAACGCTGTTGTCGCCGCGCAACACAACGCTTGGGTATTTCCAGGTGATGGCTGAACCGGTTTCGACCTGGGTCCAGGAGATCTTCGAATTGTCACCCAGGCAGGCGCCGCGTTTAGTGACAAAGTTGTAGATGCCCCCTTTGCCGTCTTTGTCGCCGGGATACCAGTTTTGCACCGTGGAGTATTTGATTTGTGCATCTTTCAGCGCCACGAGTTCGACCACCGCGGCATGCAATTGATTTTCATCGCGCATGGGCGCAGTACAGCCTTCGAGATAGCTCACATAGCTGCCTTCGTCGGCGATGATCAAAGTGCGTTCGAACTGGCCCGTGTTGGCCGCATTGATGCGGAAATACGTAGAGAGCTCCATCGGACAGCGCGTGTTCTTGGGAATGTAGACAAACGAACCGTCGCTGAATACAGCACTGTTCAGCGTGGCGTAGAAGTTATCGGACTGTGGCACCACGCTGCCTAGGTATTTTTTAACCAGTTCGGGATGGTCGCGGACCGCTTCTGAAATAGGACAGAAAATCACCCCGGCCTCGGCGAGCTTTGCCTTGAACGTCGTCGCAACCGATACAGAGTCAAATACGGCATCTACTGCGACGTTGGGGCCGCCGGGTGGCCCCAACCGGTCGCCGGCCGACACTTGAGGCAATGAACCGTCTTTGCGAACGACACCTGCCAACATTTCCTGTTCGTGCAGGGGGATGCCGAGTTTGTTGTAGGTCGCAATCAACTCCGGGTCGACGTCATCCAGCGACTCGGGAGCGTCGGCGAGGCTCTTCGGCGCCGAGTAGTAGGAGATGGCCGAGTAATCTATCTTTGGAAAATGCAGGTGCGCCCATTCTGGCTCCTGCATTGCTTGCCACTTGGCAAAGGCCTGCAGGCGCCACTCGGTAAGCCACGCAGGCTCGTCTTTCTTTTCCGAGATAAAACGTACTGTGTTCTCATCAAGCCCAGGTGGCAGGGTATCGGCTTCGACATCAGTGACAAACCCGGCGGCATAGTCTGCACCCAGGTGGTCCTTAATCTCCTGATTTTGGCCTGCTTCCATCGGTTCGCTGTTCACCTGTTTAGGCATCTGTTGGCTAAATTAATGCACTCTCAACGCAGAGCCGAAGCACCTGAGTCGAGGCGCGACAGTTTACCGCCCGAGACGTTGGCAATACCAGAGTAAATTACTCGGGTATTCTGCGCAGCTGGTGTGAATCTGTGATCAAGGGCTATCTATAAAGCGCTATCGCGAAAGGGCTATCGCGCACGCGCTGCAAAGCAGCTAACATCCGCCGCAGTTTTAGTTGGACTTTCCGCTGTATGCCTCGCATTGAACGCCTGCCAGAGCCCCATGTTTATCCCGCCTATGGCATTTATCTGCTGCAATCTCAACATCGACTGGTGCGGCGTCTCAAACGCCTGTACGAACCTTCGGTGCATGGGCATAAGACCTGGGGGAGTAGTTTTCTGCTAATGGACTACCTTGAGCACGAACCCATGCGCAAGAAATCCAACGTCATGGAGATTGGTTGTGGTTGGGGCCCCGCTGCAATCTATTGCGCCAAAAAGTTTGATGCCAAGGTCACTGGCGTTGATATGGACCCCGATGTGTTCCCGTTTATGGAGGTGCTTGCGGCTCTGAACGATGTTGACGTTGAGTCGCTGGTCAGTAAATACGAGGACCTGACGGCTAAACAGCTAAGTAAGCATAAGCTGCTTATCGGCTCGGATATCTGTTTCTGGGACAAGTTGGTTAAGCCTCTGTCGAAGTTGGTGACGCGAGCCCTGAAGTCGGGTGTAGAACGGGTGATTATTACTGACCCGGGCAGGCCTACGTTCTATGAGTTAGCCGATCTGTGCTCAAAAAAGCACGACGTTAATCTGCAGGAGTGGTTCGCCGTGCAGCCCAATCACTTCACCGGCGAGGTGTTGGAAATTCGGGCCCGAAAGACGGGGCACGGCAAGAAAGCCAAGTAAGCCTACCGTCCGTTTGCGGACAAGTAGTTGCGGTAAATAAACGCACAGCGGCGCCACAAGGCGCCGCTGATAGGGCGACACAAGCCCGAGAGGGCAAGTGACCCGCGTGTTGCTACCCGTTACTTCGCCAGAGAGTCGCGAATCTCGGCCAGTAAATCTTTCTCGCTTGGACCTGGATCTTCTTCAGGCTCTTCTTCTTTCATTGAGTTCATCGCCTTGACCACCATAAAGATGGCGAATGCAATAATGATGAAATCAACCACGCTCTGAATGAATACGCCGTACTTAATCAGTACGGGTCCGGCGTCACCGGCGGCTTCCTGAAGGGTAAACGCCAGATCGCTAAAATCAACGCCGCCCATGAGCAACCCAATGGGTGGCATAAGTACGTCGGCCACAAACGACGATACAATTTTGCCAAATGCGCCGCCGATGACGATACCTACCGCCATGTCGACCACGTTGCCGCGCATCGCGAAGTCTTTAAATTCACTCATCATTCCCATGGGAAACCCTCCAAAAGTCCATCTCTGCGGATGGCACAAAGTTACTTTGAATTTTTGTTGAAGCACCAGCCTGTACTGTCTGCTGGCGCCGACCCAGCTTGCCGAAAAATG
>CAZSYU010000003.1:0-3927 GCA_964611345.1 uncultured Pseudomonadales bacterium
TGGCTGCGCCAATTGTGGACACGTCAACACCATCAAACGCAATGCGACCTGTGGCACAAGGTAACAAGCCAGACAACAGATTTAGCAGTGTTGTCTTACCGGCCCCGGAACTACCCAACAGGGCAAGGCTGCCACCAGACTCAACAGCAAATGCAATCTCTTTTAACGTCGGCACCACGGCACCCGGGTAAGTGAAGGACAGTCCTTCGACTTCAAGCAGCGCCACGATTTACCTCGGTCGACTCATCAGCAAGAATAAGTTGGTTACGTGGATCGACAAAAAACTCCAGTGTATTGTCGTCGCGCAAGTGCGGTGTCAAATCGGGCATACCGGCTAGCTTCGCCACCCATACCTCAGAGGTCCTTGCAGGTTTTGAAGTGAGCAATCCCCCTTGGACAAACGTGTGGCTGCCATTGGTTTCTATGGCATCAACATGCACACGATAACGCAGGGGTGCAGCACAATCCGAAGCGAGCTGTTCGCGCTCGAGCACCAGGTGCTCAGGCCGCACTACTTCGAGGTTAGATCCTTTGTTTGCTTCTGAGTTTGCTTCAGAGCCTGTACTACTACTTACCCAATTAACACCAGGTTCACTGAACAGATCGGCCGCGGCCAGTGTCGATGGGTTTTGATAAACCGCCAGAGGTTCTCCTGCTTGCAATATCTGCTGTTGGTCAAGCAGCACAACCGAGTCACCTAGGGCAAACGCATCGCGACAGTCAGAACTGGTGAACAGCGCAGTGGTGTTTGTCTCACGCAGTAGTTCACCGAGCTCGCTCGTGAGCCGCTCGCGCAGGCGAAAATCAAGATTTACGAAGGGTTCATCAAGCAACAGAACGCGCGCATCGCTGGCAAGTGCCCGGCCAATAGCAAGGCGTTGTTGTTGTCCACCCGACAACTCCGTTGGCAAGCGCTCAAGCAACTCTTCGATCTGCAAAGTTTGTGCAATCTGGGCAACACGAGACTGGCGCTGAACCCGCGCCACACCCCTGGCGACAAGCGGCGACTCAATGTTGCGGCGCACTGTCCACTGCGGATAGTTAACAAACGCCTGAAACACAAAGCCCATGGGTCGGCGACCGGTAGGCACTGCGTTCAACGACTCCCCGTCTAGCAGTATGTCCCCCCTGGCAATCGTGGGAAGGCCTGCGAGGAGTCGCAAAAGATTGGTTTTACCCGAATTGTTGCGACCAAGAACCACCGCGATTTGCCCTGCAGCAAATTCGAGCTGAACCGGCACGCTCTCTGGCGCTAATCGCAGGTTATTTAGTTGTAACAATGCAAGTGGCACAAAACTGCGCCATCCCCTCTTTCAACCGAGTTGAGCCTAACCCTACTCTAGCAGCTGACCGGGCTGCGCGGGTACTGGCTCAACCGGCAGGAGCCGTAATGCTTCTGCCGCAGCTTGTTCGTAAAACGCGCTGGCTGCCCAACGTTGTGCACCATCCAAAAACCAGCGCGCCCGCGTGTCGCCGGTAAGGCGTAATGACTCACCGACAAAGTAATTGACTCGTGGCGACCAGGGTACCCGCTGCCACGCTATCTGCAGATAGCCCTGAGCCTCACCAGGCTGACCAAGGTAGAGATGGGCGATTCCGAGCCGATAAATGGCCTCGTAGTTACTGGCCTTGTGATCGAGTACATCGCGCAAATCAAGCATCGCGCGGCGCCAGGCCTGAGAACATGCCTGGGTCGGAGCCACTATGCATCCGGTCGTCCGTGTCGCCGCCTGCTCCAGCAATACCGCCGGACTGTCGGGAGCCAGTTTTTGAGCTACCGCCAGTTGCGCCTGGGCCTCAGCAGTTTTGCCCTGCAAGCGCAGCGCCTTTGAAGCACCTACCCAAGTCCAGGCTTCTGCAGGATGTTCCTTCGCTAATATTTCATACAGTTGCGCCGCTGCAGGAGGGTTTGCCAACAGCGCGGCCTCTGCCAGGCTGCGCCGCACCTGTGCTGGCGCCAGACGCTCCTGCGCAATGGCAACTTCTGCAGGAGCAATCAGCACAAAACGCTCCGTAGCCCCCGCAGTCGTATCGTAATGCCGGCGAATAGCGCGCATGGCTGCAGCTAGGTCGACGTCAACACCGGTCGGAAATGAAGGTGTACCAAGCACGAGCGCCGCTGCAAGCGCGGATCTGTCAAGCTCTGCGCTGGCGTACAGATATCGCACCAGGGCATGGGAAGAATGGTAGAACTGCTCTACTGCTGTGCGCGGCATGCCATCGAGGTTACGGCGTTGCACCAGGTCTTCGAGCCGCAACGCCTTATCTGTAATCGACAGGATCTGTCGTCGAACACTGTAACGCGGCGACCTGTTGGTCGCATGATAGTCTTGCCCAACCCAATGCCCCAGCTCTACCTGGAGGGATTCAGGTTTACGTGGATCGCGCCGAAATCTTACGTTCGATAAATAGGAAGCCAGCCCCTCCTCAAACCACAAGGGTAACCCGCCGGGAATATCCCGACGCAGACGATAGTGCACATACTCATGTAACAGGTTTTCGCGCAAGCCAGTACTTCTGGCTGCGGGACCAACAACCAACGTCGTGTGTGAAAGGGTTGGCAGTGTGAACGCCGAGAAATGTGCGGGCTTAAACAGGCGCACAAAGTCCCGTCGCTTTGACAGCAGCAGCAAGGTGAGCCCTTCATCGCTTGTCGTATCGAGCTGGCGGTCGCCCAGTTGTGGTGCAATGTCATGCGCTAATTGCGCAAAGGGTTCAATGTATTGATCAACCAGGACATCAAACCGGGCCAGTTCGTGCAGCAACTCAAGCGCTACCTTGGGGCGCGATTCGGTGAACAAAATGGCGCCCGAGGCGCTGCTGGCAGGCTCATAGCGTTGCCAGTTTCTGTTTGCGACGTCGGCCGCAACACTCAACGTGACACCACCCACGGAAACGGCGCTCATAACAACGAACGACAGATTCGCAGCGAGCCATGTTGCTACACTGCACAGAGTATCCAGCATTCGGAGGACAACACCTTGCAGACCCGTCATCACAAACTCCTGATCGTCCAGCTGTGCTGGATCGCTTTGTTACACGCGCCTTTTGGTCTGACACAGGGCGCAGACGAGGTGCCTGTCACCCCCGAGCCCAAAAGCCCGTTGACTAAAATCCAGCTACCGAAAAAACTCTTGTGCCAGGCGGATCAAACCGCGGGTTTGCATGACTACGTGGGGCCACCGCAAGAATATGAAGCGTCGACGTTTTTCGAGTCCAAATTTCAGTTACGCATTAATAATGTACTTACCAAACACCTGACAACCGCAGCCGAATCCGACTTGTATCTCACAATGTTTCCGCGCAACGACACACCGGTGGAACTCAGTTGCCGACAGGTTCAGGGACAGAATCGGCAGCTCGGCTACAGCTGCACCAACACCCCGCCATCAGAAATATTGCTGATTAGCCCATCCACCCTGCGCTTTACCAGAGCCTCCATCGGCGGCTGGACGTTTTCTACGCCGGCCGAAAGTGGGGCAACTCTGTCGCAATCAGAACCACCAGAAGAATCCATCGGGAGCGACGAATCACTGTTTGTTGAGTACGGCACCTGCAGTAAGCCCTGAGTCCTCAATAACGCTGGGCTCAGCAGGTTGTGCTTGCGCATTATCAAACGCCTCGAGTTCGGCTAATAGCTCGGCAACCTTTGCACTTGCTGCTGGAGCGTTCTCGTCAATCGATTTTTCGGCGGTCACATTCACTTGTTCCATCGACTTAATGCGTGCCTTAACTTCCAGGCTTGCCGCCTGAACCTGGCTGGTTTCATCCGCCTGCGCAGACGCCGCAGCGAACAGCGCCAACGCGCTAACCCCAAGACTTCGTTTCAAAATGCTCATCGGTTTCTCCTGTGTTCACACTATTCCACCTAGCTATTCCACCTAGCTATTCCACCTAATGGGGGCCTGTGTTTGCACCCGTGGTGAT
>CAZSYU010000003.1:4027-32140 GCA_964611345.1 uncultured Pseudomonadales bacterium
CTATTCCACCTAGCTATTCCACCTAATGGGGGCCTGTGTTTGCACCCGTGGTGATTCAATTTACAGTGTTTTTTACATTGTGTTCGGTTTTCGCCGCACGCAGCGCATGCCATTCCGGTCGTTCTCGATAATCCCAAACCGCCGCCTCGTTCAGCGCGTACACATAGCGATAGCCACGGTGGGAGCGTTTCTTGATGCCGTTATCTGAATCCAACAACCAAACCTCGTCATTGGGCCAGCGATAGGCCAGAATCGCATGATAACTGCGTTCGCGGCGTTCCCATACCACCACCACCCGCAAGTCCTCTGCACCTAGCCCCAGAGCGCGTAATAAAAAGTACTTGGCAGCCGCAAAATCTTCGCAGTCGCCACCGCGATCCATAAACTCAAACAAGGTCGACCAGTGTGAGCGGGCGTTGAGGTCTACGTCGCCGACCCACTGCTGGTCCTGATCTGCGGTGGCTGCTGGGCTCGCTTCTGAAGCCGCTTGTTGGACACGAGCGGCGTTGTTGCCGCGTCGATCCGCCTTGTATTTACGCCTGTTCATGTAGCGGTTGACCAGTTGGAGCTTGTCCCGAGTGTCAAGATCACTCGCTTTCAACACCAGAGTCCGCAACGATCGGTAGCGCCGCGGACAGAGCTCGGCGTCCTCCAAACAGGCATCAAACTCCTGCCACTGTGCCGCATTGCGCTGCAGTGTGAGCCACCAGGGCGGGAACACTCGGGCGTCGCCCAATTGCAAACCGGTATCAAACTGATACAGGTTGGCCCGCCCCACACCCGGTTCACCAGCGGCTGCCAGCGCACTATTGGGAGCGGCAAGCAGACCCGTGGACAGAGCCAAAACCAGCCACCAGCCACGCAAGCTATGACCGATAACCCGGTAACAACCGCTTCTACACCAAAGCATCCTAAACTCTGCTCACCGCCAATCTCCTTGCCAAAGACTACGGTAGCCCATTCCGGACACCGTCAACAGTCCAAGCCCCAAAGTTAACCACCCTGGGCGGTGCTCTGCGCCCACAGCCGGCACAGGCCCACAGTGCATTCTCCCACAATCTGCACACAATCCGCGTCGCAACCGTGCTAAGGTACGCCCTCCAGAAATCTCTCTCGCTGAATTTTTCCTTATAATTCAGCAACTTACGATTAAATCAAGCTAATTTTAACCTAACAGCAGAAGTCCAAGCTCATGACAGACCTGAACCTGTACCGAAACATCGGCATTTTCGCCCACGTAGACGCCGGCAAGACCACCACCACTGAGCGAATTCTGAAATTGACAGGCAAGATCCACAAGATCGGTGAGGTGCATGACGGCGCCGCTACCACCGACTTTATGGAGCAGGAACAAGAGCGCGGCATCACCATTCAGTCTGCGGCCACCAGCTGCGAATGGGACGGCCATCGCCTCAACATTATCGACACACCCGGACACGTTGATTTCACCATCGAAGTGTATCGCTCGCTGAAAGTTCTCGACGGCGGCGTTGGCGTGTTCTGTGGTTCTGGTGGTGTTGAGCCCCAGTCCGAGACCAACTGGCGCTACGCCAACGAATCCGAAGTCGCACGCATCATTTTTGTGAACAAGCTGGACCGCCTCGGCGCCGACTTCTACCGCGTGGTTGAGCAGGTTAAAAAGGTGCTGGGCGCTAATCCGCTGGTGATGACCCTGCCAATCGGCGAAGAAGACGGCTTCTGCGGCGTGGTTGATCTGCTGGAGATGAAAGCCTACGTGTGGGACGACACCGGCAACCCGGAAGCCTTCGAAGTCAGCGATGTGCCCGCAGAACTTGCGGACAAGGCCGCTGAGTTTCGCGAGCAGATGGTAGAAACCGCGCTCGAACAGGACGACGACCTGATGGAAGCCTACCTCGAAGGTACCGAGCCTTCTATCGCTGACCTGAAGAAGTGCATTCGCAAGGGCACCATCGCCCTCGACTTCTTCCCCACCTACTGTGGTTCAGCGTTCAAAAACAAAGGCATTCAAAACGTACTGAATGCGGTTGTGGACTTCCTGCCCAATCCAACCGAGGTGAAGCCGCAACCCGAAGTTGATCTCGAAGGTAATGAAACTGGCGAGTTCGCCGAGGTCTCTCCCGATAGACCATTCCGTGCACTCGCGTTCAAAATTATGGACGACCGCTACGGCGCGCTGACCTTCACCCGGGTGTACTCCGGCAAGATCAGCAAAGGCGATACTGTACTCAACACGGCAACGGGCAAAACCGAGCGCATTGGTCGCATCATCGAAATGCACGCTGACGATCGCAACGAGCTCGACTCGGCAACCGCCGGCGACATCATTGCGCTGCTGGGCATGAAGAACACCCAGACCGGCCATACCCTGTGCGACCCGAACAACCCGGCCACGCTTGAACCCATGGTGTTCCCCGATCCTGTGATCTCGATCGCCATCTCGCCCAAAGACAAGGCAGGTGCCGAGAAGATGGCCATGGCTATCAACAAGATGATTCAGGAAGACCCTTCATTCCGCGTTGAAACCGACGAGGAGTCCGGCGAGACCATCATCAAGGGCATGGGCGAACTGCACCTCGACATCAAGGTCGACATTCTGAAGCGTACCCACGGCGTTGAAGTGAACGTGGGTAAACCGCAAGTGGCCTACCGCGAGACCATCACGCAAACCATCGACGACAGCTACACGCACAAGAAACAAACCGGTGGCTCAGGCCAGTTCGCGAAAATCGATTACCTGATCGAACCTGGCGAACAGAACAGCGGCTACGAGTTTGAGTCGAAGGTAACGGGCGGTAACGTACCGCGCGAATTCTGGCCCGCCGTTGATAAGGGGTTCCGCAATTGCATGCTCGAAGGTGTGCTGGCTGGCTTCCCGCTACTCGACGTTAAAGTGACACTGCTTGACGGTGGCTTCCACCCGGTAGATTCGTCAGCGGTTGCCTATGAGCTGGCCGCCCGCGCGGCCTATCGCCAGAGTATTCCAAAAGCAGGCCCGCAGCTGCTTGAACCGATCATGAAGGTCGACGTGTTTACCCCAGAGGATCACGTCGGTGATGTTATTGGTGACCTCAACCGGCGCCGCGGCATGATCAAGAATCAGGAAGCGGGCACCACAGGCGTGCGCGTGAAGGCAGATGCTCCGCTGTCAGAAATGTTTGGCTACATCGGCGACCTGCGCACCATGACCTCCGGGCGTGGCCAGTTCTCGATGGAGTTCTCACACTACGCGGCCTGTCCCGCCAACATCGCCGAACTGGTCATCCAGGAAACCAAAGAACGGAAAGCTGCCAAGAGCTAAGAGCTAAGAGCTAGCTCATGGCGGTACGCATCGGTCTGATCTCGGACACGCACATTCCCGAAGCCCGGGACAGTTTGTGGCCGCAGATCGGTGCTGCGTTTAACGGCGTGGACATGATCTTCCACGCCGGCGACATCCACGACCTGTGGGTGCTCGACGAGCTCGAAAAAATTGCCCCGGTGTACGCCGCTCGTGGCAACGGCGAAGATGGCAGCGGCGGTCGCCCCGTACAGCCCGAAGACAAGCGCGTGCAATACGCCTGGTCGCTCGACATAGAGGGTCTAACAGTTGGCTTGACCCATTATGTGCCCGTACCCGAGCGACCCCCCAACTTCACCCTCGCACGCTGGATCGAACGCTTCTTTCCAGATAAACGACCTGATGTGATTGTGTCTGGCGACACCCATCAGGAACGCATCATGACCATTGACGGCGTGTACTGTATTAACCCCGGCTCAGCACTGTACCCGCACAACTACGATACCCAATACGGCACCATTGGCTTTCTCGACATCGACAACGGCAACGCTGAAGGGTCTGTGTTTTTACTGGTGGAAGACGGCATTGTGCCTTTCGACTGGGATAAGCCACCCAAGTGGCAGATCCGGCGCAGCTAGGTCACCCCAACAGCGCGCAAAAACTCACCGTTTGAGTTGCGCTCGACGGCATGTGCTTCCAATACCGCATTGGGATGGATACCGCCTTGTAAATGCGGAAACAGCTCTGTGTTATCCGGATCAAAATCGGCGGGCTTGTCGCCCACTGGGGCCGTGCCTTCAAAGACCACCTCTACCCCTGTTGCTGCGAGACTCTCGAGCGTCATGCGCAAGCACAACCAGTCCCCAGGAACGTCTTGATAAAAGTGGTTGGCTACCACCAATAATTTGTTGGGGTTCGCAGTGCCGTGGGTGAAACCGTCCTGGTCATAGGTGGGGGGAAAATAGACGCTGGAGCTGGCGACTGCCTTGGTCCACAGATCGGTTTGCACCAGGTGAAACAGGAATTCGTGGGCAGTGTGTGCGTCGTTAGACAAGGGCGGTTATCCGATGTTCACAGGCGCCCACTATACGCTACTGCAAGAGCGCTTCGTGGATGGGGTGAAACACATCTGCAGCTCGCACCAGCGAGTCGGCCGTGAGGGATTCAACCGCATATACATGCGTCTCGAGCGCATGTTTCGCCCGCACCCGCTCAAGTAGCAGATCAAAATCGCCGTCCCCCGACAACAGCACTACCGCATCCACTGTTGCTGCATGCTCCAGTACGTCGATGGCGATGCCCACGTCCCAATCGCCTTTCGCCGAACCATCGCTGCGCTGAATATAAGGTTTCAGCTTCACCTCAAAACCAATGTGCCGCAACGCGTTCTGGAATTTTTCCTGGCCCGCGTTATTGCTATCTATCGCATAGGCAAAAGCGCACGCAATATCACCCAGCGACTCAAGCTCCTGCCACAGGGCCCGGTAATTGAACTGCTGGGCAAACGCCTGACGCGTTGTGTAGTAGATGTTCTGTACGTCGACAAATACGGCGAGACGCTGCATGACTGGCCTGCTGGCTGTGAATAGGGCAAATTATAGGGCTACGGGGGACTCAATATGACACAAGAAACTCAGCGCGAAATTCAGATCGAAACCACTGCCGAGGAAACCAGCCATGGTTGGCGTGATCTCGACGGCTTCGTAGGCCCCTTTCGACCTGGCAACGGACCCCGAACCGACCCACGTGGCGAGTTTCCCACGGGCCCTGCTATTGGCAGCAAACTGCCAGACATACTCACCACCAACAGCGACAACACCCCTTTTAATCTGCATGCTGCCCGCAATGGCCGTCCGGCGGTGGTGGTGTTCTATCGCAGTGCGGTGTGGTGACCCCCTTGTCGCTCGCAGCTCGTTGAGCTGCAACGTGGACTCAACAACATCAGAGCAGCAGGCGCCGAGCTGTACGCGATCAGCTACGACGAAGTAGATGCGCTGCAGGATTTTATGACCGCTTACGACATCGACTTCCCGCTGCTGTCTGACCCCAAATCAGAAGTCATTCGTCAGTTTGGAATCCTCAACACCCTGATCAAGGAAGACGATCATCCGTGGTTCGGCATTCCTTTTCCGGGTACTTACGTTATCGATGCCGACGGGGTTATTACGCACAAGTTCTTCGAAAACAATCTGGCGCTGCGGGCAAGCCCGGAGCAACTCCTGCGAGCGTTGCAGGGCAAATCACTCCCACAGGCACAGGCCGCAACACCATCGAATAGTGTCGAACCAACGATTTACCTGGATGGCGAGCAACTCGCGGTTAGCGTTTTGCGTGATCTGGTAATCAGCTTCGACGTCCCCGCGGGGCGCCATCTGTACGCAGCTCCAGCGCCAAAAGGCATGGTTGCAGCAAGCGTTGAACTCGAGGCGTTACCCAACCTGGTAGCGCGCCCCACGCAAATCCCTGAAAGTCACCAACACACAATGGCTGCAACCGGAGAACGTTTTACGGTGCATGATGGCCACGTCGAGTTTCGCCTGCCGCTCACAGTGAACGGCAATGTAACCGCAAAGGCCGGCGCGGCCGCGCCAACACTCAGCGTTCGCGGCCGTGTGACCTGGCAAATGTGTGATGATGAGGTGTGCGACGTGCCGCGCGAGGAGAGTTTCGAACTCACGCTACCCCTCCAGGGTGCCGTCGTATCAGAACTCGGTGCTGAACCAGACGGCAAGCTGATAAGAGCCATGAACGGTAAACAACACTTCCAAAAGCTCGCCACACGCCACAGCTAGCGCTGCGCTCAACCGGATTGATAGTCCTCGCCGAGCGGCGAGGTTGCGGGGTCGAGCAGTTTGAGCTTCTCCAACAGGTTGGCAGGCTCTGAAATACCCACGATGTACACCATGCGCTCGGTCACTGTCCCTTCGGCATGCAGCGCACCAGCCGGAATAATCAACTTGTCGCCCGGCCCCAGTGGTATGTGCTCACCCGATGCCCCCACAACATAGCTAGACCCCTCAAGCACATAACCGCAGTTGTCGCAGTCGTGCCAGTGCAAGGGCAATTGGTCCATTCGCTCTGACACATAGGTCGTGGGCCAGAGATCCTGCCGCGCAATATCTTCCAGCACCTCTGTTTTGGTTTTAAAAAAATTGTGTTCAACCCGCATTGGTCCTGGTTCAAGCGCCATCTCTATTCCTCGCCCCCTGAGCTTGCTCGTGAGTTGCTATCCTGCCTTGAAAACGGACAGAACGCGAAAGCAGTGACAAGAATTGAATAAGCGCTTGCCGTTCACAACCATCTGGTTAAGGTAGGCGCGCCCGAACCCACTGATTTCCCATGGTGCCCATGCAGTCCTCCATCTGCTCTGTAACTCCCAAACACCGCTTGTGGTTGTTTCTAGCTGCAGCCACAGCACTGTTTAGCGCCAATATTCAGGCCGCCGAGCCAGGTCTGTGGGACGGCTGGTACCTAAGCGGCGGTATCGGCTGGGATTACGCCAACAGTGTCGATCTTGATTCCGGCGATGCTCGTATCGACTTTGATCGCGGCGTGTTTCAGTTCACCGGCGCCCTGGGCAAGCGGCTGAACGAGCGCTGGCGAACAGAAATCGAGTACTCCGTGCACGAGAACTCACCTGAAATACTCTTCGGCCGTAACCCCGAACTGGAAATCGATCCCGACCGTGGTGATTTGCTTTCCGCCGAGAGCGTGCTGGTAAACATCGTGCGCGACTTTCAGATCGGCAGGGCGTTTAAACCCTATCTGGGAGTTGGAGCCGGTGTCAGCGAGGTCGAGCTGGTGTTTTCCGACATGCCTGTGGATGGTTTGTTTCTCCAACGTCCACGCCGGGAAATAATCGACGACAGTGACACCACCTTCGCTCTGCAAGCCTTCGCCGGCTTCACCGTACCGGTAACCAAACACTTTGATCTGGCTGCAGACTACCGTTACCTGCACGTGCCGGATGTCAGCATTGCAGAGGTCGACGGCTCACCTCTTAAGTTCGACCATGGGGAGCAATCGGTTTGGCTGCACCTGCGCTACCACCCTGGTCGCGCAGGTAGCCGCGGTTCGCGAGCTGCAAAGCCCGCGTCAGCGAGTCAAGGGTTCTTTGTCATGGGCCAGGCCGGCGGTGGTTTTGCCGAAGACCTGGGGCGCGAGGACTTTCCCACAATTGATGCTTTTGACCCCGGGCCGGTTGCGCTCGCAGGGCTTGGTTACGACTGGCGACGGCTGCGAACCGAGCTGGAACTAGGCTACCGACGCAGCGTGGTTGAGGTCGTCGAACTCGGCCCGGATATCGGCGAAGACGCCGCCAGTGGCGATATGCAACTCGGTACGCTCATCGCGAGTGTCGCTTATCGACTACGGCCAGAGGCTTCGATTCGCCCCTTTATCGGGGTGGGAATAGGCCTGATCAGAGCAGAATTCGACGTCGAGGGTTTTGGCTTTTGCAGCAACTTTATCTGCCGTGAAGAGCGCCAGGAGACCTTCGTTCAGGGCAGCGAAACCGTGGGGGTTGCACAGATAAAGGCAGGCGTCGATGTCGCCCTCACCGAGGCCCTGCACTTCACCGCTGACTATCGTTACTTCGTTTCTGGCGATATTGATCTCCCGCGGCCGGATGGCTCGCGGTTTGAAGGCAACATCAAGTACACCTCGGTGGTGGCCGGGCTGCGGTATTTCTTTAACTAGCCGCAGAATCCGGTAGCCTTTGCCTGACCCTCTCTGAGCAGCCCCTGAGACCAGCCATGAGCCGAACCGATTTCGATCACATTGACACCCGCTTGCGCAACGATGTACGCCATCTGGGCGAGTTGTTGGGAAAGGTGATTGCCGAAGAACAGGGGCCTGCGGCGCTGGAGGCGATCGAGCGGGTCCGGGCTTTGGCCAAAGAAGCTCGGGGTCGCGCCACCGGCACCCCATCCGACTGGCAAGCACTGAGCGAATTTCTCCAGGGCAAGAGTGACCAGGAGCTCGTTACCATTGCCCGCGCGTTCAATCAGTTTTTGAACCTCGCCAACATTGCAGAACAAGCTCATGCTGCCCGCAATCCGGCACCAACGCTTACACTGAGGCCCGCCAGCGATCCTAATGCATCAGCCGACACTCTAAAAAATGCAGTCGCTGCACTGTCGATTGAACTCGTACTCACTGCCCACCCGACCGAAGTGTTGCGGCGCACCATGATTCAGAAATACGACGCCATCGAAGACAGTCTACGCCGCCAAACAACGCCCGCAGAACAACAAACGCTGGAACGACTGGTGGCCGAAAGCTGGTACAGCGACGAGATTCGCCAAACCCGGCCAACACCACAGGACGAAGCGAAGTGGGGCTATGCCGTTATTGAAAGCTCCCTGTGGGACGCTCTGCCTGATGCCGTTCGGGAATTGGACGCCGCACTCGCGGCGCATGACCTACCCCCGGTACCCCTGAAGGATGCCCCGTTACGAATCGCGACCTGGATGGGCGGTGATCGCGATGGCAATCCGAACGTCACGGCAGCAATTACTGAAGAAGTGTTAATGCTCGGGCGCTGGATGGCTGCGGATCTCTTCCTGCGGGATCTCGAGGCACTGCAAGCATCACTATCGATGACCCGTTGCAACGACGAAGTGCGGGCGTTGGCCGGCGATGCTAGCGAGCCTTACCGGGCCGTCATCAAGGCCATGAAGGAGAAGATGCAACACACCCGCGACTGGGCAGAGGCGCGGGCGGCAAAACCAGACGGTGGCATCCGCGCCAGCAACCCGGCCTCCCAGGCTCAGGTATTCTGGCACGCAAGTGAGCTGTTCGAGCTGCTGCACGCCCTCTACAAGTCGCTCAGTGAATGTGGCATGGAAAAAATTGCTCAAGGCCCCCTGCTCGATTCCTTGCGCAGGGCTGCTTCTTTCGGTAGCACACTGACCCGACTCGATATTCGCCAAAGTTCAGACCGGCACGCTGATGCCTTTGACGAACTGACCCGCTATCTCGCTACTGACGATACCGCAACGGGCTATAACGACTGGAGAGAAACTCAGCGTTGTGAGTTTTTGCAAACGGAGCTTGCCAGCAGGCGCCCACTGTTTCCCGACAACTGGCCAGCAAGTACCAACGTGCGCGAAGTGCTCGACACTTGCGCGCTGATCGCCAGACTGGATGCGGCAGGTATCGCCCAATACGTTATCTCGATGGCAGGCAATCCAAGCGACGTTCTTGGCGTGATACTGCTGCTAAAAGACGCTGGACTTAAGCCCAACTTGCCCATCGTGCCGCTGTTCGAAACGCTCGACGACCTCGAACGCGCACCACAGACGCTCGATGCCCTGCTCAGCAACGACTGGTATGCAAGCTATTGTGGTGGCGAACAACAGGTGATGATCGGCTATTCCGACTCGGCAAAGGACGCCGGTCAGTTTGCCGCCGCCTGGGCACAATACGAGGCCCAGGAAAAACTGGTAGAAGTGGCTAATAAACACGGCGTGACCTTGACGCTGTTCCATGGTCGCGGCGGTGCCGTGGGTCGGGGTGGTGGGCCAGCACAGGCTGCCGTGCGCTCACAACCCCCAGGCTCAATCAACGGTCGTCTGCGGGTTACCGAGCAAGGCGAAATGATTCGCTGGAAACTTGGCACCCCAACGCTCGCCCGCGAGAGCCTGACGGGCTATATAAGCGCCACGCTCGAATCAACACTGAATCCCCCGATTGCACCCAAGGCGGGATGGCGCCAGGCAATGATCGACATGTCAGCCAAGTCTCTGGCCGCGTATCGGGCAACCGTGCGGGACGACCCGGAGTTTGTCGGCTTGTTTCGCTCCCTAACACCCGAACGAGAACTGGGAATTCTCGCGTTGGGCAGCCGACCGGCACGACGCGCCGCAACAGACGATGTTGCAAGCTTGCGCGCAATACCCTGGGTGTTCGCCTGGACGCAAATAAGACTGATGTTGCCGGCCTGGCTAGGCACCGAGCAAGCACTGGGTCTGGGCGCTGCTGAGCGCGACAACCCAGAACATCTCAACCAGCTACGTGACATGTTGAGTTGGCCCTTCTTTCAAATGCAAATCGATATGCTCGAAATGGTTCTGGCCAAGTGTGAGCCTGCGCTCACGCAACACTACGCGGGCAAGCTTCTCAAGGGGCAGTCAGGCACTGCGGTCGAACAGCTCTGTGCACGGCTGGCCCGGCTCGAAGCAACGGTTCTCGCGTTACGCGAGGAAAGCGAACTGTTGGTGGGCGATCAACTGCTGGCAGAATCGCTTGCCGTGCGCAATACCTATCTCGATCCGTTGCATTTGTTGCAAGCGGAGCTCTTGGCACGCTATCGACAAAACGAAGACCCGGAATCAGATGTGGCGCGTGCACTGCGCGTAACCATGGCAGGTATTTCCAGCGGCTTGCGTAATACCGGCTAGGCCGCGG
Organism: uncultured Pseudomonadales bacterium; assembly: GCA_964611345.1. Lineage (GTDB taxonomy): Bacteria > Pseudomonadota > Gammaproteobacteria > Pseudomonadales > Azotimanducaceae > JALZVT01. Next base: position 14,697 of record CAZSYU010000003.1, read on the forward strand.
CACCGCTTGCCTCGCGCCGGTTGTGTAACAACACACCAAGCACAAGCGCTGTTCCTGCAAGTCTGGTGGCAAGCCCAGGATAAATCAGCAGCGCCGCCGCAAGAACAGCCAACCAACGCTGCCATGTACGCAACCGTTTATAGCCATAACCCTCTACCGCAATCGCCAACGCAACTACCAAGAGCGCGCACCACGCAGCACCCTGCAACGCGCTGCCCCACCCGTTCTCACCTGTTAACAATAGAGGTGAGTACACCATCATTAGCGGGACGATAAATAAGCCCTTCGCCAGCTTTACGGCCTCAAAGGCTGCACCCATCGGCCGTGCGCCGGCAATGCCAGCGCCAGCAAACGCCGCAAGAGCGATAGGCGGCGTCACGTTTGAAGTTTGCGACAACCAGAAAATAACCATGTGCGCAGCCACCAGCGCCATCCCCATCTCTTGCAAGGCGGGAGCTGCCATCACAGACAACACAATGTAGGCGGCCGTTACGGGCAAGCCCATTCCAAGTATCAAGGCGGCCAACGCAATGAGGATAAAGGCCAGCCACAATCGCCCGTCTGCTAGCGACAACACAAACTCCGTGAATTGCAAACCCAGTCCTGTTTGGCCAATCACACCAACGACTATGCCAGCCACCGCGCAGGCGCATGAGATGGGTACTGCCATCAGCGCACCACGTTGCAAGGCGCCAATGATCGCACCGTAGCCAATTCGCGTATGTCTCCGCAGCAGCGCTGCGCAAACAATAGCCAGGCAACCACTGGCGCCAACCAATACCGGCGAATAGCTCATTAGCAGCAATACTGTGATGAACATCAGCGGGAGCAGAAAGTGTGCTCCCTCGGACATAACCGAAAGCGCACTGGCGCGCTCAGTCATGCCCTGCATACCTCGCTTGGCGGCGATAAGGTGCACATAAAGCAAGGTGCAGAAAAAATACAAAAGTGCCGGTAGCAATGACATCCAGACAATGTCGCTGTAGCTCGTACGGGTGAATTCCGCCATCACAAACGCACCCGCCCCCATTACCGGCGGCATGATCTGACCCCCGGTTGAGGCTGCGGCCTCGATACCTGCAGATTCCTCTGACGAGTAACCCAGCTCTTTCATCATTGGAATGGTCAGCGAGCCCGTGGTTACGGTGTTGGCGATCGCAGATCCCGAAATCGAACCCATGGCCGCAGAGGCAAGCACACTGGCCTTAGCGGGGCCGCCGCGATACTTGCCGGCCGCAGCAAAGGCCAGATCGATAAAAAATTTGCCGGCGCCCGTCGATTCCAAAAATGCCCCAAACAGGACAAACATGAAGACTGCACCGGCGGCGATACCCAGAGGCGCGCCAAACATGCCTGCACCGGTAAACACCTGAAACCGCACCAGGCGTTCAAACGAGAAACCGCGCGTTGCAAGGGCATCCGGCAGCAGGTTGCCGAATGCGGCATAACTCAAAAACACTAGTCCTATGATCATCATCACAGGGCCAACAGCTCGGCGAGAAAGCTCAAGAGTTAACCCAATCAACGCAATGCCCGCTGCAAAGTCGAGCGCAGACAAACCGTTCAGCAAGTGCTCGATGCCGCGGTAATCAAAATTCAGGATAACCAGGGTGGCTAGCGCGGCCCCGGCCGCACAGAGGTAGTCAACTACTCTGAGAACTCGCCCGGCACCAAGTGGATAGGCCAGGAAACCAAGCACCAGAACCCAGCCCAGATGCGCCGGGCGAAAGAACGTTGCGCCCTGCACCTGTAACCAGGACGGCAATACATTAGCAGGAATAAAACCGGCAACGGGTTGCCACAGCTGGTAGCAACTGAGCAACACTGCAAGCCCGAGTACCACCACAGAGTGTTTGACAGCACTGGAGGAGTTCGCCGCATCCATCAGTTGTTACAGTCGAGGCTATCGACCCCACCAACTCGCGCGGCGTCGAGAAACCGCACAGCACCCGGGTGCAATGGTACCGAGGGCATGCGCGCCGCATTCGCCGGTACACTGAAGCTTGCGGCAGCAACTATTCCTTCAAGCTTGGCCTGGTTTTGATAGAGACTGCACACCAACTGGTAGGCAAGCTGGTCATCCATATTCTCGTTGACAACCACCAGGTTCCAAATGGACAGGGTGAGCACGTCTGTTTCAACCCCCCGGTAGGTGCCGCCTGGAATGTGCTCTTGTACGTAAGAAGGAAACTGTTGGTGCAACGCACTCGCCTCGCCGGGTGATAACGACAACACAACAATGTCGCGGGTTAGCGCCAACTCCTTTACTACACCAATACCCAGCCCACCAACGATGAACGCAGCATCCAGAACACCATCCTTTAATCCATCCGCCGTGCCGGTAAAATTCAAATACTGGGTGTTGACTGCATCGGGGGGAATATCCAGACCGCGCAGAATGTTTTCTGCCGCTACTGCAGTGCCCGAACCAGGCGCGCCCATAGAAACACGCTTGCCCCGCAAATCCTGAGCACTGCCGATACCCGCGTTCGCCAGCGCAATCATATGGACAAAATTTGGATAGGCCGCAAACAGCGTTCGAACAGGCAGCGGCTCCGGGAATCGACCCTGCCCGAGATAGGCACTGGTTACCACATCCCCCATGGCGATACCTACTTCGCTCTCGCCCCGTGCCACCTGAATGACGTTAATCATCGACGCGCCAGTCACTTCCGCTTTCATGTTGACGCGCTCGAGCGTGCGCGACCAGATGGACGAAAGGCCACCGCCATAGGGGTAATAAATGCCGCTGGGGTTGCCCGTGGCAAAGGTCATGGTAGAACGCGAGCCATCAGTATCAGTGCGGCCACACCCGACCAACAGCAGCATCAATAGCACCACACCAAGCGTTGCGCCCACAATGAGCGCACCGCGACGCGTGCTATCTTGGCGGGCTATTTTGTGGCTGGTCACTTGCTGACTTTCCCGACTACTTCCCCATTTATTCTAACCGAAGCGAGTGCATGACAGACCCCACCAAAGCAACAGTTCAACGCACCGGGCATAGCCGCCGACGCGGGTTGCTGCCCCAGTTCTCGGGTTGGTTCTGGGGCTGGCGCATGGTCGCCGTGGCGTTTTTTGTTGACTTCATCGCCGTTGGCTTTTTCTTCTACTCTTATGGCGTGTTTTTCAAGGCAATCGCGGAGGAATTCGGCGATTCCCGGTTTGGTGTCTCCATTGGCATCATGCTGACACAGGTGGCAGGAGCCCTCGTTGCCCCCCTGATCGGTCAGGCCCTGGATCGCTACCCACTTCGCAACGTGCAGGCGATTGGCGCAACCCTTATGGGGCTGGGCTTTATCGGCCTGGGCTTTGTCGAAACCCAACTCCAGTTTTACCTCGTACTTGGTTTCTTCATTGGTTGCGGGGCCGGCGCAATGGGACAACTCGCCACCTCCAAGCTGGTCGCAAACTGGTTCATGAAAAAGCGTGGCACTGCCCTGGGTATTGCCGCAACCGGCATCAGCGCCTCAGGCGTGGTTATGCCCGCCATCAGCGCGTGGATTATTCTTACTTACGGATGGCGTGAGGGTTTTCTGATCTACGGCATCATCACTCTGGTTATCGTGGTGCCACTGGTGTTGCGATTTGTCATATCGCGCCCCGAAGATTTAGGTCTACTGCCTGATGGCGCTCCAAGCGGCACTGTCATGCCACCCGCCGCGCCACCAGCGAAGGTTGGGGAGTTTCTGGGCGACCGGAATTTCTGGGCCCTGGTTATGGTGATTGGTCTGCTGTTTTGTGTTCAAAGTGGCACGCTGATCCATTTGGTGCCTCGCATCACCGACACCGGTGTGTCACTGAGTGCGGCATCCGTCGTGATGTCAGTGACTGCAGCTCTGGGTATCGCTGGCAAACTTGTCTACGGCGCCCTGGCTGACCGCTGGGACGTGCGCTACGCCCTGTGGCTGGGCATCGGCTTTCAGGTGATCGGGCAGTTGATCATGCTGCTAATGCCCAGCTACTACCACTTCATGGTTGGCGCCGCCCTGTTTGGTTTTGGCATGGGCGGCGTTGTACCGATGCAAGGCGCGGCTGTGGGCGCGGCCTTTGGTCGTGAGTCGTTCGGTCGCGTACTTGGCGCCATGCGCCTGCCGATGGTGGTGCTACAGGTGCTGGGCACACCTTTCGCCGGCTGGATGTATGACCGCACCGGCAGCTACGACCAGGCATTTCAGATTTTCCTGGGCATCTACGTGCTCGCAGCGATCGCTGTGCTGGCCATAAAGGTGCGTACCCATACCGCGGTCTGACTTGTCTGGTTTAGCCGCGTTTAGCTGCCAGCGCGTTGGGCATTCAGCGATTCAAGCTGATCGTTAGACCATATCTTGCGAATAAATCGCGGGTTCTTCGATGACATATCGATCTGGTACAAGCTACTATCTTCGCGTGCCGGCAAGCCGAGAATCTCAATAAGATTGCGCGCCAGCCACTTCTCGATCTTGAGTACGACCATCTTGCGGCGCAACCGGCCCTGCACGTCGCGGTTCAGCACCGTTGGCATCGTATTAAGCGTTAGTATTTCGTCAATCGCCCGGTGGGCCATCTTTTCCCGCCCTTCGTCACTGGCGTAGAAGTGGCTGACCGCAAAGATGGTTCGCCCTGGATTCATCTGCCGCATAAACTGACAGGACTGCACCACCGTTGAACCGGTACGCACCATGTCGTCAAACAGAATCACATCACGCCCAGCAATTTCGTCAAACTTGGCTTCGCTCTCGGCATGCAGCTTGATCTCTACCTTACGCTCACCGGAACGGTCCTTGTCGAGCAGGATCAGTTTGGCGTTGGGTAACTGCAAACGCGAGAACATCTCTTTGACAAAGTCGCGGGCACCCTTGTCTGGCGCGCATAACGCGAGCCCCGCTCCACCATCGCTGCTGTTGATAATGTTTGAATTGAGCAGGTAGTCGCAGTAGATGTCGTACGGGATCAAATTATGAAACCGGCCTTCGAACACCTCTGTAAACATCGCCTGCACAGAGTACGAATGGTTGTGTACCGTGAGCACCCGATCCACGCCAGCCAGCCGTAACATCTGTGCGTACAGGCGTGCAGTGAATGGTTGGCCATCAAATTTTTTCCGATCCTTCTCATCGCGTTCGAACAAGGTTTCGCCATGGTCGACACCCGGACCCCGGTCTTGCGCGCTATAGAACAGATCCGGTTCCACCAGCATAACCTGAGCCGCGCCATTCTCTTTTGCCGCCCGGGCTATTAGCAGGTTACGCATCGCCAGGTTCTGCCGACTGACCACACGACTGGACGTGCTGACGATGACAATTGTTTTGCCGTTCAACTGGCTACCAATGGCAGAAAAGTCGCGTTCATCAGAGATAAACCGGGGGCAAAACTCGGTATTGGCGAAGGTCTTCATGCTGATGAGGTCAGCAACGTCCTCGGATTGACCGACCGTAAAGGCGACATCAATCGCAAAGGGGTCGTCGGACGAATTCCCCACAATAATGACGTCGTCTGACGCGGTGGCGGTTGCTGCCGGCATGGGCAAAAAACTCGAAACGAATGTGGGACCGCGAGCGTACGGAGATTGGGGTGTTGTGGTCAATAGCTCCAGTAAAAAAGTCCCTCGCAATGATTCAGTGGGACCCTTATCGACATAATATACTTATATGTATGTTTCCTTGAGAATTTTACAGCCATGTTACGGGGCTCGCTGGCGCCCCTCCATTTGGGTGGGTAACTTTGATGCGAAGAGATCTTGAGCGTGGGCACTCGATCTCAGTTGCCAGCTTTCTCGTTTATTACGACAGAGCAAACCATTGAAAGAAAATCGCTAAGGAAAAAGCGTGAAAAACGAAGAACGTGTCACGGCTACCCGTGCCAAACTGATAGATGCCGCAATTTGCTCGCTCGCTGAGCTCGGCTTTCACCGCACCACCTTTGTTGAGGTATCGCGGCGCAGTGAGCTGTCTAGAGGCGCAATTCATCATCACTTTGATTCGATCCCAGATTTGATGAATGCTGTGGCCCGGGATCTCGGTGCGCGCATACGCACTGACGTGACCGCCGGCTTGCAGCGATTGCCCGCCGACCAGAATATGTGTAACGCCAGCATCGACTTTCTCTGGGACCAACTGCAAACCCCCAATCATTTGGCACTGCAACAGATCAGCAATGCCATCACCACCGATCAGAAGTTGCGAGACACCGTGAGCCCGGAAGTTAGGGACGTTACGCAGTGGTTGAAAGCCCATGTACTAAGCACAATGAATGCGACTCCCGGGTTTGAGCAACTCGACGGTGACAGCCTTGGCATCATAGTTACTGCTCTGAGTGGTGCTGTTGCACGGGACAGTGCCGTTGGCGCCCCCACTGAGGACCCAGACCGGCTAGAGTTCCGCAGGGCATTGAAGCGCTTGGCCAGATTTGCCAACCAGACAACGACCAGCAAAGACATTGCTTCCGCACATACCGCACCCAGCGCAATTAGCGCCTAACCCCGCACCTATCTAGTTATCCGGATACCCTGAAGCCCGAATAAACCAAGCGCCCCGAGTGCGTCTGGCGATCAAGCGGTGGCGAATCCATCCGCTCGCAGGGCGACCAACGCATCGTCCACTAGCGCACTGTTGTCTAGCTGCCAGGGATGAAAATCTGCCCGGAAGAACTGCCACAGATGCGGGTGAAACGACCGAATCATGCCGTCACGCGCCCACAGCTTGCGCATTCCACGCCACAACACGCGCGGCGTAAACTGTCGGTCTCGCAATAGCATCAACGAGTGGCGCACAAAGGTCTCACCGAAAAACACCAGCAGCATGTAACTCATGGCCCAGCGTCGCAGCCAAACTCCACCCTTACCGCCTTTGGCAATACAGGTTTCATAAACATCATAGGCAACCGCCTTGTGTTCGGTCTCTTCGATACCGTGCCAGCGCCACAGACGCCGCATTTCAGGAACCATGGGTTCGAGCCACAAATCTGCACGCTGTAAAACCTGATCAGCGAACACTGCGGTGATGTGTTCGGTTGCGATCGTGCAGGCCAGCGCAAACCGCGGCAGGCGCTTGCTCATCCAGGTCAGGCCGCGAGTGGCAAGGCGATTATAAGTTTCCACAAAGCCGAAACCCTGTGCCAGCAGAATGCTCGTGTGAGCATCGTGCTCGCTGTAGTGCTGGGCCTCCTGACGCACAAAGGCGTCAACCTGTTCCTGCAACTTCGGATCGGTGATTTCCTCGGCATAGCGCCGCACGTTCCGAACAAAGAACCGCTCGCCCGCAGGGAACATGGTGCTAATTGCATTAAAAAAGTGCGACATGAAAGGATCATTGTCGAACCAATATCGTGGGGTCGACGCATCGGGCCCACCCGGACCCGTGCGCACAGGGATGTCTATGTTCACATCGTCACCAGCTACATCAGTCCGTATTTACGCGCCTCTGCGCGACCTACAACCATGTGGTGAACTTCATCTGGTCCGTCCGCCAGACGCAGCGTCCGCTGCCCGGTGTACATGTCCGCCAGCGGTGTCCAGTTAGACACACCGGTTGCACCGTGCATTTGAATAGCCTGATCAATAATTGTGCAGACTTTCTCGGGCACCATGGCCTTGACAGCACTGACGTAAACACGTGCTTCCTTGTTGCCTAGCACATCCATGGCTTTGGCAGCGCGCAATACCATCAGCCGACACGCGTCGATTTCGATACGCGCACGGGATACCACTTCGAGATTTTTACCAAGCGCAAGGATTGGCTTGCCAAACGCTTCCCGGGTACCGGCCCGCTTGATCATTAATTCCAGAGCTTTTTCGGCGGCGCCAATGGATCGCATGCAGTGGTGAATTCGACCAGGTCCCAGCCGAACCTGCGAGATCTCAAATCCGCGACCTTCACCCAGAAGCATGTTCTCCTTGGGCACGCGCACGTCCTTAAACTTGATGTGCATATGACCATGCGGCGCATCGTCCCGACCAAACACGTGCATGGGACCAAGAATCTCCACTCCTGGAGCATCGATAGGCACTAATATTTGTGACTGCTGCTTGTGCGGCGCGGCGTCTGGGCTGGTTTTGACCATGGTGATCATGATTTTGCAACGTGGATCGCCTGCGCCGGATATGTAGTACTTCTCGCCATTAATAACCCACTCGTCGCCATCAAGAACCGCCTGCGTACTGATGTTCTTGGCATCCGACGATGGCAGGCCGGGCTCAGTCATCGCGTACGCCGAGCGGATTTCACCGTTCAAGAGCGGTTTCAACCACTTTTCTTTCTGCTCTTCGGTGCCGACACGCTCAAGCACTTCCATGTTGCCGGTATCTGGGGCACTGCAATTCAGGGTTTCAGACGCCAGAGGATAACGACCGAGTTCGTTCGCAATGTAGGCGTAATCGAGATTCTTCAAGCCTTCGCCGGTGTCTGCATCAGGCAAGAAAAAATTCCATAAACCGGAATCTTTCGCTTTTTGTTTGGCGCCTTCAAGCAGCTCCAGTTGCCGCGGGTGCCAGCTCCAACGATCTTCTTTCTCTTGATCGAGTGCATGAAACTCTTCCTGGATGGGCTCCACATTATCAACGCAATGTTTAACCACGGCGTCGAGCAGGGGCTGGGCCTCTTCGCCCATAACCAGATTATTAAGATCCGCTTCCAAATCAGCTGATGCCATATGCCTTTCTCTCTTCCTAACAACGGTAACCGCTTATAATACGCTTAAGGGGCCAATTTTGCTCGGTCCACGCACTAATAAACGGCTGGGCAACGCGTGCCCATTACCTTGTTAGCCGGTGCCCAGTAGCCCTGAACACTGTCAAAATAGTGCTATCTGTCGGTCGTCACCAATGACTTGCGCGAACGTCAATCCAAGCACCTGCAATACCGGCTCCGCCACTGGCAGCACCTGTTTCTCGAGATAATGTTCGTAGTCGAGCCCATGTTGCAGATTATCGAGCGGCTCTGGCCCTGCCAGGGTTTGCCGGTAGCTAACCACACGCGCATTGGGCTGGTTTGAGAGTCGCGCTGCGGCCACATGAGGTGGGGTATTTGCGGTATAGGCCTGGGTCTTCTTCCGCAGCCCCTTCCGATAGGTGAGCTCATCATCAAGCGCTCCGGCGCGTAACTGCTCGACCACTGACAATAAAAAATCTTCTACCGGCAAATCGGCAAACAGGCGCCGATAAAGCTCCCGCTGCACATTTTTCGCGAGCAACGTCCAATCACGCCGCACCACCTCCATGCCTACAAAGTCGAGCGCATCATCCGGTGCCCCGTAGATGCTGCCAACGTAGCGTTTGCGGGCTCCGCTGGTGCCGTGTCGAACCACCGGCAAAAACAATCTCTCGTAGAGTTTTTCAAACTCCATCTCCAACCGGCTCACCACGCCCCACTTCTGCTCGATGTGACTCGCCAGTTCTCCCGTCAACTGGCGCGCTAGTTCCGTACTACGCGCCTCGGCTGCAGCGCTGTCCGCCGTGCCCGCACTTACGAACAGACTGTCGGTGTCGCCATACAACACCTCATAACCCTGGGCCTCGAACCAACGTTTCGACCACAGCAGTAAATACCGCCCTTGCCCGGTAATGGCGTTGGCGATGTCTGGATTATAGAAACGACAGGCTGGCGTACCCAACACACCATAAAAAGAGTTCATAAGTATTTTTATCGCTTGCGAGGCCACTGTGTTACCGGTTTTTTTCGCATGCGCCCGACGCGGGAAAAGCTCATCGAGCATCGCTGGCAAAATGCCAGGTTCGCGAGCAAACCAGGCATTGCCTGGCAGGTCGATCAAATCGCCTTTCGCTACATCAGTAAACCCAATGGGGTCGATGTTAAAACTTCGAATAATACTGGGGTACAGGCTTTGAAAGTCGAATACCCAGACGTTCGCGTGCATTCCGGGGGTAGATGGCAACACGTGGCCACCAGCAGAGGCAGCGTGCACCCGCGAATCACTGGACTGTACAGACGGTGCAACCACGCCCCGACGATACAGCTCTGCCAGGTACAGAAAATCGAACGAGGCGATACTGGCCGACACACGGTCGGGCGTCATGCCAGTAAGTGCGCTGCGCTCAACAGCAAGAGTGACAAGATCAAGCTTTTCAACAATCTCCAGGGCAAGCCGCGAGTCGGTCCGCGCGTAGCGCGCAAAGTCGTCCAGATGATTATCGTAACCGTCCAGTATTTCGGCCACCCGATCGCGCGCGTCACCATGCAACGCCTTACCCTCTCCCAATACATGCAGCGCTACCGCATTAAGCGAGTATTCATCGAGTTTGATAAACGCACCGCGCACCAGGTCGAGCCCATCCAGTACCAGCCGGCCTGGAATACTCGCCTGGCCACTACCAAAGTAACCCTCTGCACTACGAATGCGCATGTCCCCAGGGCCTCGCCCCAGTGAGAATCTCAGCCCCAATCTCGCGGCAACGCCTTGTAAAAAAGTTAAGTCAAAATCAATAACATTCCAGCCGGTAATCACATCCGGATCAACACGCCGCACGAGTTGGGCGAAGTGGCGCAGGGCCGCGCCTTCCGTGGTCACACCAATCGCGTGCTCCGGCATCAGTCGCTCATCAGGGTCGACAATAACCACTTCATCAACACCACAGCCATAACACGAAATCGCGAGCAGACTTTTTGTCGTCGGGTTCGTTTCAATATCAAACGCGAGCACGCGTGGTTGGATACGAGCTGTTGCCGGCAGCACCTCCGGGTCATCAAAACAGAGATCAACGCCCTGCCCTTTTTTAGCCTCGCCAACAATGCGACACCCACCCTGCACACCGCGGTCGATCAGATAGCGCACCGCAAACCGCACATCCGCCTCATAGGTAGGCACCCGCGATTGGTGGAGCCGATCGCGCAACGGCGGTGCTTCTTGCGGCACCGGCACATTTACTCGAACCACAGGTTCACCCGCGAAGGTCACCCGGTCACTCGGTTGCACCGCGTTCGCAGGCAACGCTGTGTGTTCTCTGGCGCTCGCCGGAATGTAAAAGTGGGGGGTCTGCCGCGTATCGCGGACGAGAAAGGTCTCGCCTGTGGTTAACCGGCCAAACAAATGCACGACAGGTCTGGCGTCAAACAGGCGATAGCTCGCTTGAAGAATAAACCCCTCTCCTGCTTTTACCTGGTCTTGCATACCTGTGGCTGCTTGCCAGCAGCGATTAGTATTTGCCTATCAAATCAATGAACCAACCATGACTGTCGAAATCGTTGAACTTCAGGTCGTCGTCAAAGCCGGCAAAGTTATAACCGCCGCCGATTTTAAGATGCTCACCCAGATGGCGATACACTCCTGCAATCGCGCCATGGCGGACGCCATCGCCCTCCCAGTCAGATAACCACCGGTACTCAAGCAGTCCATCCCACTTTTTGGTCAGGTGATAGCGGGTGCGAACAGCAACAAGCCGCAGTCCAAAGGTCTCCCAGTCACCAGCATCTCGGTCCAGTCGCTGCTCACCACGCTTCAGTGCTAACTTCGCGCCAAACTCCCAGCGCGGATTGGCTGCAAACAATGCTTCCAATGAAAAGATGTGGGAGCGCTGATCGGTGCGATTAATATCTATAGTATTAAATGCAGACCCCGTAAGGGCAAACGGCGGGCTGTCCAAACTCTGCCCCAGACTCGGCAGGTCGTAGAGAAAACTGTAGCGCCCAAGCAGATTGAGCCGGTTACTCAATACCGGCCGATAGGCGTACCCCAAATCAAACTCTACAAAGCGGGCTGTGCGCTCATCGCCCAACTCGTCATCCGTCCAGGACAGATTCAGCTTGCCAAGCACCCGACCTGCCGCGTTTCGTTGCCAGCCAAACGTGTTACTGGTGAGGTATTGACGTGTGTGCAAGCCATCAGCCTCGTCCTCACGATACTCTAGGCGACTCGCAAACCGATACCTCTCGCGTTCCACCCGGGCGCCTACAGAGGCGGCGGAACGTTCGAAGTTAACCAATTGGCCATCAACACTGCCCGGTGAGTTACCTGCGAATAACACCCCGTCATTATCACTGCGGGTGAGTGTCGCGCTCAGCAACCAGTCCTGGTAGCCACTGTAGTCGACCCCAAAGGTATGCCCGGTGCTTGAATATTGATCGCCCTTGCCAAACTGCGATTCAGTGAAAATGCTGGTGTGGTTGCCAAACTGGCGCCGCTGCCCAAGCGTCAGCTGGTCGCGGGGTCCATCGGTTCGATCAGGATCCACGGCGTAATTGCCATAAATCTCGGCACCCTCGCCGTAGCTGTAACTGGTACCAAATGACGAGGTGGCACCAGAGCCAAACCCGCCGCTGAGATTCAGGTTGAGCCCCTGTGAGGGCGCAAACTGTACCCCGCCAATCACTGCTGATCCGCGATCGCCGTCGCTGACTTCAACGCTTATGGCAGCACGCTCATTGAGTTGCGTGTTTATGCCAACGCTAACCAGATCATTGTCTGCATAATTACCGCGCTCATCGGCAGTCACCTGTCCAGCAGCATAGACCTCGGATGTGTCTGTTACGGCAACCCCAATGCGCGTACCAATGATAAGCGCCTCGCCAGAGCCGTTGAGGCCGCTAATTATCGACACACCTTGCTCACGTTCAACATCTTCATAACGCGCCTCCACGCCAGCAGTAACACGACCAAGGTTGGCCTCGACCTGGGCGCGCGCAATGCTGTCCTTACCAATGCCGGCTCGATCCAGCTCATTGTAGGCCGCATCAAGACGCAGATTTTCGCCGACCTCAACGTGCGCATCAACGCCAAAATCTGTGGTGTCTACGCCCTGTGCCAACCGTCCTGTCGAAAATCCGGCATCACGGTCTTTCCACCAGGCACGAATATCCCCGGTCACCGCTGTGTTGTACTCGCCAAGGTTAACTCGCGCTTCCAACGCCAGCGCATCGCCCTCTATGGCTGCATTCGTTGCATCAAGCGCAGCAGCGTCCCGCGCCACGAACGATAAACCACCATCAAACGAACTGAAGCTCGCCTGACTTTGCCGGGCTTCACTTTCAGCGTACTCGGCGCGTAGGTAGGTTCCGCGGCCAGCCTGCAAGGTGACATCCACCCCCTGCAAATCGTAATCAACACCGGCGCGTTCATCGATCACTTTGGTTGCGCCTATTCCAACATGCTCACCCAACCAGAGTTTGCCGCGGCCACCGGCGGTCTTGTCGTCCGCTGTGAAGCTTGTGGGCACGTACTCATAATCGACCTGCAGAAACACATTATCGCCTTCCAGCGGCGAGCTGCGCACAATTGCCGTTCCACGATCGTTCACCACCTGCGCAAGTGGCCGAGCCAGGATAAGTCGCCCCTGCAAGTCATCAACCTCATAGTCACGACCTTCAATGAGTATTTCGCGCTCCAGCACCTGTTCGCTATCGCGCCGGCGCACTTCTATCCAAACCTTCTCTGAGCCCTGCACAATGTCGGTGTGACGCAGGTAATACAGTGAGCCGCCTGTCGCACGAAAAGTTACGCTGGCCGCTGAGCTTTGCGCCTCACTACCAAACAGGGTGAGACTGCGATTCGCCTCACCGAGCTGCGTAGTGGCCAGACTCTTATACGCCACTCTGCCGCCGTACAACGAGCGGTTGTACTGACTGAACTCAGTATCATTGAGCCCTGTGTTGTAATTGCCCCAGGTCAGCGAGCTACGATCGACTTCAACCCGCACATAGAACGCGCCTTGTGTGTCTACGTCTGTGGTGGTCGTAGAGTCGTCGCCGTATACCGGATAAAAACGGTCTGGGTCGAGCTGTCGAAACAGGCGGCGTGGATCTTCGCGACGCAGGTTGTCACCAAAGTTCTTTAGTTCGTCCTCGGTGGAGTCAAGCTGAGCGGTGAGCAGATACTTGCCCTTAATTTTGGCCTTCGCGTAAAACGCGAGGCGCCCATCAACAAATACTCTCTCGTCAAAGTGGTCGTTAGCCGACAAGGGTTCGGTGTTGCCACTGATGTTGTTCTCGCCCACCGCAAAATTCACCAGGCCCACCATAAACTGGTAGTTGCCATCAACAGCAACCGGTAACTCTCGGGTATAAACTTCGCCAGCAGGATCGGTGAGATCGACCTGCAGCCTGTGCTCGCCAACCGGTAGCGTTCGCTCCCAGATAAAGGTGCCGTCGGTTGATATGGGTACTTCTTCGCCTTCGACCACAAGCGTTTGGTTGGACCCGACATCTATGCCGTTAACACGCACCCGCGAGCCTGCTACCGGAATGCTCTGCCGCGCAAGATTGTCTAGCCCCCACACTGCTGCCTGGGCATTGTCACGCTTCGCAGGCACGGGCGCACTGGCTTGCACTCTTCGAACACGCAGAATTCGCGGTGCCGTTTCATCATAAACCGCAAGCGACTCGCCAGTACCGTAGGCGCGAAGCACATAAACCAGTGCCTGGGTAGAGCGCGAACGTAACGCCTGCTGTAACTTCGCACGCACAGCATCGCCCAGATCTATTGTTGGTGCCGCTTTGCCAACTGGCAGCACAGCAAGAGGTCGCGCTCGATCAGTGTCATTGGCAGCGTACAGACGCAGCTCCTTCCGACTGATGAAATTGTCATAGTTGCTGTAGACGTTGAAGGCCGGCAGCGAGCGCACTGCGGATGAGTTTCTGTCCAGTAACAGATCCTGGGTCGCAAGGACATTAAGCTCGGGAGTTACCGTTAACGGCTGCTCCGTGGCCCAAATGCGGCCGCCATGCGGCAAATAATCGGTGGCTGCGGTTTGCAGTGGCTCAACCCAACTGCGCGAAACACGCTCCGTTTGATCAGTGACAAGGGTGAGCTCTACCCGCCGATTAGTGGCGCGACCTGCTGCAGTGTCATTGCTGACCAGAGGTTCGGTAGCACCTTTGCCAAGAACCGTAATCGCGCTGGCGGGCAAGGCAAAGCGCGCCTGTAATTCATCGGCAACCATTTGCGCCCGTGCGATGGACAACGCCGCGTTGCTGCCATAGCGCTCGGCATTGACCTCTCCCAGCGGCACATTGTCTGTGTGCCCTGTGACTTCCAGTCGCACCGCAGCCACACCGTAACGTTCTATGGCACGCCGCACTACACCAACACTGCCGGCTTCGAACTGCAGGCTCCCCGAATCAAATCGTACGGGGGGTAGCGAAGCGCGCGCGGTATAGCTTACTTGTTGCTCACCGAGTGCGGGTTGGGCATCGAGATCGGTTACCAAAACTCGTCGCTCGCTGGTTTCAGTCCAACTCACTTCAATTTCAACCCGTCGATTCGCCGCCATCCCCGCGCGTGTGGTGTTTGTGGCGATGGGTTGCGAGGCACCCCGTCCTTCATAACTCACCAAACTTTCGGGCACCTCGAGCACCGATCGCGCGAAGTCTGCAACTTCCTTTGCCCGCGCGGCCGAGAGCCCCCTGTTGTCCCTGAATTTTCGTGCAAGTTCGACGCTGAGCGGACGCGGATCAGCGTGCCCTACAAAGGTGAGCTGTAAATTGTCGCGACCACGGTAGTTTTGCAACAACTCTTGGAGCTGCGCTGCATAGGTATCAGGTAGTCGCGCCTCGCCGGTATCGAAGTTGACAGGTCGAATATCAGAGCGTTGGACTCGAGTGGCCACCTCAAGTACTTCCGCCGGTTCTAAATCGGCTACACCCAAGAGTTCCTGTTCTGGCAGCCCCACTGCAAAATCGATGCGCGACATGAGTGCGGGTGTTAGTCGAATCACGCGCGGATTCTCACTAAATACTGCCGATCCGTCCGGCAGGCTGGCCGGATCGAGTTTCAAGATAAAGTTTGCACCTCTCGCCGTTAGCCCGGTAGCAACATCAGCGAGGTGATAACGACCGAACTGATCGGTTTCGATGAGCAAGCCATCAACCGTGGCAAGGCGCGCCCCAGGAATACCCACCTCATTTATTCCGCTGTTTTCTACAATCAGTACTGACTTGCCTGCTTCTTCTTGAATCCGCAGTCCAAGCAGCTGAGCGGTTTGCCCACTTGCCTTCTGTCCGCTATCACTTTCGCGTAGCTCGCCATCAAGACCCAGAGTCACAAAACTGCCTTCTGCGCTGCGCAAACTGATGGGGGATGTGAACGGCCCAGGTAACACCGTTCGAACCTGTATTGGCGGTTCGCTGGCCGCCTTGCGACCGCGTATATCAGGCAATTCAAACGCGCGGGTAAACGGTCCGCCAGACAAAACCAAGCGCGTCGCCGCGGCGGAGTCTTGCCAACCATCCGCGTCGTGGTCAGCGAACACTTTGCCAATAATTGTAGTTTGCTCGAACAACGGATCAGCCGTGACTTGCACCACCGCACTGGCGCCAGCAGAAATCGGCAGTCCACCCTGCTCTGCTACCGCCCGGTTGGTGTAGTCCCCAGCGACAATACCGACACCCACACGCACCAGGTAGGTGATCAGCACTGTCTCGCCCGCAGCGAGGCTCAACGGACCGAGTTCAACAGGATCAATACCCACACTGGGAAGGCCCGAGACAATATCGTCCGCGCTACCGGTCACGCCATCGGCACCTGCACGCACCAGTTGCACCGAGTCCTCAACAAGCGCAAAGCCAGTCGGCAGATCGTCACGGATCACTACGTTGCTCTGACTGGCTACCGTGTCGTTGCGCAACACCAGTTGATAAGGCACCAGGTCACCAACCACTACCGTGCGGACGCTGGTCGATTTTTGCAGGCTTAACAAGCCAGGGTTCGCAAGCCCTGCAACGGTATCTATTGGCAGATGGTTGTTGGCAAAGGTCTGATCGCCAAGCGCACTGTTGAGCTGCAAGAAGTAACCCGTAGCTTCGCCACCAGTGGGGGGCAACGCGTTGGTTTGCACGACGCAAGGAGGCGCAATGTTGTTGTCTGGCGCGCAAGCAGAAAGCACAAGCGCTTCGCTCTGCGGCAGTATGCGTATCGATGGCCCGGCGACATAGGCAGGCGGCGCAGCAACGATGACAATCGCATAATCGGTTGCCGTTGCGGGACAGGCTGCGTCCGCACCGGGTCGCAGATCGAATCGATAGGCTGCATCAGTGCCCACGGTCTGGTTTTGCTGCCCAGTCAGTAAGCAAGTCTCCGGCAACGTTGTCCCCGTTGCTGCGTTTACGAGCTGCAACGTAACGCCAGGCACGAGTTCCCGGGTAACGCTGTCGTAGACTCGCCCGGCAGAAACCACCGGCAGATCTACCCGGACCTGCCCTCCGGCGGGCACAGTAACGGTGGCTTCCAGCCACGCGGCTCCGGAATCGGGGTGCGAAATACGCACCAGATAGTCGCCGGGAGGGAGTTCGTCGAGGCGGTAGTTGCCGTCGCTGTCGGTGGTGGTCGAGCCGACCAACTGCCCCGCAGCATCGAAGACTTCTATGCGCCAACCGAGCAGCCCGAGTTCACTCGAATTCTGGGTCGAGTCCAGATTCGGGTCGAAAAAGACAGTCCCTTCAAGCAAACCAACAAGCGGCTCTATCGGTTCGGGTCCAGGTCCGGGGTCCGGCTCAGGTTCGGGTCCGGGTCCGG
This sequence comes from uncultured Pseudomonadales bacterium, assembly GCA_964611345.1. Lineage (GTDB taxonomy): Bacteria > Pseudomonadota > Gammaproteobacteria > Pseudomonadales > Azotimanducaceae > JALZVT01. The sequence goes on from CAZSYU010000003.1 coordinate 32,133, forward strand.
GTCCGGGT
>CAZSYU010000003.1:32240-58760 GCA_964611345.1 uncultured Pseudomonadales bacterium
CTGGATCAGGTTCCGGCTCAGGCTCAGGTTCCGGCTCAGGCTCAGGTTCCGGCTCAGGCTCCGGTTCGGGCTCAGGCGCGGGTTCCGGCGCGGGTTGCGGCAGAGGTAACGGGGTCGGGACAAAATCATCGGTCGGTCCCGGGTTATCGCCGGGGTCATTTCCCGGGGTGTCGGGGTCAGGGTCAGTGCCATCCTGGGACACATCATCTACCCCAACGCCCGTTTCTTCCCCGGCGGCCCAGAGCACCGCGCTGACCTTGAATGGACCAGGGTTGCCATTGGCTGCAAAGGTCAGGGTGTAGCGCAGAAACGCCTCGTCATCGACATCCAGTCGCTCGACACCCGGCAACATGAAAACGTCAGTGCTGCCGTCGAATGAGTCATTCAACAGAGTAAGCGGTGCGGTGACTTCTACGTTGTCGATTGATACCACGGTCGCCGGCGCTAACTCGAGCGCCAGCTGATTGATAATCTGAAACTGAACCAATGGCTCGAGGCCAACGTTTTGAATCCGCAGTTCAAGATCAACTGAGAAGGTACCGTCGGGATTGGCACGGACTGCAGAGGCCTGTTGCGCGAGTCCTCCCAGCGTTTGTGGGCGGGTCACCTCGGCAACCGCCGCAAAACTAGCGAACCCGGCACCCAAGACGAGGAGCAGCAAGCCCAGCCTGGCCACTGTGCGCGAGAATTTTGGCTTTGTCCCCGCCCTGTTCTTTACCACCACCCTATTCAATGGCGTACGCAAAGACGTGCGAAGACGACTGGCGGCTAACGCCAGACTACCCCAAGTGTCCATGTCCGGGTGCTCTCTGCTTATTTTTCAGTCGGTTACAACAGGAGTTTCTGACGTTGGTACAAGATCGTTGCGGGCGGCCTTTGATTGTTATTATGAGTGGCCTGCGTTGCAGCACCGCTTGTCAGAGCGATGGCTGAACAGTGTAAAGCCACGTTACAAAATATGAAAGCCCAGAGCACTCCTGAAATTTTCGTATACTGCGCCCCTGCCGCCAACGCGCATCAATTCCAGAGCCACTAGAAGTACACCCATCAATATTCATTTCTTTCCAGATTCAGCCGGAACAACCCCTGCTGAAGATTGTGCGCTAGTACGTTTTGCAGCACCGCTGCCCGTCACCAGCGCGCCTATGACGTTGCCGTCGCTGGATAGAACCCAGCCGAACGGCGGCGCGGCACCAGCCAGTGAAGGCTGGTTCGATAACGGGCCGACTCGCGCGCTGGATCGGGACGAATGCGGGAGTCGATTCAGCGGTCGCAGGGGGCCTTCAATCACCTTCTTGAGCGCCTGCATCGAAATCACAGATTTGACGGCAATAAGAGCGCTCACCTTCGAGTTGTACCGCGAGCTATTGGACACCATGGCGCGGCTGGATGTGCCGCGCTTCGTGCGCATCTGGAACTACATTCCGGATATCAACGCAGGGAGTGACGATGCTGAGTGCTACCGCCAGTTCTGTTGGGGTCGCGCCGAAGCGCTGGAGGATTACAGCTTGCCCGCCGCGACCGGCGTTGGCAGCAAGGACGGCTGGCTACGCATCAGCGCGCTCTGCACAGGGGCAGCAGATTTGCCCGACAGCATTGGCATTGAACATCTCGAAAACGTCCGTCAGGTCAGCGCCTATAACTATCCCCGGGACTACGGCCCTCGCAGCCCCTCCTTTGCACGCGCGACCCTTGTCAGCCCTGCCCCAACTCCAAATGCAGCTGCTGCAGATCCCAGCCCCCAGTCACTGCTGCTGGTATCTGGCACCTCCAGTATCGTGCAGCACCAAACCATGCACCCGGGCAATCTGCCGGCGCAGATCGCCGAAACCGTGCAGAATCTTCAGGCGCTGTTCACCGGCTTGCAGCCAGTCTCAGAGCCAGAGCCTCTGGCGTTGCGGTTCTACCTGCGCGACCCGAAAGCTCTGCCCGTGGCTCGCGCCAGCTGGACCGCTAACGCCGGTCGCTGGCTGGCTCCAGCCTGGTACCAGGCCGATATTTGTCGCGCCGATCTGACCATGGAGGTAGAGGGTGTTTTCCAGGTTTGAAATAGGCCAACCTTTTCAGGACAATCGCGCGTCAGAGAGAGAGTTGAACCAAAATCATGGCTGAGGCAAACCTGGTGCAGACCCCTGAACAGCTAAGAATGGCTGAGCTAATCGTTGACGTACTAAATCTGGAAGACGTCACGGCCAGTGAGATTGACCCCGCGACCATCATGTTTGAAGACGATGGACTCGGCCTTGACTCTATCGACGCGCTGGAAATCGCCGTAGCGATTGCTGAGGAATACCAGGTGCACCTGTCTGCCGAAGATGAAGGTACCCGGGAAATCTTTGCAACTCTGGGTAACCTGACGGCGCACGTTACCCAAGAGGTCAATGCCCGCGCCTGACCAGGGCGCCGAGCGCTATCGCGCGCTCGAACAGGACCCGCGACTGCTCACGCGGTCAGGCGCAGATATATTTGCAAATCGCAACGGCTATGACATCAGCGTTAGTGCGTTTCTGACAGATGTTGCCCATTGTGCAGACCAGCTTCCGGACGCCCGCTACTGCATAAACCTGTGCACCGATCGATATCGATTCACTACCGCGTTCTTTGCCGCTGCGCTGCGGGGACAGACGACCTTGCTACCGTCACAACGCAGTAGCCAGGCGCTCAATGATCTGCGTTCGAAGTATTCCCGGTGCGCCGTACTCGCAGATGATCCGGAGACGCTCTGTGACGCGCTAATTGATCTGGCTCCCAGCGTGAATCACACAGCCAGCGAGCTTAGGACACCACAGATTGATCCTGCGCAACTTATCGCCATTGCCTTCACCTCTGGCAGCACCGGCGCACCCGAGGCGCACCCCAAAACCTGGGCGCAACTTACTGCCGGCCGCGCAACACATGCGCGCTACCTGCATGCCGCGCGCAACCACAACGCCACAACTACCAACCCACCCGCCACAAACACAGAGCGACATACACAGACCTTGGGGCTAGTGGCGACAGTGCCTTCCTGGCACATGTACGGTCTCGAATGGGCCATGTTGCTTCCCACCGTTGCACCCTACACCCTGCACTGCGGTCCTGATTTTTTTCCGGGTGACGTGCGCGACGCCGTTGCGCGCTTTGCCCAGCCCACGGTGTTGGTCTCGACGCCCGTGCATCTGCGCGCACTGCTCAAAGCGCCTGTGCCTGAAAATGAGGTGAGGGCGATTGTGTGCGCCACCGCGCCGCTCGATCAGACACTGGTCAAGGCAACAGAACAACACCTGTCCAGCACCATGTTCGAAATCTACGGTTGCTCCGAAATTGGTTCGCTCGCGTGGCGCCAACCGGCGCTTGAGCCCGGCTGGGAATTTTTCGACAACCTAAACCTACAATTCGCCGACCCAATCACAGCGGATGACACCGCAGATCTGCTTAGCGTCAGCACCAGTCATATGACCGAGGCGATCACTCTGGCTGACCGCTTTGGTCAATTGCCAAACAAAAAGTACGAACTGCTCGGCCGCTCTACCGATCTGGTAAAGATTGCCGGTAAGCGCGAGTCACTCGCAAACCTCAACAGTGTGTTGCTTGCATTGCCCGGCGTCGATGATGGCGTCATCTATCTGCCCTCCGCACTGACTGAGCAACTCACCACATCCCAGGATGGGGAGGAACGCCTTGCCGCCTTTGTGGTTGGTACCAACCTGAACTTGACTGACCTGCGGCAGGCCCTTGCCGCGCAACTCGATCCGGCCTTTGTGCCGCGCCCCATTCGTCTGGTTAACGCGCTACCACGGGACACAACCAGCAAGCTAAAACTATCAGCATTGGCTGAACTGGCACTGAGCTACGCCGATGTCTGATTGGCAGACTCGACCGGAAGCAGGGACAACGGGAGGGTTAAGGTTCTTGATGTGGCTCGCCAAACTATTTGGCCGCAGCACACTAAGAATCGCGCTCTACCCCGTTGCGCTGTATTTTTTTCTCGTTCGTGGGCCAGAAAGAAGGGCGTCACGCCAGTTTCTGAACCGTGTACTCACTCGACCCGCGTCTACCCTCGACGTACTAAAACACTTCGTGTGCTTTGCTCACGTCGCGGCCGATCGATTCTTCTTTTTCGCGGGGATGGGTGCAGATATACCCGTTAAGTTCGTCGACATGGACAATATTCAGCGAATAGTCGACCGCGGTGCCAGTGGGATATTTCTCGCCGCCCACCTTGGATCCTTCGAAGCAGCACGAGTCATCGGACCAGAGCTCGGTGGTATCGAACTGCGCATTGTGCTTGATGCACAATTCAGCGGCAGATTCTTGCAGCTCATGGCTGAAGTGAACCCCGAACTGGCCAACAGCATCATCGATTCCGAACAAGGGAGCATCGAACTCGGTCTGAGCATTAAGGATGCATTACACAAAGGGTCGTGGGTTGGGTTCTTAGCTGATCGTTATCGTCCGGGTGACCGAACTGTGCCAATCAACTTCATCGGTAGCCCCGCCCCGTTTCCGGTTGGACCGTACATTATTGCGAGCACTTTCAACGCGCCGATTATCTGCATGTTCTGTCGCCCAGCGGGCAACGGTTATGAGGTGTACTGCGAGGTATTGAGCGAGGGCACTAAACTGCCAAGAGCAAACCGGGCGCAGGCGCTTGAGGAACTTACCAATGCCTATGTTGCGCGCCTGGAACATCATGTGCGCGCGGCACCCTACGGCTGGTTTAATTTCTTCGACTTCTGGGCCCAGACGCAAAATGTCGAGCAAAGTCAATGAAGGCGATCTGGCTTACCAGCATTCTATTCTGGGCACTTTTACCCAATCTCGCTCTCTGTTCTGAGTCCAACAATGCGCTATGGGACACCGTGGCAGAACTCAAATTTCCCCTCGGAACCCGGGCGCCGTTTCGCGAAACCCGCAGCAGCACACTGCTGCGCAAACCGGCACAGCAAACAGGTGAGCTGTGGCTGGCTAGTAGCGGGGACTTTGTTATGCAGATACTTGCGCCGCGTCACGAAGAACGGCGGCTAAGCGAACAACGTTTGTCGCTGACCCGTAGCAGAACCGACAAGAATGGTGCGACGCATAGCAAACAACGCAGCATCAAGCTTGATCGCACCAAAGGTGCCCATCATCTCCTTCTGAGTATCGTGGATGTGCTTGAGGGTAATGTCGCCCGACTGCGACAACGCTTCGACATCTCAAGTGTAATGGTTAGCGGCAAAACAAACCCGGCAGCCTGGTCCATCGCTCTGACACCGAAGAATCCTGTGTTGCGCCGCGATATGCAACAACTGCTAATAGAAGGTGAAGGCGAGAAGTTACAAAGCTTGCGTGCCACTCGAGGTAACAACAGCTGGCAGCAAATTGAATTGCTCGAACAACCCATAACGGGACCTGCATCCACCACAGACAACGGTGACTAGCATCGTCTTGCATCTGTCAGATGGCGTTAATAAAAAGGCCCTGGTCCGGCTGTTGCTGCTTGCAAGCATTCTTGGCGCATTCGCACTATTACGCCTGCAACTCACTTACGATCTTGGCTTTTTCCTGCCACCCCCCCAAAGTGATGAGCAACAACTGCTAATTGAACGACTGGGACAGGGTCCGGGCACGCAGTTGATTTTTATTGTGCTGCCAAATACCGACCAAACAAGCGCCGATCTTGCCGGTGAACAGATACGCAAGCTGACAGGCGTTGCGCGGGTGCTCCCAGACGATCAGGAAGCCGGCATACAGGCCCTGCCCCAGGTATTGTGGCAACACAGATTGTTGCTTGGTGATCTGCCCACAACCCGCGAGGGTTGGCTCGAAGTGTTGGACGAACGCGTGGGCGACATCATGTTGGCCGACGAAGACTTGCAATCGCTAATCACGCAAGACCCGGCACTACTCAGCCTCAACGCGATCGAACAGGCGACCAGTGCGGTGAGTCAACCCAACTTCGTTCAGAGCGCCGACACGGAAAACAATCTCACCCAACAACGATTCCTACTCGTGCAAACAAAAACAGGAGCGTTTGATCTCGACCAACAACACAATACTGTCACCGAGATTCGTACGAACCTGCGGGAACGCGGAATAACTAATGCAACACTGTACGGAAGTGGCGTATACGGCGTCGACCTGCAAAACTCGGTGCAGTCCGAGTCGATAGTCTTTAGCGGCCTCGCCAGCCTCGCTCTGGCTGCCCTGGTGTTTCTCCGCTTTCGCCGCTGGCTACTGGTGCTCGCCGTTGGCGTGCCCTTGCTGGTTGGCGGTCTGGCCGGGTTAGCCGCATTGGCCGTGTTTTTCACTGACGTACACGGCATCACCCTTGCTTTTGGCTTCACCCTGCTGGGTGTCGCCATAGACTATCCACTGCATTTGTTGAGCCACACCACCCAGGCAAGCAATACACGCAAGGTTTGGCCAACCCTGAGCCTTGGGATTGGCAGCACGCTCGTGGCCTACTGCGCATTCGCACTCAGCGGAACCACCGGCATGCAACAGCTCGGAGTGTTCGCCGGCACAGGCATAGGCGCCGCTGCAATCGCCTCCTGGTGGCTGACCTCAACCACATCTGGCACTAAATCAGCACTGGCAGAACCCGCTAGCAACAAGCAGTTGCACGCGCAGTTACCCATGCACTTAGAGAGCCAGGGTCAGCCGAATCACTGGCCATGGTGTATCTGTCTGCTATTGGGCCTTGTACTACTGAGTACGACCAAACTATTTTCTGACGATCTCAGCCGCTTGACCCCGGTACCCCAAAGCACGCTGGCTGAAGACGCCCGAATACGCAAGGCCATGGGCGTCGCGGACATAAGGCATCTGCTAAGCGTGCGCCACACCAACCTGCAAGACACTCTGGAGCATCTTGAGCAGGCGAATGTACTGTTGGAGCAGGCGATTGCTCGTGGCGAACTAACAGGCTATCAAAATATAAGCTCGCTACTGCCGAGCAATGCCACCCAAGCGCGCCGCCGTGAGAGCGCACAGAACCTGCTTAAGAATGGCAGTTTTCAACAGGCCGTTGAACAGTCAGGTTTTGCACCAGACGGATTTACCGGATTTACTAATGCTCTTGCCAAGCTCGCAGATACCGCTGCTCCGAACCTGAACTTGCCGGATCTGCTAGCAGCACCGGGCGAGTTGCCCAACCTCGTAGACTCAATGTTGTACAAGACCAACAACCAGTGGGTGGCACTGACTTTTTTGCGCGGCCTGCCCGACTCTACCGATGCACTCGCAAGCCAGCTACACAGTATAAATGGCGCACGGCTGGTTGATTTAAAGCAAGCCTCCAAGACGTTAGTCGCAGACTACCGAACCCGAATCTTCACTTTGCTTGGCCTCGCCCTCGGCGCGATTGCAGTTCTGTTGCTAACGGTTACCCGCCGGCCGGCACGCGTCATCTGGCTCATCGGCACACTGCTTGCCGCGCTGGTAGTCAGCCTCGGCGTTGGTCGATTATTACTGGGCGGGTTATCACTGTTTGATTGTATCGCTCTAGCACTGGTGGCTGGTCTGGGATTGGACTACGCCCTGTTCTTCAGCAAACGTAGCACAAGCATCGCCGACCGTGCGCTTACTCACAGAGCCATTACGCTATGTGCGCTATCGAGTTTGTTTGTGTTCACAACGCTCGCGCTATCAAGTATTCCTCTCTTACGCGGGCTTGGTATCACCGTTGCCAGCGGCGTCGCCGCAGCGTGGCTATTTGCGCGCCTGGGCTGGCACCCGAGCAGCTCACACCAGAGCTAACCTGCCGAGACGCTGGCAAACATGCCATCCAGAGGGGGTGCGGCGCGACCGCTCTCGCTCGCCGCCAGCATACTCTTCACCGTTTCAGCTACCGGGCCAAGTGTTGCAACGTTGTGTGCAAGACTTGCACCGGCAGCAGAGTGCTTTCCATACAGCAGATCATCTTTCATGGTGTGAAACAGCGGCACCGCATGGTGATCGAAAAACCGTCCTTCGCCACCTACCCTTTGGCCTTTGCGCGCCACACTGCGAAACACCCGCTGCATCCCGGAATTCAATACTGCGGCCTGCTCAAAACTCGACTGTTGGGCCGCCATAAACTTAAGGTTGGTGAACTGACCGGAAAAGTACAGTTTTGATAGCACGCCCCAGTAATAGGCATAGTCCCAGAGCGTTTTCGCCACCATCAAATCGCGATTGCCGAACCCTCCGTACTGACCGCGATACAGTGACAGGGTACTGGTAAAAAAGGACAGCAACAGTTGCTCATAGCTACCGTAAACCGCTGGATCGCGCACATCATTTGCGATGAGCTCGGTGATAAATCCGTTAGCTAGCGCAATAAAGTCGCCGCCGGGCGAATACAACGGATCTGCAAACACGCCCGAATCGCCCGAAGTCATCCAACCATCAGCAGAGAATACCTGCGAACTTGCCACCGCGTAGTTTTCAAGTATGTGGTAGTCGAGTGGCGGTCGATCTTGCAGCTGGTGTGCAACCAAAGGATGCTCTTGCTCTAACCAGGCAAGCAGTTCTTTATGGCTGCGGACCTGCGCCATATCGACAAAGGCGGGATCAAACACCACCCCAATACTGGTGGCGCCAGAAGCCAGCGGGATCAGCCATAACCAATAGCCAGGGCCAGTAAAGTGATTCGTGCTGTAGCGCCGCGAATCACCGTTACAGCGCGCTTGCCACTCACCAGCGCTACTCCAGTCATCGATCTCCAGTCGTCCGTCTAATCGAAACCAGATGGCATGATTGTTGTGCCGCGACGGACGCTCAAGATCGCCGCCCTTACGAAGCCATGCTCGGCGGCCACTGGCATCGATAAGGTAACGCGAACAAAGTTCACGCTCGCCATTACCATCACGCAGTTTTACCCTGTGCGCGCCGGGTGCTGTCCGAACGCCGCGTACCGTAGTCGAATCAAATAGCGTTACGCCGTCTGCAACGCACTCCTTCGCCAAATGATTTTCGAACCGCCCCCGATCGAGCTGATAGGTAGGAATTGGCAGCACCTTGCTGGCACCAATTTCATCGTATTCCGCGAGGTCGCGGGTTATGGGCGTCGTACCACGCAAGAACATGCGCAAGCCAAATTTAGGCAGTTGCTCCGCCTCAAGATGGGCCTTGAGGCCAAGTTCTTCTGCAAGATAATGTGACGCTATCTCAACGGTCGACTCGCCAACCTTGTGCGTGGCATTCGCGACCGGAAACTTACGATGCTCTACAACCGCAATATCCAGATCAGTACGGCGCCTGCGCAATTGGCGGGCCAGCGTAAGTCCCGCCATACCAGCACCCAGAATGACAACGTCATGGCGGTTCAAAACTGCACCACGACTTGGGCGGCGGGGGCGGCAGCAAACTGCAACGTTTGGCGCGGCAGAACATCGCCGGCGATGCGAGCCGCCAGCGTTTCAAGCAATGCCATCGACGTACCGATTGGGTTACCAGCGGCAAGCTGGCCAAGTGGGGCACTGACAGCCAGGCTGGGGCGCGGCGTTTCATTAGTCGCAGCGCAATAACTCAGGCTTACCTGGGCCAGATTGTTTACATCGGTCACATTGGGCGGTGTAAGCACTAACGCGACAGCCTGAGTTTCATCTACGGGCTCAATATCGCGAAAGGGTGCACTGTTGGCGACATCGTACGCCACGAGCAATACAGGGTTTGCAAACGCATGCGCCTGACTGGCTGCTTCGAGTAAGGCGGCCCCAAAGCTCTCGCGAAAGCCGCCGACAAAACTGCTGGGGGCATGATTTTCCGCACTGATCGTCCAGTAACCCGAGGGCGCGTTATGCACCGAGTTATGGAACTTGGTGGGCGACAGCAGCTTCTCTGGCTGCACCAGTTTGCGGCACATGTAATCGGTGATAGCGGTATCACCCATCGCGGAAGCAAACACCGACGGCACCAATGCTTTATCGACGCCGGCATAATCGCAGGCCTGATGAGCCACCTCGACGGCCAGATTGATCATGAGCCCGGCCCGGCGGCGCTCTTTGGGTGGGATTGACGAAGGTTTGGGATTCACAAAGTCGCTCTTGGTGAGCGCGCTGAAGCCAGTTTTGTAGGCCGCAAGAAACTCTTCGGTGCCTTCTAAACCGCGCGCCCACACGCCAAACCCGGCGATGCCTATGTTGTAACTGTGTGTCACGCTTTACCAAACACCACGCTGCAGTTATTTCCGCCAAACCCAAACGAATTGCTGAGAGCGGTGCGTACACTAGCCTGCTGACTATCAAGCAGAAGTGAAAAGTCTGCCTCTACATCTGTGGTGTTGCGGGTGCCAGGTACAAAGCCAGTAGTCAGTGCATCCAGGCAGAGCACCGCCTCGACAATACCCGCCGCGCCAAGGGTGTGTCCGGTCCAGCTCTTCGTTGCGCTGGCAAGTGTATGGCTATCCAGCAACTGCGCACAAACAGAACCTTCGGTTGCATCGTTCGCGCGCGTGCCAGTGCCATGCAGGTTCAAATAATCGATATCCCGCATCTTAAGGTTCGCCGAAGCCAAGGCCCGCTGCATCGACAACCGAGCCCCTAACCCTTCGGGATGGGCACTCGACATATGGTACGCATCACAGCTTTCTCCGGTGCCCAACAGTTGGCACTCGCCCTGGCTGAGATCAGCAGTGAGTAAGGCAAACCCGGCAGCCTCGCCAAGGCTGATTCCGCTGCGGTTGATGTCAAACGGCCGACAAGCCTCCGGTGCCACGAGCTGCAACGAGTGAAAACCATAAATCACACTCAGGCAGAGGCTGTCCGCGCCACCCACCACAACGGCGTCAACCAGGCCCTGATGCAGCCAGCGCTGGGCGGTTGCGAATACTTTGGCGCTCGATGCGCAGGCCGCGCTTATGGTGAGACGCGGCCCGCCAATCCCCAGTTGCGCGGCAACAAAGTCTCCGGGCGCGTGCGGGTTATGGGTCAGCGGCTGGCGCATATCGAGTGGAAAACGCTCGGCCGCATCCAATGCCTTGTAGGCGGTTTCTGTCCGATCGATGCTGGATGTGCTGGTGCCCATCACCAGACCCACGCGGGGCGCACCAAATCGGGCAATGGCCGCGACGACACTCTGGCAAAAGTCATCTTGTTCGAGAGCGAGGGCTATTGTGCGATTGTTGCGACTGTCGCGCTCAGCTGCTATTTGCGCCGCCGGTGCCGATTCGGCGCCCAAATCGACACGACCAAGCTGGCAGTCAACAGCGCAGTCTGGCCAGGGCTCTGGAGAGAGGCCACCACGGTCGGCGCGCAGCGACTCCCGCATGTTCCCAAGGCCAGCACCCAGAGCGCTGGTGAGGGTGTAGGCAGCAACGGCAATGGGTGCCAGTGGCGCACCTGCGGCGTTCCCGAACTCCTCCATTGCATTTGTGCCATCGTCTGGGCTCATCAAAACGGCCTTAACCCGCGTCCCTGGTTATTCTTGTTCATACTTGTTCATAGCGCACTGCCACGACTGTCATCACCGGCTGGCCTGTCACCAACGCCCCGCAGCAGACAAACCAGCGCCGCTTGTTGCAACGCACCTACCCGCCACCAGCGAACGTCCCAGCTATGCGCGCGGACACTAGTACGCCGCCAGCCTGTGTCCCACGCGGTGATATTCTGCGGTGCGAGATTCTCAAGTGCTGTAAAACACTCTAGGTTAACGATACCCAGCGCCTTGTACAGCGATTCCGCCAGAGTCCAGCGTCGATAAAACAACAACTTTCGCTCTATTTCCTGCACGCTGCCAGGTAACAGCTGGTCCGCCGCACGCCAATCCATATGAGTTTCTAGGCGCTGAAAATCCCGGTCACGCAGGCGCTCAACATCTACCCCAAGCTGGTGCCCCGGTTCAGCCGCAGCGGCCAACAGCAGGTTGCCACTGTGCGACAGCGCAAGCGTCGGTGCAGCGCTTTCGCAATTTTCTGCTGAGCTTATAAGTCTTGGCGCACTACCTGCACATAGCTGCACCTCCCACCCGCTTGCCAGTCCAGCGGCTGACACCCAGGATCCTCCGAGCAAGCTCAGTGCCCGAGTGAGGGAGGCTGACTGTTGCGCCCTCTTGAGGGGTTGCTCAGCCCGCGCGGGGTAGTCGCTCCACAGCGTCCAACCCAATCCTGCTGTCGTTATCTGTCCTTCACAGACAGCGTTAGCAGGTATGCAGTTGTTAGGGCCTGTGGTGACGCTCGCGAATGTCAAAGTGATCCTGTAACCAACGATTTGGCGGGGTGTGTTCGCTAGCCTAACGGCAAGCGCGGTAGGATGCACCGAAGCCGCCTATGTCGACTATACTCGGCCGCCAGTCAGCCGATTCATTTACATACTTGGCACACACTTGGTTTCAGGCACCTGACATTCCGTGGAAAAGATCGCCCCAACAATACCCCAGACAGCGCCCTCCGCACAGGTTACACCCACGCCGAACTCGAGCACGCTTAAATTCTGGACCTGGCGGGTGTGGCAGCACATCGCTGCAGTGCTCAGCTATCCGTTGTTTGTCCTCGGCAGTCTGCTCCTGCTGCTGTTCGTACCGCTATCGATGCTGCTGTTTCGTGCCGACAAACAACGAACGCGTTGGTTGCGCAGCGCGCTGCACCGGGGCGCAAAGCTTTGGATTGGTCTAACAACAAGCCTGCTACTCATCCGGGTTGAGGTGGATGACCGCCGCGCGCCGGGTTCGGGGGCGGATACCAAGACGCCACTACTGGTTATCGCCAACCATCCCAGCCTGATCGACGTTCTGCTCATCAGTGCTGCGCTACCCGACCTGTGCTGCGTACTGAAGGGCAATCTGCACTATAACCCCCTGTTCACATTGCTCATCCGCCACCTCGACTACCTGCCAAACAGTGACCCGGAAGTGATGCTCACAGAGGGACAAGCTCGCCTGGCTGTCGGTGAACACCTGTTGATCTTCCCGGAGGGCACCCGCACAGCGCCAGCTCAGGCGACCGGTGAGGCACCGTCCAATGCCATACCCGATCTACAATTCCGTCTGGGGGCTGCGGAACTGGCCAGGCGAACCGGGGCCCACACGTTGCCGGTTGTCATTCACTACCAGGAAAGTTATCTCAGCAAAGGCCATCCCTGGTATCGCCTGCCACCTAACATCATGGCGTTTCGACTCGAAATTGGCCCCACCATTGACCCCCTCATTGCACCGCTCATTGCGCAGGCGGAAGGCCTCTCCACGCGCACCCAACACAAACAGCACCGTAGGCGCATCAATCAAGGCTGGATAGACCATTTTGTTGAACGACTATCCGGCCCGGGTATGGGAAACTAGGCCCTTTATTAGCCAATCCCACTTCACCATGTCAGATACTCTTTCGGCCAGCACCACGCAAGATACGCTCCAACAGCTAAGTCGCCTCCTTGCTGACGAGTTCGAAATCACGCCCGAGACCATCACACTCGATGCGCATCTGTTCGAAGATCTTGATATCGACAGCATCGACGCCATTGACATGCTCGCAAGGCTACGTGAGCTCACCGGCAAACAACTGCCGGCGGACGAGCTAAAGTCTGTCCGCACCGTCGGTGATGTTGTGGCGCTCGTAGAGGCCCACTAACACTTGCGACTTCTGCTGGCACTGGCTCTACTGGCATATCCCCTCGCGGTCTACTTCCTCATTGACAGGCTGAGCCCGCTCGCACTCGCAGGACTGTTTGCGCTGATTTCGGGCGCCCGCCTGTTGCTGGCAACCCAGATCTCTCGCCGCGCTCTTGTGCTGGGGGCAGTCGCCATTGGTGCACTCTGTGTTGCCACCCTTGTGCTTGAGGACACCAGCGCCATCAAGCTGTATCCCGTTGTGTTGAGCAGCTGCGGTGCCCTGTGGTGTGGCTACACTCTCATGACTCCACCAAGCGCCATCGAACGCCTGCTAAACGCGATTAACAAATCCCGCGCCGGCTTACCCGCCCGGCTACGAGATCGAATCCCCTTTGACACCGAGGGACTCGTACCGAGCGTGGCGCAACGCACCTACATGAACAGACTGACCATGGTTTGGCTTACGTTCTTTGTCGGCAACACAGTCGCTGCAGGGGCAACGGCGATGTCCGCCAGCACAGCAACCTGGTCTCTCTACAATGGTCTCATCAGCTATGCCCTGGCCGGCGTAATATTGCTCGGCGAGTTCATCTACCGGCCCTTCTATCAGCGCAAGCACGAAGGTGAGCTGTCGTGAACGCACGTGCATTCGAGATCGTTTCTACTGCTGACTGCACAGCGGCCTTCGAACGTGGGCAATCACCGACGCTCGATCGAGCCTTGCCCGTCACCAGGGCAAGCTGGCGACACATCTACGCTGGCAGGCTGCCCGCCGCCACGATACCGCAAGATTGCGGCCAACCCTGGTGGCTGGATTTGCAGATTACGGATAACACCGCTACCAGCCTGCTGTGGGTAACACCAGACATGCCTGCTTTTGCTGGGCACTTTCCCGACCAGCCAATATTGCCTGGTGTTATGCAACTGCACTGGGGCATTCAGTTGGCTAATCTCATTTGGCCCCAGTACGCGGCTGACACCGCGTTTGTCGGCACCGCGCGAGTTAAGTTCAAGGCTCCAGTGTTACCCGACACTCTGATGCGACTGCAGCTGACAAGAGAAACCCAGATCAAGTTAACACTGAGTTCTGCCAGTGCAGAACTCACCTCGCTGTGGCTACGCTATCGTGACTAGCTCCCGGTGCATCGTTATTCCGCATTATCGCCACGTGCCCCAACTTGAGCGTTTTTTACCACAGCTCGCGAGTGCCAATATCCCGTTGGTCGTGGTCGATGATGGCAGTGGTGCAGAGTGTCTGGCTGCGCTCAAAACGCTACTCGCTCAATACTCCTGGGTCACGCTGGTTACGCGGCCATCCAACGGTGGTAAGGGTGCAGCCACAACCACCGGGTTGCTCGCCGCCAAAGCGCAGGGCTATTCCCATATCGTTCTGGTGGACGCCGACGGTCAGCACGACCCTGCCGACGTTGCCCGCATCGCTGCCGAGTCTGCGCGCCGTCCCCGAGCCATCTTTTCGGGTGCGCCCCAGTTTGGCGATGACATACCACCGGCACGCCTCTACGGGCGCGAGATCACCAATGTGCTTGCCCGTCTGGAAGCGGGCAACCTTGGCTTGCGCGACGCCATGTGTGGCTTGCGGGTCTACCCGATCGATCTCACCCTACCTCTGGCGCAGGCGTGCGCCTACCGAACAAGAATGGAAATGGATACCGAACTGCTCGTGCGCGCGTGCTGGGCGAACATAGATGTGCAATTCATCGATACACAGGTAGTGTATCCAAAAGAAGGCGCCTCACACTTTCGCATGGGCCGCGACAATGTGCGCATGGCTGGGATGCACATTGTTCTGCTGCTGAGCGCACTGGTAAGAGTACCGTTAGCCAAGCTGGCAAAAGGCCGAACCAATGACTGACAAAAAAACCGCAGTGGACAAGAGTAGTAAACCAAAAAAAGCCCGTCGCGCACTGTGGGATAAAAAGTGGCCAGAGCACAGCGCCCTGCGCGCGAGCGTGCAACTCACCGTACCCTTTCAAGACGCAGACCCCACTGGCATGGCCTGGCACGGCAACTACTTTCGCTACTACGATGCGGCGCGCGTTGCGTTGCTCGGCAAGCTCGACTTCGCTTATCGCAGCATGGAAGCCATCGGGCAGTTCTGGCCCATTGTTGACACCCGCTCTCGCTACGTCGGTAGCGTGGCTTACGATGACGTCATCAGCATCAGCGCGCAATTAGTAGAATGGGAGTTTCGCCTGCGAATTTACTACCAGGTGCACAAGGCCGATGGCACGCTCGTCAATGAAGCCTGGACCGTACAGGTGCCGGTGGGCATGCAGGCGGGCCTGCCAACGTCGAACGAACTGCTCATCATCGGTTCGCCCGAGAAGCTAATAGCGCGCATAGATTCACTGATTGATAGCAGCACGAACTAAGTGAGCAGCCTGCGGCCCATAGACGTGAATGTGTCAATGGACTCGCTTGTTCCGCATCGACCGCCCATACAGTTGCTCGATCGAGTGATCGCCGCCAGCGCCGAGCGTCTATTGGCCAGCACCACGCTCACGAGGCAAGCACCGTTTAGTACAGTGGCCGGTGTTCCGGCCTGCATAGGGTTGGAATACCTTGGACAAGCTGCGGCTGCGTTTTTCAGCGCTCGCTTGCTGCTCGGCAACGCGCGCACCGAGACACCAACCCCGCGCCCGGGCATGTTAATCGGCAGCCGCAACTATAGTTGTGAACAGGGGTTTTTCCCGCTGGACCAGACCCTGTTGATCGACATAACACCAAGCAGCGCGCTTGCCGAAGCAGGTCTGGTGAAGTTTCGCGGCGCCATTCATTGTGTGGCCTCAAGTGAGCTCTCAAAACCCGGCAATCTGTCTGACCTGGAAGAATTTTTGTTTGACGCGCAACCTTTTGCGCAAGGCGATCTTTCTGTATACCTTCCGGACCCCAACCGGTTATCAGAAACACAAGCCTCGGACCAACCAAATTGACCCAGCCAAACTCCCGCCCAACTCAACAGACCGACGACTGCATATTGGTTACGGGTGCCAGTCGCGGTATTGGCCGGGCAATAGCACAGCGCCTGGCCGCGCAGGGCTATGCCGTGGTGGTGCACTACAACAACAACGAGGCCCAGGCGCGCGATTGTGTAGCCAGCATAGAAGCAGCAGGTGGCCGCGCAAGAACCCTCGGCTTTGATGTATCTGACCGCACCGCCGCCGCCAGCGCCCTAGAGCACGACATGCAAACTCACGGCACCTACTACGGCATCGTCCTGAATGCTGGAATCAGTCGCGATCAAGCACTGCCAATGATGACTGGCGACGACTGGGACGCGGTGCTGCGCACTAACCTAGACGGTTTTTACAACGTCATTCAGCCTTGCATCATGCCGATGGTACGTCGCCGCAAGCCCGGTCGAATTGTAGTGATGACCTCGGTTGCCGGACTCATCGGCAATCGCGGTCAAACCAACTACGCTGCCTCCAAGGCCGGCCTGATTGGCGCTGCAAAATCTCTGGCGCTGGAAATGGCCAAGCGCAACATCACCGTCAACTGCGTGGCGCCGGGGCTCATCGACACCGACATGGCCGAGGGCGCTCCCGTTGAATTTATAAAGAACGCGATTCCCCTCCGCAGGCTGGGCCAGGTTGATGAGGTTGCCGGACTCGTCGCGTTTCTGTGTTCGGCGGATGCGAGTTATATCACCCGTCAGGTTATCGGCGTGGATGGCGGACTGGCGGGTTAAGGGAGTAACTTAAGGCATGGAGAATAGAGTAGTCATTACTGGCGTCGGCAGTATCTCGCCGCTGGGTCACGACTGGCCGAGCGTTCGACAAGCCCTTCGGGAAGGACGTTGTGGTATCGAGCACATGCCCGAGTGGGAACGCATCGAAGGCCTGGTATGCCACATGGCAGCGCCCTGCGAGTTTAGCCCTCCCGCCCACTACCGACGGCGTGTGTTACGCAGTATGGGCCGCGTGGCCCAACTTGCGGTACGGGCCAGCGAACTCGCACTCGAACAGGCGGGTATTGCCAAGGGTGACGAGATACTCACCAGTGGCCAGGCCGGGGTGGCCTATGGCTCCGCCCAGGGCAGTGTCGAGGGCATGCAGGAATTTTTTGGCCTGCTGAATGACCAAACCACCGCCGAACTGAAGTCCACCAGCTATATCCGCGCGATGACCCACACCGCACCCGTGAACATCGGCGTATTTTTTGGACTCACCGGGCGCGTCATCACCACCACCACCGCCTGCACGGCATCAAGCCAGGCCATCGGCTACGCCTTTGAGGCGATAAAAGCCGGGCAACAAACGTTAATGCTGGCAGGCGGTGCTGACGAACTCACAGCCATTCACAGTGCTGTATTCGACTCGTTGCTCGCCACCAGTAAAAGCAACAACTCTCCAGCCACTGCATCCCGCCCCTTCGACGCCGAGCGCGACGGGCTGGTGTTGGGAGAAGGTGCCTGTACTTTTGTGCTGGAAGAGCTCGAACACGCCCGCATCCGCGGGGCCAACATTCTTGGCGAAGTGGTTGGTTTTGCCACCAATGCAGATGGCGCCCATATCACAAGACCACAAGCAGCCACCCAGACCCGCTGCATTGCAATGGCTCTCGAATCGGCACACCTTAACGCCAGTGATATCGGCTATGTCAGCGCTCATGCTACGGCGACAGAGTATGGCGATGCTGCAGAGGCAGAAGCACTGCTAGAAGTCATGGACAACGTACCCGTCGCCTCATTGAAGGGTCACATTGGCCATACTCTGGGCGCCTGTGGCTCACTCGAAGCCTGGGCCGCACTCATGATGATGCGGGACGGCTGGTTCGCCCCAACACTTAATCTGCAAAATCCGAACTGCGCAAAACTTGATTACCTGACCGGCGATGGCCGGGAGATAACAACCGATTACGTAATGAGTAATAATTTTGCGTTTGGCGGCATCAACACGTCGCTAATCCTGCGAAGATACAGCACCTAAACGAGAATCATATGACACCAATTATTCACAAAAGCCCCCTACCCGAGGTGGACATTCCTGCGGTTACCATCACCGCACACATTTTACGTCGCGCAACTGAGCTGGCCGATCGGGTAGCCATCCGCGATGCCGCGGGCACAAGCTCCTACACCTATGCCGAACTGAGCAAGGCGATCCATTCGCTGGCCGGGGGGCTGGCGCAGCGTGGCATTGCACCAGGCAAGATTGTTGGTCTCATGGCGCCTAACTTGCCTGAGTACGCCATCGTTTTTCATGGCGTTGCGGTTGCAGGGGCTGCGGTTAGTACTATCAATCCAACCTATGGCGCAAAGGAAGTTCGCCATCAGCTCAACGATTCAGGCGCATCGATACTGTTCACCATTGGCATGTTTGTCGAAACGGCGCTCGAGGCCATAAAGGACACTTCTGTTGCAGAAATTGTTGTTATTGGCGACGCCCTCCCCGGCACCACTGCTATGGCTGATATCTTCGCCGAACCCATTGAGCAAGTGCCGGTTGATCTTGCGACCCACACCGTTGTGCTGCCTTACTCTTCGGGCACCACCGGACTACCCAAGGGCGTCATGCTCTCGCACAAAAATCTGGTCGCAAACATCGAGCAATGCCAGCACGCGATTATTTACACAGACAACGAGGTGGCACTCGCCGCCTTGCCGTTCTTTCATATCTACGGCATGCAAGTGTTAATGAACGGGCTACTCGCCAATGGCGTTACCGCCATCACCATGCCGCGCTTCGACATGGTCGAGGCATTGCAGGCCGTGCAAGAACTAAAGATCACGCGCTTCTTTGCCGTGCCACCGATGATCCTCGGTCTTGCTAACGCGCCGGTCGTCGACGACTATGACACCTCATCCATTCGCCAGGTCTTCTCCGGCGCGGCTCCGTTAGGTGCAGAACTTGCCGCCGCTGCTGCTGCGCGACTGGGCTGCGAAGTGGTGCAAGGCTTTGGCATGACCGAACTAAGCCCGGTGAGTCATTCCACACCCGAAGGTGACTATCGCCCCGGAACCAGCGGCGTGACCGTTTCTAACACCGAAACCCGCATAGTCGACCCGGAAACCGGAGCAGATCAGCCCGTGGGCGAACGCGGCGAGGTGTGGGTGCGCGGCCCTCAGGTCATGCTTGGCTACTTAAACAACGCAGCGGCAACCGCTGAAACCATCGACGATGAGGGTTGGTTGCACACTGGCGACATTGGCATTATCGACGAGCATGCCCACATGTCGATTGTCGATCGCATGAAAGAGCTGATCAAATTCAAGGGCTTTCAGGTGGCGCCCGCCGAACTCGAGGCCTTGCTCATCACCCATCCAAAAATTGCTGACGTTGCGGTGATTGGCGTGCCCGACGACGAAGCCGGAGAGATTCCAAAGGCCTTTGTCACCACCCCACCGGGCGAGACCATAACGCTCGAGGAAATTCAGGCGTTGGTGAGTGAAAACCTGGTGAGCTACAAGCAAATCAAACAGTTTGAAGTGATCGAGGCAATCCCAAAAAGTGCATCTGGCAAGATTCTGCGGAAGGACTTACGCAACCAGTAAGTCAGAGCGCCTGCACCTTAACGTGCAGTGACTTAAGCCCTCTAACCGATAGACCGGTCTTGTACTCTGGCTCACCACGAGAACAGACAATCGTCTGCGTCTTGGCAAGCAGAGCAGAGAACAGAATATCCATACTAAGCCGGGCCAGATGGTTGCCCAGACAAAAGTGCGCGCCACCGCCAAACGCCAGATGGCGGTTGGGCCAGCGCGCAACGTCAAACGTATCAGCGTCAGGAAACACGTCCGTGTCTCGATTAGCCGCGCCATACAGCAAACCAAAACGCGAACCCGCTGGAAACTGTTGATCGTTAAACTCTAACTCAGCAGTAGCGTAGCGATGAAAAAATGGCAGTGGTGATTCGAACCGAAACATCTCCTGAATCGCGGTTTTCATCAGTGCGGGATCGCCCCGGAGTTTTTGCAGCTGCTCTGGGTGACTAAGCAGGCTGTACATACCCGTACCCATAACATCTAGGGTTGACCCGTGCCCGGCCATCACAATAAGCATGCAGGTCGAGTAGAGTTCATCGTGATTGATGTGACCGGCAGTTTCTACTTCGATAAGTCTGCTGAGCAAATCATCTCGTGGTGCATGACTGCGTTCACCAACAAGCGTTTGCAAATACTCATAAAACGCCCGAGTCGATTCCTCGGCGAGCTGCTTTTTGGCAGCAGTTCGATCCACATCAAAAAACTGCACAATGTCTTCTGACCAGCGCCGAATCTGTGCGCAGTCCGCCAGCGGCACGCCCATGAGCATGCCAATGGTATAGCCGGGTATGTGCGCCGCGAGATCTGCAATGAAGTCAAACTCACCCAATTGCAGCGCGTCATCCACCAGGGATTCAATGTGTGGCGCAAGACGGTCACGTAACCTCGCGATCGGCGCCGGGCCAAAAAACTGAAACACCTGTGCGCGCAATCGATCGTGCACCTCACCATCGCTATCCAGCATGCTGAATTGCACAAATCGGGCGTGGTGTGGCATGTCGTGCCAGTTGTCACGGCGCTTTTGTTCTGCGATTTGTTCAGGCGTATGCAACGTATCCAGTGTGCGCAGCATCGATCGATCTTTAACCAGCGCAGTCACATCGTCGAAGCGCGCCACCAAAAACATTGAGTGCGGCTCGTACCACTGAAGCCCTTCGGTCTCGCGCAACCGACGGTACGAAAGATACGGATCACGCGCGAAGGATGCCGATAGAGGGTCAAAATCTGCGTGAGGAGCTGTCATTCAACAACAGCGTAAGCACGAACGCCGCGCAAGCCCTACACCATGATCTGTTCGTCTTTGAACTTTAGTTTCGCGTTGCGGCGTCGACGGCGCCAGGCACGATAGGTTTCTGGCAAGCGCAATAGTCGATTCGCCTGATAGATACCGCGGAACGCCAATATGCGTTTGCGAATTGCACTGGAGCCATCGCCATTGCCAGCCAGCATAGAAATCACCGACTGCTCAATTTGCCAATCGTTGCGCGGGAAGCGAAACAGATCGCGCATGGTGGGCGTGGTAAAGCGATAAATAAACCAGGTAAAGGAGGCGATCTTGCTGGTTACAGCGCGCTCGTAAGACCGTGCCGCTCGGGTGTAGGCCAACCCGCCTTCGGTGAGCGAGGCATTAACCACCGCCACCGCGCGTTCCGCGCTACTCATCGCGAGATACACGCCACTCGAAAACACCGGGTCAACAAAGGCGTAGGCATCGCCCACCAGCAAATAGCCGTCACCGCACAGACGCTCGGAGCGATAGGAATAGTTGCCGGTGGCCCGAACGGGCTCAACCGCCACGGCGTCCTTCATGCGCTCACCTGCGGCCTGGGAGCGCGCCAGCGTTTGCCGCAAAAAAGTCTCGTTATCGGTATCCCGCAGTTTCAAATAGTCAGGCCAACAGACCGCCCCCACGCTCATACGGCCGTTCTGCAGAGGGATCATCCAAATCCAGCCCTGATCGAACCAATAGATGCTGATGTTGCCAGCGTCTTCGCCTGCGCGATAAGGCACTCCAGTGAAGTGGCCAAATATCGCAGCACTTGCGTGTTTGGTGTTTTTCTTCTGCCAGCGATTCTTTTTTGCCATGAAACTGTCACGGCCCGAAGCGTCAACCACAAAGCGCGCCGGCACTCGGGCTGTTTCTCCAACACCATTCTCACAGGTAACGTGCAGCAATCCGTCGGCATCGCGTTCTTCAACCTGTTTTACCGTGCAGCGCTCGAACGTTTTTACGCCATGCGCGCGGGCATTGTTAAACAGCAACTCATCAAACTGCGAACGCGTAATTTCAAAAGCGTGAGACGGTGAATCACCAAGGGCACGGTCAAAGCGAAAGGTTTGCACAACACTGCTTTCGCCATCTACCTCGCAGGTAAAGTCTGCGCCTGCCTTGCGTACGCCCATCGCTTTAACTTCATCGAGAACCCCAAGCCGCTCAAGAATTGGCAGGTTGTTGGGCAACAGAGATTCGCCAATGTGAAAGCGCGGGTGCTGCGCCTTTTCGAGTTGCACAACACTGTGGCCAGCGTCGGCCAACAAGGTCGCAATAGTGCTGCCACCTGGCCCACCGCCAATGACCACAACATCGCTGAGCGCTGCCTCGGGCAGGGCCAGCGGCTCGGGCGCATGAGAATTGACGGTGTCGGGCAAGGCGCTCATAAGCGTGCGATCGACTCTTTACTGCCTGGGAGGTGCCAAAGTTTACACAAATCAAGCGTTTATCGAGAGCTAACCGACCCGAATCGGCACGCTAACAGCTGTATAAAAGTAATGACTTTGTCAGGTACCTTGAAAAAACCTTGCCGCCGGGACCGCAGGACTCTAGCCTGTTTCGAATGAAAAATAGCAACCGAAACACCGTCTTCACCCGCTTCGGCACCCTGTCCAAAGCGGCCGCACTCTTCGCCACTGCGGCAACGCTTGTGTTGTCGACCAACAGTGTCTGGGCCAACACCACATCCAGCTCGCAGCTTATCGGTCATCCAGTGGTTACCGATGCCGGCGAACGACTCGGCAATGTGGAAGATCTGGCGATCGATCCGACCAGCGGTCAGGTGTCCTTTGTGGTGATCTCGATCGGTAGCTTTCTTGTTGAGAACAGCCTCATAGCGGTTGATGCCAATGCGCTAGCGACCGTTGCCGGAGGCGAACCCATGGTGCTGCGCACCGACGATCTCGAAGTAGCCCACCGCTTCAACGCTGACAACTACCCCAGTGCCGCGGACGTAAGAGCAGCAGGCAGCAGCAGCTCGGCGGACAATGGCTCACAAGACAATGGCTCACAAGACAATGGCTCACAAGACAATGGCTCACAAGGAGACACTTCCAGTACAGGCTCGGTGTTGTCAACAACAGGCAGCGCAACGATCACGGCAGGCAACAGAAAGGCCACTTACGAAAACGGCAAGCTAGAAATGGTAAACGGTCCGATGCGCCGCACGCGGGCTTCCGGCCGGTCAGAAAATCGCTCGACAAGACGAGGAAGCGTTATTCCAAACTTCAAAAATGTCGACACCAACCGGGATGGCCGCCTGAGCAGAGCCGAGATTGGCGCGCAGCTCAATCAAAATTCGAGCTTTGACGATCTCGACACCGATGCTAATGGCCGCATCGATGATTTTGAATACGCGGCCTACCTCGAACGGCTCGCGAGCGAGCGTCGCTGGGTAGGCAACCGCTAGTCTAACCGTCTAACCGCCCGCGGAGGCGCGGTTAGTTACCGGTAGGCACTTCGCTAAACGGAATTCCCTTGTCTGCCCTTGGCTCTTGCGGCAAGCCCAGCACACGCTCTGCGATGATATTTGCCATGATCTCGTCGGTACCCCCGGCGATGCGCAGGCCCGGAATAGCCATATAACTGTCCTGGAACAGCGAACCAAACTTGGCTTCGAACTCGGCATCGCGAACGATGCCTTGCTGTTCTAACAGGTCGATAGCAAAGGCTGACATATCTTGCGTCTTACGCGCCCCCACGAGCTTGCCAATGGAGTTTTCAGGCCCCGGCAGCTCGCCCTTGGAGATTGCAGACAGCGTACGAAATGAGGTGTATTTCAACCCCGCTTCTTCCACGTACCAACTGGCAAGCTTGGCGCGCACTGAGGAATCTTCTATGGCAGGGCGATCACCGATGTTTACCGATGCAGCCAACTCCCGCAACACCTCAAACTTCACCCCACCGCCACCAGAACCGATGCTAGCGCGCTCATTCATAAGCGTGGTCAATGCCACCTGCCAACCCTGGCCCACGTTACCCATGCGCTGAGAGTCGGGAATACGCACGTCGGTGAAATACACCTCGTTAAACCCAGAGCCCCCGGAAATCTGGCGAATGGGTTTGATCTCTACCCCTGGACTCTTCATGTCCAGATAGAAGTAGGTCAAACCGGCGTGTTTGGCAACGTTAGGGTCGGTGCGCACCACCAAAATGCCAAAGTCTGAGTAGTGTGCGCCAGAGGTCCAGATTTTTTGGCCGTTAATCACCCAATCGTCGCCGTCGCGCTCGGCCTTGGTGCGCAGTGCCGCAAGGTCGGAACCACCCGCAGGTTCGCTAAACAGCTGGCACCAGATGTCTTCGCCGCTGGCAAGACGCGGGATAAAACGCTGTTGCGCGTCTTTGTCAGCCCACGACATCAGCGTCGGCGCCGCCATGCCCTGGCCAATCGAAAAGCAGGAAGTATCGGGCAAATCGAGCTTGGCCTCTTCCTGACCCAAAATCACATTCTCGATGGCGCTGGCTTCGCGACCACCAAACTCTTTGGGCCAGCGAATACAGGCCCAACCGGCTTCCGCTTTACGCTTCTGCCAAAACTTCGCGCGCTCCAGATCTTTCATGCCCGCCAGTTCTTCTTCGCGGGGTGCGTTTGCACTCAACCAGCTCCGCGCTTCTTCGCGAAAACTTGCTTCCGCCGCTGTTTCTTCGAAATCCATAATCGTTCTCTTTGTGTTCTTGTATTTCGTTTTGGTTTTACGGAGTTAGGCCGCGTTAGTTTGTTCTGCCGCGCGCAACAGTTTTTCTTGCCACACGGTTTCACTGCCAATGGCCACTGCCAGCAATTTCGAGCGCCGATAATAAAACTGGCAGTCGAACTCCCAGGTGTAACCCATGCCGCCGTGCGTCTGAATATTCTCTTTCGACGAAAAGTAATACGCCTGGGTACTGCCCACTCGAGCCGTTGCCGCGGCGAGTGGCAGTTCTGCTGCATTGGTCGCTAATGCCCAGGCGCCGTAGTAGGCGTTAGAGCGCGCCAGGGTGTTTTTGACGTACATATCCGCAAGCTTGTGCTTGATCGCCTGATAAGAAGCAATGGCACGGCCGAAAGCGTACCGACCCATGGCGTAGTTTTTCGCCATTTCAAGGCAAGCCTCTGATCCGCCGAGTTGCTCCCAGGCGAACAACACTGCTGCGCGATCAAGCAGCGTCTCAAGTTGGGTCCAGCCACGTCCCTCGCCGCCTAACAATTCTGCTTGTGCGCCGTTGAAGGTCACGTTGGCGTGTGGCCGCGTAGGATCAAGAGTGGCAACTTCCTCAATGACCACATTGGGATCATTCAGCTCTACCAGATACAACGACGCGCCATCCCCTGCTGAACTGGCTGCAGCCACCACCATCACCTGGGCAATTTGTGCGTCAGCCACCACGGTTTTGTGCCCGGTAAGTTTGCCGCCCTCAACCTTCGCAGTCAGCGACTTGGCTGTGGTTTGGCCCGCAGCCTCGGCGTAACCCAGACAACCAATCACCTCGCCTGCGGCAAGTTTTGGCAACCACTGCTCTTTCTGTGCCTGGGAACCCGCAGCAAGAATCGCTTCGGTAGCCAGATACACAGACGACGAGAAGGGTACCGGGGCTGCACAGCGGCCGAGTTCCTCGGCAATCACAACCAGCTCCAGGTGGGACAGCCCGAGTCCGCCGAATTCCTCAGGAATAACCGTCGCCGTCCAGCCCATCTCTACGATCTTCTGCCACAGCGAACTCGCCCAGGTTTCGTTGCCGTCGAGCACACCCCGCACTACCTCAGGCGCGCAGTTCTCCGCCAGAAACCCGTGCGCCTGATCGCGCAGCAGCTTCTGTTCTTCCGAAAATTCAAAATTCATGGGGCCCCTCCAGCCATTAGACTTATAGTTCTGCCCTCTATCTTGCACAAATTCGCAATCGAAGCGAACCTGCTACACCCATATCGGGTTCGAAAGCACGTTTAAGGGCAGACCAGGACATGAAACGAGAACAACTCAATCCAACAGAACTGCAAGAGGCACTTACCACGCTGGGCAGTCCCTGGCAGGTTAAAAACGACAAGCTGCACGCCAGTTTCAAGTTTGATGATTTTGTCGCGGCCTTCGGCTTCATGACGAAGATGGCACTCATTGCCGAGCGCATGAATCATCACCCTGAGTGGTTCAATGTCTACAACCGCGTTGAGGTTGATCTGACCACCCACGATTCTGGTGGCATCACGATGCTCGACATCAACCTGGCGCAAGAGATGTCAGCCGCGGCATCGTCCTGAAGCAGCTGACGGCATTTTTAAGCA